>NZ_JBVOON010000020.1:0-88261 GCF_055664235.1 Rhodococcus sp. NPDC019050 | reverse complement strand
ATAGCCGGTGGACTTCAGAATGGGGCCCAGTCAACCGAGGGTAGACAACAACTACAGTTCGCATAGCCGGTGGACTTCAGAATGGGGCCCAGTCACTGTTCCCACATCGGCGGCATTGGCGTCCGCGACGAACCCGTACTCGGGAATGACGAACCGTTTGAGTGACGTGAACGGTTCCTGACACCCGCCACACACTTGACCGGCGTCGAGAGTATGTGCTGCTTCGAACCTGTCGCAGTTCCGGCACACCCGGTACTCGAACTGCTCGAGTTCGCGCTTCGGCACCCGGTGGATACCGCGCGAAGTCCAGACCTTTCCTCCCGCGACAATCTGATTTCCGGGAGCGTAGTCGTAGATTGCCTGACTCAGGTCGCGGGACAGTTCGAGGTTTCGCCCGACCGGCTCCTGACAGTGCTGGGTTCTCAGTTCGACGGTGTCTACCGGGAAGCCGTACTTCGGCAGAATGTTCTTGTTTGCAAGGAATCCGAGCAGTTGGCGCTCATCGATGGTGCGCAACGTCTTCTGCAGGTGTGCGGCGATCCCGAACTGTTCCGCATTCTTTGCTTCCTCGATCAATTCGCGGAAGGTCTGGAAGTCGTTCTCCACGTCCTTCTCGACCTTGTCCAGCAGGTCAGCGAGGTACTGGACCCATGCGTCGTTGTCGACCCCGATCTGCTCCCGCACCTCCGGAGGGAGAATCCGACGAAGGTCTTCCCGCATCTGCTCGGGTACCGGGGTGAGGAAATCCTTCACCATCGCGGCGGGAGAAACACCACCCTCGGTCTCCGCGCGGAAAAACTGGCCCGCCCGGGTCCAGGGCTTGCCGGTGGCTTCGACGCCGTGCCGGAAGTAGGCAGCCAATGCGACAGAATGCGCATGTCGTCGACCGATTCGCTCGTTCTCGATGGGGATCCACGGGATCCGCATCTGACCGGCAATCATGGATTTCGGGTCCTGGAACTTCGACAGGTCGTGTGAACTGCGTTTGGCGTAGGTCAAGACGAGCGCTGCCGAGGCGGCTCGACGGCCGGCGCGGCCCGCTCGCTGCACGTAATTGGCTGTCTTGGGAGGCATATTGCGCATCACCACGGCTTGCAGATCACCGACGTCGACGCCGAGTTCGAACGTAGTCGAGCATGAGAGAACGTTAACTTTGCCGTCGATGAACTCTCGCTGAATCTCGGCCGCCTGCCGCGCCGTCCATTGCGCGGTGTGCTCCTTCGACCTCAGAGGTGCGGGATTGAGAGTGCCGTAGATGTTCCGGTAATGGTTGGTGTCACGGTCGAGCCGAGGAACCTCGTATGCGAGAAGCTTGCCCGTGCAGGTGGTGTTGGGGCACACCCCTCGCACGTTGAAGGCGGTGATGCGCCGACATGTGTCGCACCGATGCCAGGCACAGTCCATCCCGTTGTGAACGGCGAGCCTGGTGTGGTCGATTTGATAAGCATCTGCTTCGAACTTGTCGGGCTCGTGCTTGACGAACCTGTTGTCCAGAAGAAAACGCCAGCAACCGTCGAGCACCTTGGTCGAATCCATACCCTTGTCGAGTTCGGCCAAGACCTTGGACATGAATCGGACCCGATTGTTCGTGCCGTTAGCGCGGCCGCTGGGAAGCCAGGACAGCACCTTGCTCTTGGGGTTGGAGCCCACGCGGGTGATTCGGATCCGCATGTTGCGGGGTTCGAAACGTTCACTGCGGATATCGACTTCATCGAGGAGGTTCACCGCACCCTGCATACGAACGGTCTTGAGCAGTTCATCGATGAGATCCCACGCCTCGTCCTCCTCCAGCCCGAGTTGAGTGAGCCCCCGTGGCACGGTGACGTTGGCGCGCGACACCGCCACGCGCATCAATCCCAGACCTTCGAGGGACTGTTTGTGGTCCATGGTCATGAGTTCACCCATGACCCATTCGTTCGCAGCCTTCTCCATCACGACGCGTCCGGCAGTCTGGGGGAAGTGATGCGCCGCCTTGGCTTTCTTCTGCGCGATGTACGCGAGGTCCTCGACCGTGAGGTCGTCGTCGGCATATTTACGGTCCTGCAACGCCATGGTCAGATACCGGCGCTCGAGAAGACGTCCGTACGTTCGTCCCAGATACGGTGCCGCGAACGCGGAGGCTTGGCGGGAGTCCGAGAACATCAGGAGCTTACGACCTTCACCGACCTCTTTGACCGTCTCGTCGGTCGCGGCCGGCAAATGCTGGTACAGGGTTGTGGTGATTACCGACGGCGCGGCATTCACATCCGTCCGTAAGCGACGGATGAGCTGACGTGCGCTGCCCCCACATTCGGTGCATGTGCTCATTACCTTCTTGGTTCCGCGATGTTCACGCACTCTTCGAGATTCGCCGCCGGGGCAGTCGCCGATCGGGCACATACCCTCCATGTCGCTCAGCAGCCCGCAACCCGTGCACAGGTATCGGATACCCGATTCAGAAGTAGCGGTGCTGTCGCCCAAAGTTTCCTCGTCCTCGTCCACACTGGTGTCCGGCGCGTCGGTGAGGACCAACCACTTCACCGAGGAATCTTCCTTGACACTGGGAACGAAGAACTTCCCGTTCTTGCGGATGGAGACGTCACCGGCCAGATGGACGGCACCGCACCGCTGGCATGTTCCGAATTCGAACATCGCGCGGCCGGTCGTCGGATCGATCTCGTGCCGACCCAGCAGAACTGTCGGCTCGTCGTCACCGAAGCTGACGTAGGCACCCTCGGTAGCTCGCACAAACATGTGATACCGAGCAGACAGAACGGGATTCCCACTCGCGTCCGTCACTGAGGAGCCGAGCGTGACAAGTGCCTGCAGCTTGTCGCCTGCGCGTGGATCACCGGACCACAGGCGATCTGCGAGCGCGAATGCGTCGAGCGGCCCCTCGGCCAGGGTTTCGCGCAGGGACACGATCGTCTTCTCCGTGTGAAGCGCCTCGGCGGCGTCACCGTCCGGCGATCGAGACCCGAGTTCCGTCAGATCGGCACCCTGTCCGGACCATTCGGTCAGTTCGTCGTCGGTCATCTGCCAGGTGGCGGGCTCACGCCGTTCCAGGCGTGTCGGCGTGACCAGGTCCTGACGAGCAGGATCGCCTTCCACGAACTCGAAGTCCGCCTGGAACAGGTTGCGAGCGAAAGTCATCGCCTCGTCCGGCGCGCCGTGGAGCGAGGCAGACGTGGCAATGCACTGCAGGGAGGTTTCGGGCGCGACGCGCTGCCTCAGACGACGCAGCAGTAGGGCTACCTCGGACCCCTGCGCACCGTCGTAGACGTGGGCCTCGTCGAGAGCGATGAACTTCCAAGTGCCGGCATACGGCCCGTCGAAGAGGTCGAGGTCTGCGGGTCGCAGTAGGAGGTATTCGAGCATTGCGTAGTTGGTGAGAAGGATGTGCGGTGGATGGGTTCGCATCTCCTCCCGGCTGAGAAGTTCGTTGGCACACCGCTCCTGGCCCGGGTTTGTGGCCCGGAACAGACTCTCTGCCTTGTCGGTGTACTGCTCGGTCTCACCTGTATATCGGCCGAACGTGATATCGGGAAGGTCTTTCAGCATTCCGCGCAGGCGCTTGAGCTGATCATTGGCGAGTGCGTTCATCGGGTACAGAAGAAGTGCGCGCACACCGGGTCCGAGCGTGCCCGCCTCACGTTCGGCGATCAACGAGTTGATGATCGGGAGCAGGAAGCTCTCGGTTTTACCCGAGCCGGTACCGGTACTGACGACGATGTTTCGACCGGCGGTGACCTTGCGGATGGCCCGTTCCTGATGTTGGTAGAGCGGCCGCTGCAGATCTTGGGCCTTGTTGTACAGGGCAGCCAGTCCGGGTCGCAAGATCCCTTCATCGATGAGTTCGGGGATCGACTTCCCCGGCGCGTACGGCGGGGTGAGCTCGAGCAGCGGCCCCTTCGTCAGCAGACGAGTGTCGTCGATGGCTGCGTCGAAAGCCGCCGCTATCGCGGGATCACTCGGCCCCAGTAGCGTTTTGAGATACCGCTTGTACGTCTCATCGATCTGCCGCGCGGTGAGCAGGGGGTCGAGACGATCCGCCATCAGTTTTCTCCGATCAGGTCGCCGTGGAGGGCGTAGGTTACGAGGGCTTCGGAAATGAGCAGATCCGTCATCACCAGTGCTGGGCATAGTCGAGCCATGGCTGCCCAGGATTCTTCGAAGTCGGCCGTCACAGGTGAGTGCCGAAGCATTCCATGGGCCTTCATACG
Organism: Rhodococcus sp. NPDC019050; assembly: GCF_055664235.1. Lineage (NCBI taxonomy): Bacteria > Bacillati > Actinomycetota > Actinomycetes > Mycobacteriales > Nocardiaceae > Rhodococcus > Rhodococcus sp. NPDC019050. The sequence continues at coordinate 84,059 of NZ_JBVOON010000020.1, read as the reverse complement.
GGCGAGCACCGCAAAGGTCAGCGATTGCAGCGACAACAGCATCCATCGATGTCGTCCTGTGTCGACGCCCTGGAGCTTTTCGTTACGAGCGGCCACCTCGCGGTAGATCTGCCCCCGGGTACGCCTGATGATGTCGAGTGAACGGGCCGTCGCGGAGGCAAAGGAGGGCGACCATCCTTGCGCCATCCACGTCGCGCGATGGTGGAATGCGTCGATCACGGCGCTGACGCGGGTGTCCTCGTCGAGAAGCGCTCCCGGCACAAGGCGCGCATGCTCGAAGATCTCCTCGACCTGCGAGCCGGGCAGCCTGTCGAGCAGCACGGTGTCCTTCTCGAAAACACCGCCGTAGAGATCAGCGGACCTCCCCCTGGACAGGACTTCGATCAGCGTTCTGCCCCCCTTGTCCTCGAGATAATCGAGCGTCTCGGCGCGTTCCGCGTCGACGTCGTGCCGACGCTCGTACAGCGAAGGCAGGTCGGCAATTTCGATCATGCACCCGGCCCAGGGATTGGCGTGCAGATCGTTGAGTGTGAAATCCGCCGCGTAGCTTCGGTACACCAAACCGGTGCGGATGAGAAGCGACATCATCTCGGGCTGCGGAATCGTGCTGCTACCCAAAGCCTCGAGTGCTACTCGTGGATTCTCGGTAAGGATACGGCCGAGCGCGGAACGAAGTTGTTGTGTCTGGACGTCTTCCGAGTCCTGCGGGAGCAGTGCGAGCGCGGACCACACCTCGGGCATGCTCACCGCGTCTGCCGGCGCGGGTCCGGCTCCTGCCAGGAACCGCGACAGGTTGTCACGTTCGTGCGACGGATCGTGCATCCAGCCGGGTTGGTGCGCCTCGAGTGCGGAACTCTGCGGCCAGGACGGCGGCGTGACCGTGGTCCATGGATCGTCGACGAATACTTCGGCGAGCAACGGCCCCGCGTCGACGTGGGTTTCGGGCATTTTCGCGCGACCCTCGACAACCTGAAGGGTCAGAACCGGGCGCCACGGCGCCGTCCGAGCCCACAGATTGACCGCGAGATCCTCCTCGCCGGCCGGGTTCTCGAGGATGAGCATCCCGTCGTGGACGACGATTCCGGTGCACAGTGCCGCCGGCCGGACGTGTACCAGAACCACTTTCGTCGTGCGACCGTATTCGTCGTCGATGAGCGCGACGATCCGGCACTGCCCAGCGTTTCGCGCGGCATCGAAGAAGACACGACTGGGAACCTGGAAGTAATCGTAGTGCGGTGTTTCCGGTGTGACGTCCTTGATCAGCGCACCATCGCGAGACTCGAGCTGGAAAACCGCGGCCTCCGCAAACGGAACATGCAATGCGAGGAGCCGATGTTCATCGAGCTCGGCCGGTGTGAGGACCGAGGCTGCAGTGCGCCACTGTGCGGGGGCGCCCATCGGGTCGGCTCGCATCTGGACGTGCGGCGGCGTGAGTCGCAACCGGTACGTGCGTTCACGCTGCGACACGGTGATGAGCTTGTCGCGGTCACCTGCCGCAAACTCGACGCGCGGATGGGGCACCACGAGGTCCCATTCGCTCGACACCTGCGCGGTCACCGGGATCAGACCGCCGGTAGCGGGGAATCTGAACGGCCTCGTGTACTCGACGGAGATGCCCTCGGCAAGGAATACCTGCAGACGCAGGTCGTTACCGATTGGACCCGACACCTGGACGTCGAACATGCCGAGGACAGCGTCCTCTATCGGTTCGAACGGGTCGACTACAAGTTCCTCGTCCGCGCCGGAAACTTCGGTATCGACAAGCCAACTCGACGTGTCCGGGCGCTTCACGCGGATCCGCCATACGACTGCCTGCTTGCCGGAGTTGGCCGGCAACGTGACTTCCGGGCGCGATCCATACACGGTCAGTCCGTTGAGGGTTTGCAGTCCGTCGACGACGACCCCGTGTTCGAATGTCGGCGTCGCGGCATCACGCACGGTGCGAACCCCACCAGGCGCTCGCGTGCCCCGTCGCGTGAGCACGATCGAACCGGAGGTGGAGAGGTCGAGCTCAGCGGCAGACCAGCCCGTCCAACCGACCGGCGAGTCGGCCGGGAAGGTCGGCATGAGCGTCATTCCGGTACCGACGTCGACAACCTGCGCGTCGCTGGGGTACAGAGCGAGAACACAACTGCGCGGGAGCGCGGAGTGCCGGGGAATCCACCGTCCGTCGGTGTCGAAGACCAGCAGAGGGTCGTCCTTGTCGACAACGGGTATCTGGGTGGATTCGTCGCTGGGCTGATGCTGCAGCATGATTTCGCGAACCGGACCCGGCACCGGCACCGGAGTGGGTGGATGTTCCTCGTCAGCTCGCACGCCCCAGCCAGGCTCGGCGAGCGCTTCCCTGGTGACGCCGTCGAACGACAAACGCCATGGCACCTGAGGGTCGACATCCGGGTACGGCACTTCGACGACAACCTGCCGGTCGAGCGGCAGAAAAGCAATGGTCGGCTTGCGACGCCGTCGCATTCGAGCCACGACAGGACGAGGTCCACTTCCGAACGGACGGTCACGCAGCAACTCGATCAGTTTGTCGAGCAGCAGCGTCGGCAGGCCGGTGGTGGACGTCTCCAGGTCGAGATCCGACGCTGCCCACCCCTCGGTGTTCACAGTGAATCCGACGAACTCGATGATGCGATTGAGAATGTCGACGGCGAGCTGATCACCGTAGAGGATGAAGTTGCGAACGGGGACATCGAGCGAGTTCATCCGATGTTTCTTTCCCGGTTCGCGCAGCCACTCGATGACCGTGGCACCGGTGACCTCGGTGCCTGCGACCATGCGCTCTTCGAGGAGATCGATGATGTCGCGCATGCAGTACACCGGGAACCCGGCATGCAACGCCATCAACTGCACGTAGTCGCTCCTGAGTTCCGGGAACTTACGCAGGCCGAAGCGTGTGAGCAAGCGATCCAGAGACTTCCGTAGGGCTTGCTCGAAGGACTGCTCACGTGGCAGGTCGAGACGCGCAAAGAACTCGTCCCAGTACCGATGCTGCTCGTAGCCGAGGGCTGCCTGGCCGACGAGGATCGCGAGGGTGAGCGCCGGGTACTTGGCGATCACCTGTTCCGGAGGCGCCGCGAGGCGCAACATCTCTGCGGCCTGCCGACCGTACATCTCCTGAGTTCGACGAATCTCGTCCTCGTCCAGATTGATCTCGACGACCAGGGACGCCTTCTCCAACCGGCGCGTGATCTCGAATTCCTGGTCGGACAGCCACTGCTGCCGGAACGACACCCCGCTCACAGATCCCCCACTCCCTGACGCACCTTCCGGCACCCCCGCGCATGCAATCGAACAGACCTCGCGAACCGGCCATATAACCGGTGTTTCGTTCGAGAACGTAAAGTTGATACATCACACTTTGGCAACAGCGGTGAAGTGCCGCCCACCGGCGTGAATGAGGTGCCCGAGTCGACGCCGTCCGACCCCGATCGTGTGGTCCGATTCTGCGATATCACCGCCGTCAGGGCGACGAGCTAACGTCACCTACTCTTTCGGCGATAGGGACTACGTTCGACTCGAGGGGTTGTGAGGCCGGACGGAAGTCCGACGTCGTTCACGTGGAAGCTCGAGGATTGTGGTGCCGAGTTGCAAGGTCAAGTGGTCGCACCTACCGCCATCCCTTTTTCATAACCTGGACAAGGAACTACTCGGCAGAGACGATCCGGGTGTAGGCGCGACCGACGCGCTGCGAACGGTCGACGGCGCCCGGCCCACGGTCGAATTCCTCCGCGAAGCGTGGCCCACGCGTAGAGAACCGTGGCTCGGAACGAGCACGGAACTTCGTCGCCGGATCCCGGAAACGCTGCGGGAGGCTCGCCACAAGAGGGGACTTCCGAAAGGCGCCCGAACTCGAACGGCGGACCTCGGGATTCCGAGGAACGCGACAACGCTCCGGGAAATCGTACTCGCTGAACTCATGGCCTCCGGCGAATCGTACCGGCCTGACGAGCATGACCCTGTAACGACGATCGACCTGCCCCCAATGGGAGCACCTGCCAGACCGCGCGAGAAGATCACCACGTCTCGTTACCGACCTGAGCAACACGACACCATGGACGGTGCCGGCACCGTTTCCCCAACGGGCCGCAGATCGTCGAACACACCAGAAAGTGGGGAATCGCGTGACCACGTTGAATTCCGCTGAGCAGTCCGTGCTGGATCCGGCCGCGGACCTCAACGTTGCGCCCGGCTCGATAGTCGTGGTCCGAGACGAGGAATGGCTGGTCACTCAGGCCGAGCAGGGCTCCGACGGATGGCTGGTCCGCGTCCGCGGCCTTTCCGAACTGGTGGCCGACACCACTGCGGCGTTCTACTCGAGTCTGGATGACATCCGGGTCCTCGACCCCGCGCAAGCGCACGTCGTCGCCGACGGTTCCGCCGGCTACCGCAACAGCCGGTTGTGGCTCGAGGCGCTGCTCCGCAAGACCCCCGTCCCCTACGGTGACCAATCGCTGACTGTGTCGACGCACATGCTTGCCGATTCGCTCGCGTACCAGCGCACGGCGGTGGCAAAAGCCCTCGATCCTCAACACATCCGCCCGCGCATCCTCATAGCGGACGCGGTGGGTCTCGGTAAGACCCTCGAGATCGGGATGATCCTGTCGGAGCTGGTGCGACGCGGGCGCGGCGAGAGGATTCTCGTCGTCACCCCGAAACACGTGCTCGAACAGATGCAGCACGAGCTGTGGTGCCGGTTCGCGTTGCCCTTCGTGCGGCTGGACTCGGCGGGTATCCAGAAGGTGCGGCAGAAGCTGCCGGCCACCCGGAACCCCTTCACCTACTTCAAGCGGGCGATCATCTCGATCGACACACTCAAAAGTCCCCGTTACAAGGCGCACCTCGCGCGCCAGCACTGGGACGCAGTGGTAATCGACGAGTCACACAACCTCACCAATGTGGGCACCCAGAACAACGAGCTCGCGCGGGTGCTGGCCCCCAACACCGAGGCCCTGATCCTCGCGTCGGCGACCCCCCACAACGGCAAAGAGGAGTCGTTCGCGGAATTGCTGCGGCTGCTGGATCCGACCGTGGTCGCACCTGACGGCACGTTCACCAAGCAGGACGTGGAGACACTCCTGATCCGCAGGCACCGGCACCACCCGGAAGTCGCCGCCGAGGTGGGCAGCGACTGGGCCGAACGTGCCGAGCCGGTGCACCGCCTGGTCCGGCCCTCCGCCGCCGAGGACGCGGTCGCCGCGGAACTCTCGCACACCTGGCTGCACCCGCAGTCCGGCCGATCCCCTTACTCCGGCGACACCAAGGGCCTGTTCCCGTGGACATTGGCGAAGGCGTTCCTGTCTTCCCCCGCCGCACTCGCCGAGTCCATCAAGCAGCGCCGCAGCAAACTCTCCGCGCACGACACCGATCAGCGCATCGAGTTGGAGGCCCTCGCCACCCTCGACCAACTGAACGTCAGGGCCATCAACGAGCAGGCCGGCAAGTTCGCGGCCCTCGTCGAACGTCTCCAGGAAATCGGCGTCGGACCGAAGTCCGACACGCGGGCTGTGGTGTTCGCCGAACGCGTTGCCACTCTCCGCTGGCTCACCGAGCATCTCCCGAAGATGCTGAAGCTCCGGCCCGAGAACATCGCGATGCTGCACGGTGGTCTCTCCGACGTCGAGCAGCAGGAGATCGTCGACAGCTTCAAGCTGGAAACCTCACCGATTCGGGTGTTGGTGACCGGCGACGTGGCGTCGGAGGGTGTGAACCTGCACGCGCAATGCCACCACCTGATCCACTACGACATCCCGTGGAGCCTGATCCGCATCGAACAGCGCAACGGCCGCATCGACCGGTACGGGCAGAAGCACCCTCCGGTGATCTCGTCGTTGATCCTCGAACCGTCGGACCCGGATTTCTCCGGCGACCTGCGGGTGCTCTCCCGCCTTCTCGAACGGGAGAATCAGGCGCATTCCACCCTCGGGGACGTCGCATCACTCATGGGCAAACACAGTGTGAGCGAAGAGGAATCGGCGATCCGCAACGTCCTCGCGCAAAAGTCCAGCCTCGACGAAGAGATCCGCAGCGTCGAAGAGGTCGCCGAGGGTGATGACCTGGATGCATTCTTCGCGCAGTTCGACACAGCCGACGACGACAAGGCCCAGCTCCCGGAATCGCCCCGGCAGAGCCTTTACCCGGACGACATCACCTTCCTCGACGAAGCCCTCCACGCCGCGTTCCACGACGTGCCCGGCAGCAAGCCGGAACGCGGAGGCGTCGGCTGGACGATCAACAAGGCCCATTCCATCGCGGAACTGATCCCCCCGAACGACCTGCGTCAGCGGCTCGGGCAGCTGCCGCAGAACTATCTGCAGCACGGCCGCGTACTCGAACGTCTGAAGCTGGCCACCTCCCCCGCCGTCGGCGATGCCCAGCTACGGATCGCGCGGGAGGGCAAGGGCATCAACGGCACCACCTGGCCGGAGGCGCATTTCCTCGGTCCCCTGCACCCGGTGCTGGACTGGGCCAGCGACCGGGCGCTCAGCGCACTCGGCCGCAACCAGATCTTCGTGATCCGCGGCGACGTGGACGTTCCCACGGTGCTGCTGATGGGCACCTTGATGAACAAACGCGGTCAGCTCATCTCGCGGGTGTTTTCCACCGCGGAGTTCCCCAACCCGAACAACCCCGACTTCTGCATGGTCGAAACCCGCGAGGATCTGGGCTTCCTCACCGAGGACACCGGTCTCCGGCCGGGTTCGGCGAATCCCGGACCGGTCGCCGACGCCGCCCACTACCGGGCTCTCATTCCGACCGCGGTCACGCATGCGCAGAAGGCGATGTACATGGTGCTGAAAGAGCATGAGGCAGCGGCCGAACAGCGACTGAGAGCTTGGACGAGTCGTGCGAATCGCTGGCACAGCGAGGCCGAGCAACTCGAGCTGTTCGGTGCGCAGAAGACCAAGGTGAGCAAGCTCGCCCGCCGAATCCAAGAGGAACAACGACTCGCCGATCTACTCGCGCCGACCCAGCAACTGGTACGCCCACTGTTGGTGATCGTGCCTACCGATACCCCCACCGCAAGCACCCCCGGAAAGGTCCAGTAGTCGTGGCTTCCTTCGATTCCATCGTCATTGGCGAGGACTGGATCAGCGAGCACTACTTCACCACCGATTCGGTGAAAGAATCGTTCCAGGGCAAGGTGCTCGCGCTCCGCAAAATGTGGGACGCCGAGGCCAAGGAGGAGCGCACCACGGTGCGAGCGACCTTCCTCGCCGCGTGCCAGGAACTCCAAACCCTGCTGGCCTACCTGTCCGAGAACCCGGACGGTGCGGCCGCCGCGCACGCTCTGACTCGACGCGCCCTCGGATTCCCCGGCGACCTGACCACGTTTCACGGTGAGCGTGCGGGCGCTGAGCTGGATCTCCCGGCGGCGGCGCTGCCCGGCGTCAGCGGTGTGCTGTTCCTGCAGGCACATCCGGTGGACTCCGTCGACGACCTGCTCGATCCCGACACCGGCCGGCTGATCGAACCGGCTACCGAGGAGAACAAGCAGATCGCGGCGGTGTCCAAGGTCGTCTCGGCTGCGTTCCGCACCGACCAACCCCCGGCATTCATCGTCGTACAGGCCGGGCAGTGGCTGCTGCTCGCCGAGGCCGAACGCTGGGCGGAGGGCCGCTACCTGGCAGTGGACCTGCTGGTGGTCACCGAACGACGGCACGATGCCCGCGGCGGCGAGATCGACCGTGTGGTAGCAATGTTCGGCCGCCAAGCCCTCACCCCGGACGCCGACGGCAACATCTGGTGGACGGGCGTGCTCGAGGATTCGGTCAAGCACACGGTCGGGGTGTCGAAGGATCTGCGCGAGGGTATCCGCCTGTCGATCGAGATCATTGCCAACGAGGTGGTGCGCCGCCGCGCGGCCCGCGGGCTGACGCTCGACGGTATCGACGGCCAGGAGCTGGCGAAACATTCACTGCGGTTCCTGTACCGCATCCTGTTCCTGCTGTACGCGGAGGCCTCGCCGGAGATGCGGGTGTTGCCTGCCGGCGTCCCCGAGTACGGCGAGGGCTACGGCCTGGACCGGCTGCGGGAGCTGACCCTCACGGAATTGGTGTCGCCACAGGCGAAGAACGGCACCCACCTCTACGAGTCGCTGGCGACGTTGTTCCGGCTCGTCGACCGCGGCCACACCCCACATGCCCCAGAAGATGTCTCCGACGATCCGGCACCTGGCCTCGAATTCAACCCGCTGCGCGCAGATCTGTTCTCGCGCGAGGCGACCGCACTGATCGACGACGTGGGTCTCGGTAACGAGGCCACTCAGAAGGTGCTCGAACATCTGGTGCTGTCGAAGGAATCGAAGGGACGTAAGGGTGCCGACCGCGGCTTCATCAGCTACGCGGAGCTGGGCATCAACCAGCTCGGTGCGGTGTACGAGGGGTTAATGTCGTACACCGGATTCTTCGCCGAGGAAGACCTGTACGAGGTTGCGAAGAACGGCGACCCGGAAAAAGGCTCGTGGGTGGTGCCGGCGGATCGTGCCGATCACCTGTCCGAGTCGGACTTCGTGAAGGCCATCGACGAGGCGACCGACGAGCCGAAGGCGGTGATCCACCACAAGGGCACGTTCGTTTTCCGTCTCGCCGGCCGCGAGCGTCAGCAGTCCGCCTCCTACTACACCCCCGAAGTGCTCACCCGTTTCGTCGTGTCGCAGGCCCTCGCCGAACTGCTCGATCAGAACGGCACCCGCACCACACCGGATGAGATCCTGCAGCTGACGATCTGCGAACCCGCGCTCGGATCGGGCGCGTTCGCGATCGAGGCCGTGCGCCAACTCGCTGGCGAGTACCTCAAACGCAAGCAGGAGGATTTGGGCACACTGATCGACGCCGACCAGTATCCGATCGAGCTGCAGAAGGTGAAGGCGCACCTCGCGTTGCACCAGGTCTACGGCGTCGACCTCAACGCCACCGCCGTGGAACTGGCGGAAATTTCGCTATGGCTCGACACGATGGTCGCCGGCCTGCAGGCACCGTGGTTCGGTCTGCACCTACGCCGCGGCAACTCCCTCATCGGCGCCCGACGCGCGGTGTACTCGACAGCCGACCTGACCAAGAAGGCATGGCTGACGACCTCACCGAAGGATGTGCCCCTGGGTGAGGAAATCGGTGCCGGCATTCACCACTTCCTGCTGCCGTCGCAGGGTTGGGGTGCGGTGGTCGACACTGTAGAAGCAAAGACATATGCGCCGGCGAAACGCGACGTATTGCGATTGTGGCGCAACGGAATCCGATCGAATCCGAGCCCGGCAATCAAGAAGCGCCTGTCGGCTCTGGCGCAGCGAGTGGAAACGCTGTGGGGATTCACGCTGCGCCGATTGACGATCGCCGAGTCGGAAGCTCGCCGCAACATTCACATCTTCGGCACCGACGAACCCGTGCACACACCGGCAATCACCCGCGAGGAGATCGAGAAGGTACTGAACGACGAAAACGGTGCGTACCGGCGCCTGCGGCGGGCAATGGATGCATGGTGCGCGCTGTGGTCGTGGCCGCTGACCACCGAGATCGAGCCGCCCGACTGGGATCAGTGGGTCGGCGGGCTCGAGGCGATCCTGGGTGTTCCACCGAGGGCCGGGAAGTTCGAGAAGTACGGCCAGACCAGCCTCGCCGGCGATCTGAGTTGGAGTGAGCTCGACGTCGCCGAGGACACCGACCGCACCTTCTCCCAATCCCTCCCGATCGACAAGGCACTCGACGGATTCCCGTGGCTGACCATCGCTCAGTCCATCGCTGGCACGCAAGGTTTCTTGCACTGGGAACTGGATTTCGCGCCCGTATTCGCTCGCGGCGGTTTCGATCTGCAGGTCGGTAACCCACCCTGGGTGCGGCCCGACTGGGACGAGTCCGGGGTACTCGCCGAGTTCGACCCCTGGTGGCAGCTCACCGACAAGCCCGCCGAAGCGCTCAAGCGCCGCAAGCGCGAGGAGACGCTTGCCCTCGCCGGGGCACTGGATGCGTACCTGGACGAGCGCGCCCGGCAGACCGGCATGATTGAGAATCTCGGGTCCGGCGTGGACCGGCCGATACTCGCCGGGCTCCGTACAGACCTGTACCGCTGTTTCATGGAGCACACCTGGCGCACTACCTCACCCCGAGGGATCGTAGGCCTGATACATCCCGACAGTCATTTTACCGAGCTTCGGGCGAGGGAGCTGCGACGAGAGACCTACCTACGACTTCGTCGGCATTGGCAATTCCGGAACGAACTTAAGCTGTTCAATGAAATTCAGCACACCAGGCCTTATGCCGTCCACGTCTACGGACGCGCGTCGGCCGTGAAATTCCTCCAAGGATCCTCGCTATATCATCCGGATACAGTCGTGAGGTCATTTCACCACGACGGATCCGGTGCTGCCCCAGGAGTAAAAGACGAACAGGGCAGTTGGGATCTTCGACCACACTCCGAGCGGATCGTCGATATCGGCGAATCACAGTTGGCAACCTGGGCTGCCCTCATCGACGAACCTGGCACCCCACCCGCTGAGGCCCGCATGCTGTATCCGGTAAACCGGGCCAGCGCCGAGGTGCTCGACAAGATCGCGGCCGCACCCCGAATCGGAAACATCGACTTCGAATGGACTTTTGGATGGAATGAGACCACCGACCGCAAGCTGGGGTACTTCGAATCCGCCTCCGCGGTCCCCGAACGCTGGGAAGACGTCATTTTGCAGGGTCCACACCTGACCGTCGCCACACCCTTGAATCAGGAGCCGGATACCGCTCCGGGTCGCGGACATCTGTACGAGTCAATCGATCTCGACATGATCGGCGAGGATTTCATCCCCCGTACCAATTACCAGGTCGCCAAGCCACATGACGAGTACATTGCCGCCTACCCGAAATGGCACGGCGAGCCCAGCTCGACGTACTTCCGCCTCGCGTGGCGCCGCATGGCCGATTCTGCAACGGTTCGGACCCTCCACTCCGCCATCGTCCCGCCCGGGCCGTGCCACATCCATGGCGTACTGGATGCGCATCTTCCGACCACGGTCGATCTGAGTCTCGCCAATGGTTTTTGGTCATCACTTCCCGTGGACTTCTTTATCAAGGCCGCTGGTGTCTCTGAACTCAATCAGGGCGTAATTCGTCGCCTACCCCATGTCCGCAATCACCCCCTCGAACCCCAGATGCTTCTACGCATCCTCCGCCTGAACTGCCTCGTCCGCCCCTATTCCCAGCTGTGGGAGAAGCTGTATGACGCTGAATGGACCGAGGATTCGTGGGTTCCGCACATCGGCGTGGACTACGGCGGCCGCGCAGCGCTTGGCGCGATCGGGCCTGAATGGAATTGGGCTACTCCCCTGCGCCGAGCTGCCGACCGCCGGCAGGCGCTCGTGGAAATCGACGCGATTGTCGCGATCATGCTCGGAATCACCGCAGAAGAACTCACGACCATCTACCGCACCCAGTTCCCGGTGCTGCAGAAGTACGAGCGCGATGCCCTCTATGACGCCAACGGCCGGCAACTTCCCGGCAAGCTGGCGTCCGAGTACCGCAAGAAGGGTTCTCTGAAGCCAGTCGATCTCACCGTCGGCGGGGCCACGTACGTCGAACCGTTCGTCGGCGTGGATCGCGAGCGCGACATGGAACTCGCCCACAAGCATTTCTCTTCGCTCTTGTCGGACTGATCTGTCACACTCAGCCCGCAATTCACCGCACAGAACTTTAGGAACCGAATGAGCCCCATCCAGACGCACAGTTACACCATTGTGAACGCACTGCAGGCGGCGTTCTATCGGATCCCCGACTATCAGCGCGAGTACGTGTGGACGGCAACCGAAGCGACCCAGCTTCTGGACGACATCAGCGAAAGCCTCGAAGCCGAAGGCAAGCAGTACTTCGTAGGCACGATCCTGGTGGCACCCTCACGCAGCGGTTCCGGTCTACAGGGCGACGAACTCGATGTAATCGACGGCCAGCAACGCATGACGACCTTTTTTCTCGTCCTGTGCGCGCTGCGTCGACGGTTCCTCAACCAGCCTCAGCAGCCGATGCTCGAAAGCCTGCTCGCATCGAGTTACACCGACATCCAAGGAATGACGGTGTCGCGCATGCGTCTGGTGCCCTCCTACGAGAACGCGGCCGAGTTGATCGACTTCCTTCGCGCGTTCGACGGATCCGACTCGGATCTGTCGACGAGCCTGGAAGACAAGGGCTTCCAGCGATTCGGGTCGGCCGCCCGCATCATGGAAGTGTTCGCCGCAATCTCCGAGTACCTCGATCACAATTTCCCCGAACCGGCCGACGTGGCTCGATTCTGGGGGCATCTGGCGAACAACGTCATCTTCATTCAGATCCAGACGGACATCAGCAGCGCACTGAAGATCTTCGAGACGATCAATGAGCGCGGGATCGGCCTGAACCCGATGGATCTTCTCAAGAATCTGCTTTTCGCGCAGGTCAAGCCGGATGATTTCAGCAAGCTCAAGGACAAGTGGAAGGACATCACAACACCGCTCGAACAGAACAAGCAGAAGCCTCTCCGGTTCTTGCGGTATTTCGTGATGGCGAATTACAAGATCCGTAGCGCGGACGGCAAGGGAGTCATTCGCGAGGACCAGATCTACTCGTGGTTCACCGACAAGAGCAATGCAGCGCTGGCCGGCTATTCCACCAAGCCTTTCGACTTCGTCGACAACGTGGCGACCAATGTCGACCGCTACCTCGCCTTCCATAAGGGACGCAACGCTCAGGGCGGCTCGAGCACAGCTTTGTCGAACCTCCGGCATCTCACCGGAAGTGCACTTACTCAGCATTTCGTCCTCTTGCTGGCGGGCGCTCGTCTGCGCCCTGACAACTTCGAGCATCTCGTTGCGCAGATCGAAAACTTCCTCTTCTTCTACGTGTTCACCCGTACGTCCACCAAAGAACTCGAGTGGATCCTGTCGGCCTGCGCCGACGAACTGCGCGACATTGCAGCAATCAGCGACAGCAGTGCCCAGCGCTCCGCGTTGAACAGTTTCATCGATGTCCGCTTCCAGACGACCATGACGGCCAGGCAGGACGAACTGCGCGACGCCTTGCGCCGATACCGTCTCGGATCGATCCCGAAGTACCGGTCTCGGTATCTCCTCGCGCGGCTCACCCAGCACGTGGACATGGCCTACGCCGGGGTGAAGACACGCGGACTTCTCGACCCCTACATGAATTTGGAGATCGAGCATATCCTCCCGCAGACCCCGCGCAAGGATTTGCTTACCGAGTGGAAGCTCAACAACGCCGAGGACTACGCGTCGTATGTGAACCGCCTCGGCAATCTCACGTTGCTGGAGAAACCGCACAACATCGTCGCCGGGAACGATGTGTTCGAAGGGAAGAAAGCCCTCTACACGCACAGTGGCAACTACCTGACGCGCAGCATCGCCCAGTTGAGCAGCGTCGGAAAGAACACCTCGGTTACCGCGTTGAACGCCCAACTTCGCCAGTTCGACGCTTGGGATGCAAAGTCGATCGATACCCGGACGGAACTCCTCATCGAGCTGGCCCTACAAATCTGGAACACGCACTCAGACGTCTCCTGATCCTTCGGTCTTCTGCGCGAAAGGTTCACCGCCACTGTGGAACACGCTTTCGACCTGGCGCTAGAGCGGCTGGTACCGGCCGCCGACGCCGGCCGACGCCGAGCCTACGTGTGCCCGTGCTGCTGTGGGCAGGTGCACCTACGCAGCGGGACGGAGAAGATCGCCCACTTCGCGCACAATCCGGGCGAGGGCACGCCACTCTGCGAGCAGTACCATCCCGGGTCCGGCAACTACGGGCCGCCCGGTGGGTTCTACAGCGAGGCCGGTACGCCTCTGCTTCTGCACCTGTATGAGGACGGCACCGGATGGGCGTTGTTCTTCGACCTCGAACCACTGTCCATAGCGGAGAGTCGCCGCGCCTTGCCGTCGGTTCTCGCATTCGACGGACTCGAACTGCACCGGACCGGTTCACGTCCTCGGAAACTGCGAGCAGAGTCGCTGTGGCCCGGGGCCGGTCGCACGACCGTCGCGGTCGAACCGTCACGGCAGCACACCACAGTCCGGACGGTCGGCCAGTGGCCACCGGGTATCCGACCGAATCGATGGCGAAGCACCCTGACCGGACTCGCACCGAACGGGGTGCTGTTCGTGCCCTACCGCGGCGGAACGTTCCGTCGATACGACTGGGCGACACCGGTTCACTGGGGTGACCGTGTGGTGCTCGTCGGCCCGGCTCGTTGCGCTCCACCCGGCGCGCTCGACGTCGACTCCCTGTCGACGATCTCCACTTCGGAAGGCACGTGGCATGCGTGGCTTGTTCGCCTGCCCCGAGCCTTCGACAGCACCGCCTACCGATGGCTGGGCAAGTTCGGAATCACGGTCGAGCAGCGCCGGGAAAAGACACGGATAGTGTCACCGCCCATCGAGTACGGTGCCGGCGGCGCGCCTCGCTTCCTCCTCGGAGATCCGATCGTCGTCGCGCCGTCACCTCAGGCGAGTGTTCTGGCCGCGGAATCGTACGCAACGATGAATGCGAAGAGCCTGGGACGCCGGCGGGTCGCCGGATCGGCGCCCGCGTATGCCGTCACCGCCATTGAATCTGGCGCATTACGCCTCCGGACCGACGCCGAGCGAGATGTCGCCCGGGTGGACATCGTCACTGAAGGTGATATCGAACCCGACCTTAAGGCTGCCGTCTGGTGCGTACGACATGCCGATGGTGTTCTGCTCCCCTACACGTCGCACCAATTCGCGACCCGCGAGGTGGGATTCGTCCTCCATACCGACATCCCGGCTCTCAGATTTTCCGTCACAGCAGATTTCCCCGACGATTACACCGAATCAGTTCGGTCGGCCGATTCAACCGCGGCGACCGAGTGGATCCGTCAGCGGCTCGCCGCGGCGACCGGCATCGAAATCGAGGCGGGGAATCTCGGGTTCGTCCGGCTCGAGTTTCCGCGACAGACACCTCACGGAGAGGCCGGTGCACGGCCGGTTCGCGCTCGTCGATCCAACTGGCCTGCCGCATACGCTCTCTCGTCGGACACCGATTCGAATCCAGGTGTTCCCCACTGGCAGATCGGCACGAGCAGGGCAGCTACGACCCGGATACGTCGATTGCCTAATGTGGGCCCATGGCAGTGATTCCCGGTACACGCGTCGTCGGCCAGGTCGACTACAGAAACGACCGCTTCGCCGTCGTCACGCCCGTCCACGACGACATGGGCACCGGCTGGAAACCCGCGGATCCCGACGACTACCCGACTCGGGGCAAGGTCTTCTGGTGGCAACCATGGCCCGACATCCACACAGGTTCGGTCGTGTTGTTCGAACTTGTCGAAGGAAAGGGCGAGCCGGACCACTTCGCAGTATCGAAGGCTGAGTTCCTGTGTCCGGTGCTGGAGTACGGGCTCTTCTCGTACGACGAGGCACTCGAGCGTCTGACCAGCGATCTCCAAGAGGTCAGCGAAGAAATCAAGGCCGGTAAGGACGTCTATGCGTGGTGCCGGGACGAACTACTCGTGGGGCCACTCACCCCGAGAATCGACGGGACGCGGTTCTTCATCCCCTCGGACTCCGTGCGACTCGAACGTGTTCCGTACCGCGAGGAGGAGAGCGCGATATTTCCGATGCCCAACGGCCGGTATTACTGCGCTCCCACCTCCCCGGTTACCGGGCACCTCGACTGCCGATCGGACGCGGAGGTCCTGAGAACGGCCGTGCGTGACGCGGTTGCCATCGCCGCAAAGTCGTCGACCGGCGCTCCAGGCTTCCTGGCGACCAAAGCCCTGATGCAGAAAGCTGCGGATGCGCTGCGCGAAGGCGACCGCCTCGACGATCGACAGTACAAACTCGATCGCATCGCCCGTGCCCTGAAGATCTGCAGGGAAAGCGACGAGGTACGGACGCAAGCGAAAGACATCGCCGAGGCGCTTCGAGCGCATCCGGCCATCAAGCCGGAACTCGACCGCAGCATCGCCGAGGTGCGGGAGAAAGCCATCGAGACCGCTCGTCAGGAGATCGACGGAGAACTCGAGTCCGAGAGACAGACCCTGAAGCTGTTGCGCGAGGAGGTGTCGGCTCTTCAGGCAGAACGCACTCGGATACGTTCCGAACTCGATCAGGCGAGACGGCAGTTGAGCGAGTCAGCGGACGCTGTCACCCGCCAACTCGAATCGCTCGAAGACTCGGTGACCGACCGCATCGCCGTGCTGGTCGACGGCGCTACCGATCTACTCAGCGATTCGATCCTGTTCCGTGCGCTCGGAGTGGGGTCCACCGTCGGTGGCAAGGCGGAGAGACCTACCTACTCGACGGCCAACCCGTTCACGACCGTCCGGGCACGTCCGGTTCCACAGGACCGGCCTGTGACGCAAGTACTCCAAGGTGCTGCCGACGCCGTCGGTGTCGGCTCGACCGCGCTGATCCGGCTTCATGCTGCGGCTCGCGCAGGGATCATTCCCATCGTGGCAGGCAACGGCGGTTCTGCGGCGCTGTCGGCATATGCCACCGCAGCGTTCGGCGCGCGGGTGGCAACCCTTTCCGTTGCACACGACTTCCTCCATCCTGTCGACCTCATCGGCATCCGGTCGTCCAATCCAGCGATGACGCGGATGCATACCGGTCTGCTGCTGGGTGCCGATGCAGGTGTGCGCGCTGGTGGTGCCGGCATGCTCGTGCTCGAATCGTTCAACCAGGCACCGACCGAGTCCTACCTATTGCCGTGGCTGCAGACTCCCGATCGGACCATCGTCGTTCCGCACGCGGCGCGGCAGATCGTCGGAACACCGTTCGTCACACCGCATCCGGACATCGTTGTTGCAGCGACCGCTGCTGCCGGCACCACGACAGCTCAGTTGAGCCCCGATATCTGGGGATTCGCGGTGGCGATCGATGTTCCGCACGCCGTGCCCGACTCGTTGCGGCGCGTACGACCGACGGTCATCGACCGGACACCGTTGCCGTCTGCTTCACCCCGGATACTGTCGACGATCTCCAAGATGGCGACAAAGCTCGGCGACTACTGCGAGATCGACGAGGGAGTCCTCGGCACCGCGCGCAGGTTCGCTGCCGGACTCGCGGAGTTTCAGAACGACGGAGGAGTCGTCTCCTCACTCGTGGAGTGCGTACTCGTACCGGCACTGGCCTCGAGTCTGTCCGGCTCAGAACTGACCGATGCCATCGACATCGCGCTCGAGTTCGATGGCTCGAAGGATCCGAAGCGACGCCGAGCAGTTCATCACCTCGCTCGACGTTTCCAGCGGCGGTTCGCATGATCACCGGAGCACCGCGTATCGACGAGCTTCCTCCCGGATCTGCTGCACAGCACGTGCGTAGGGCGCTCGGCCTCCCCATGGGCACTCCATCCGCCGAACTCGGCTACGAACTGCTACGTGCCGTGACATGGGCGTCGACGGGAGGTCGTGCACCGGTATCGACGCGAACGCTACTCGACCGGACCGTCGGCCTCGACGCGGCGCTCCACGACGGCGACGTCGATGCGGCCGCCCGCAGAAACGTACTCAGAGGCAGGATCGAAGATCTCGCGGGGATCGGAGATCTTGCCCCACTACCCCGCGGCCAGTGGCTGGCCGTTCCCGGGTGCATAGTGCAACTCGATGCGGCCGATCCGGACAGCCAGCTGCTGGTGAGCGGTGTACCTCTGCGCCACCTCGACACAAGGTTGCGAAGCGCCGTAGCTCCGGACGGTGCGAGGCGAATACTGACGGGACATATCAGGGCAGCAGACGTGGGTCTGCCCGTCATCGGCTTCGACGACTGGGTGCGTCGGCCTCGCCGCTCGTTGAGGGCCTGGACCGAGAGTCTTCTCACCGACAGTCTCGATGCGGTTCCGGAGGATCTCGAGGCTTCCGCCCTCCGCTTCTACGTGCCGACCCACGCACATCCCGGCGCTCGCCAGTCCGAGCGCTGGTTCGAGGCCGACCCGAGCCTTCACGGACGATATCTCGCGCGGGTGGACGCACTCGGCGGCTGGACGCAGTTCTTCGTCGCCGAGCTCCGTGCGGGGATCGTAGTCGGCGTGCGCGAACAGGATCCGCACGATGTCCGCCGGCTCATGTACGGGCTGGACCTCGAGGCCGGGAACCCGACCGTGGTCCGTTGGGCGGAAACGCAGCACGAAATCCGACTTCGACCGACGAGTCCGCTGCCGTACGCCGAGACGCGGGTGCTGACGGCGCTCGCGGAGTCACGGGCCGACAGGGGGTGGGTGCTGACCCGCCATGCCGGCACCGTCCGCCGAGTCCTGACCGACCTCGGCGTGACGCTGAAGTCCGATTCCCCACCCGTCCGGAGTACCGGCTCGGTGCGGAGAGCACCGACCATCGCTCGCGGCGTATCCCGAAGGAACTGATGAGCATGCTCACTCTGCCGCCTGCGCTTCGACACGCCGACGACGCCGCCGCCGTAGACCTGCTCCAGCAGTACTGCGGCAAGCACGACCGGGGACGCACACGTACCGGAGTGCAGTGGGATACCTGGGATTCCACCGGAACACGCACCAGGGACGTCGATGTGTTCACCGCAGACGATCTCGTGGCGGTGACGCTGTTGTCGGTCCGGGTTTCCGGTGCCGGTGCGCGGATGCTGTTGGGTGAGCGGCGTGAGGAATTCGGCGCACTGCTCACCGCGGTCGGCCCGGACCGCGACCTCGCCGACGAAAAGGACGAGATGACCCCTGCATCACCGGTGTGGCGGTTGGATGAAGCTCTGCGCACCGTGCCGAGTGTGGGCCGCACCACCGCGTCCAAGCTGATCGCGCGCAAACGTCCCCGGCTGTATCCGATCTACGACTCCGTGGTTGCGGATGTCCTTCGCACCGAACGCGCCTATCTCGAGCCGACCCGCCGCGCACTACGTGCCGACGGCTCCCAGCTGCACACCCGCTTGCTTGCCCTTCGGGATGCGGCCGGCCTCGAGAGCACCGTCCCGACCGTTCGGGTGCTCGACATGATCGCGTGGATGCACGGCAAGAACCGCCGCGCTCATCTGCCCGGTCCGGCCGGGCACCGGTAGAGGACGCGGAAATCAACGCACGGAAGGTGCGATGATCGGGTCGCAGACGAATTATCGAAGCGTGAAAGGATCGCGAGCGAGTCATGGGGGCATTGCTGCCGACACTGCAGGCCGAACACCTGAGCGAAGGGCTGACCGATTATCTCGCCACCACATTCGCGCTGACCGATCCGGACGCTCAGGGCGCCCTGACCGACTTCATCGGCGATCCCGACCACGGCATGTTCAAGGGCCCCTACGTGCGGTTGCGCCTACCATTCGCACCGGCGAGTGGTAACTGGGGCATGCATCTCGACTGGTGGCCCGACGGATTCACACCCTACGGTCATCAGGCTCGAGCGTTCGAACGTTTATCGACAAAGTTCCAGACTCGGCCGCAACCGACCATGGTCACGACCGGCACCGGATCCGGTAAGACCGAGGCGTTCCTCATACCGATCCTCGACCATGTGTTGCGGGCGAAGAAGGCCGGCCTCACCGGGACCAAAGCACTGATCCTGTACCCGATGAATGCGCTGGCCAACGACCAGGCCGAACGGCTTGCCGCCCTCATCACCGAGCATTCCGAGCTCAGTGGTATCACCGCTGGTCTCTACACGGGCCAGCAATCCTCCGGGGGACGAACCCGGGTGTCCGAGCACGGTCTCATCACCGACCGCACCCTGATGCGGGATGCGCCGCCGGACATCCTGCTCACCAACTACAAGATGCTCGACCAGTTGCTGTTGCGTCCCGCCGATGCACCGCTGTGGCGCCTGTCGGCGGAATCGTTGCAGTACATCGTCCTCGACGAGTTCCACACCTACGACGGTGCGCAAGGCACCGACGTCGCGATGCTACTGCGCCGGCTCGGGCTGACGCTCAAGAGCCACTGGACCGAGAACTCGAAGGTCACCGATACCGATTGCGCCCGACCCCTCGGAAAGCTCACACCCGTCGCCACCTCCGCAACCCTGGGTTCGAAGACCGATCCGACTGCGATGCTCGGCTTCGCGCAGACGGTGTTCGGGGAGAAATTCGACGAGGACGCGGTGATCGGGGAAACCCGCATCACGACCGAGCAGTGGCTCGCGGACCGTCGCACTGACCTCGACCGGCTCTACCGCCCCGTCGATCCGGTGGTCGTCGACGCCGTCGACCGCATCTCGAAGGCCGCTGCGGCGGACACCCCCGGCCGCGACAACAACGTTGTCATCGCCCGCGCCGTGCTCGCGGAACTGTATGAGCGCGCCGATGACATCGAGGCCGATCGCGCCCTCACCGACGCCGACCTGAAGGTGATGAGCAGCCCCGACGAGGTGCTCGATCTGCTCAAGGGACACCGCCTGGTCGCGACCGTCCTCGAGCAGGCCACCGACGCGATTTCCCTCGCCGACCTCGCAACCCGAGTGTTCCCCGTGTCCGCACGTGAGCGTGATGCCCGCCGCGCCGCAACCGCTCAGCAACGCTTCCTTGACTACCTGTTCGCGCTCCTGTCCCACGTGCGCGCCGAGGTAGGTCGTGTTGCACTGAATGTGGATGTGCACCTGTGGATCCGCGAGTTGAGTCGCATCGATCGCGTCGTGCACACCACCGCCGGTTACCGATGGTCCGACGACGGCGACACAGAAGGCGACCACGAGCTCTACCTGCCGGCGATCTTCTGCAGGAACTGTGGCCGATCGGGGTGGGGTGCGCGGCTCGGCCCCACTGGTAGTGCCCTCGACGTCACCGATGAGGCGATCCGCGCCGACCACGCCGCCGGCGCCTCTCGCTTTCGTGCCCTGATCGCCGCACACAGCGAGGCCCAGGCAGATCGGGACGTGGAGGGGCTACGCTGGTTTCACATCGATCATCGCGACATTCTGGACACCGCACCGGAATCGGACAGCGCAGACATGCTCGCGGGCCGGGTGCTGCCGATTCTCACACTTACCGGGTCCGAGGCGGACGAGAAGTCCACGAAGGATGTGTGCCCCGCGTGCGGCGTCGACGACGGTATCCGATTCCTCGGTAGTGCCGTTGCCACCCAGCTGTCGGTTACCCTGTCGAATCTGTTCGGGGACAAGGATCTCGACGCCGGCGAGAAGAAGGCGCTGATGTTCACGGACAGCGTCCAGGACGCTGCGCACCGGGCCGGATTCGTACAGGCCCGCTCCCACAGCCTGAGCCTGCGCTCCACGCTGCGCGGCGCATTGTCTGCCGGTCCGCTCGATCTGACCGAGCTCGCTCAGGCCGTGGTTACCCGCGCCGGCGACGATCCGATCCGCCGCTACCAGCTGCTCGCCCCGGACATCGTGGACCGCGACGAGTTCTCCCCGTTCTGGAAGGCCGGTGCCCACCACAGCTCCCGCCGGGCGGCGGAAAAGAAGGCCAAGCGCCGTCTGCAGTTCGACATCGACCTCGAGTTCGGTCTGCAATCCCGCACGGGTCGCACCCTCGAACTGACCGGCAGCGTCGTCGCCGAGGTGTACCTCGGGGCGCCGGGTCGAGCCGCCACCCTGGGCCGGCTCGCAGCCGAGAACACCGAGCACGTCCAGTTGAAGCTCACCGAGAGTTTCGCGCCGGGTGAGCAGCGCACGATGTTCGACGACCCTCGCGGCGATCAAATGAGTTTGGGCGACACCGCCGATCCGCCGATCCTCGATCGTGAGGCCCTGGCCAGGTGGGTGCGCGGCACCGTCGAACGCATCCGCACCCAGGGCGGTATCCATCACGAATGGTTGCGTCGCTACCTGGAGAAGAACGCCAACCGGTATCACGTCTGGACCGGGCGCCCCAAGGGTGAAGGCATGCCCGCCTTCCCCAAGGGCAGACCCGCGCCGACCTTCCCCGCGCTCGGATCCGGATCACGTTCGCTCCCCGAAGGTTTCGATTCGATCACCTCGCCGGCGTCCTGGTATGCACGGTGGGCGTCGCGGTGCCTGGACGTCTCACCGTACGACGGAGCGTTTCTCGCGAAGGCACTGTTCGCACTGCTCACCGAGCAGAGGGTGCTCGAAACCGTCACCACCGAAACGGGCACAACCGTCTACGGCTTGGCGCCCACCACCGTGCAGGTCAGCGCTCCGCGCCTCGGGGACCTCGAGAATCGGAAGCACCTGCTGGTGTGCGACGTGTGCCAGGCGCCCGCGCCCGGCAGCGCCACCGTCGTCAACGAGATGGACGGCGCGCCGTGCCTGTTGGTGCGCTGCCCGGGCAACCTGCGCCGAGCGCCGCGGAACGAGAACTTCTACCGCAACCTGTACAACTCGTCGGAGATGAAGCGCGTCGTGGCGCGCGAACACACCTCACTGCTACCCACCGAGACACGGCTCGAATACGAGACGGCGTTCAAGAAAGGCGGCGCCGACCCTCAGGCTCCGAACGTGCTCGTCGCCACTCCGACGTTGGAGATGGGCATCGACATCGGCGACCTGTCCACCGTCATGCTCGGCTCACTGCCGCGGTCGGTGTCGTCGTACCTTCAGCGGGTGGGCCGCGCCGGCCGTCTTACCGGCAACTCCCTCGTCCTCGCCTACGTGCGCGGCCGCGGTGAACATCTGCCGAAACTGTTCGATCCGCTGTCGGTGATCCAGGGCGAGGTGCGTCCACCGGCGACGTTCCTCAACGCCGAGGAAATCCTGCAACGTCAATATGTTGCGCACCTCCTGGACCTGTTTGCACGCGACCCGCAGAAGGTGGCGCCGAAGGACGCCCGCGCGGCACTCGGAAGTTTCGACGACGGCAGTTGGTTGGCCAACGTCATCGAGCACGCCGACACTCATTCTGCAGTTCTGACCACCGGATTCCTCGATCAGTTCGGCGGACTGCTCAGCAAGGACGCCGAGGCAGCCCTGCTCTCCTGGGCCACGCCAGCCGATATCGGTGAGCCCAGCGGCCTCGTGCAACACCTGCGACACACCGTGCACCGGTGGAACCGGGATCTCACCGAGCTGACCGCCCGCAAGAATGCGGTCGAGCAGCAGATGCCCGAGCTCGAACGCAGATCCGATTCTCCCGCCGCCACGGACGACGACAGGCGTGCCCTGCGCACCGCACAGGGTTCTCGGAAACTGTTGGCCTCTCAGATCCGTTCGATCACCGACGAGTACTGGATTTCGGTCCTCGAGGCGTACGGAGTGCTTCCCAACTACACCCTGCTCGACGACTCGGTGACCCTCGACGTCGGCGTCTCCTGGATCGACCCCGACAGCTCTGCCTACATGGGCGATTCGATGAGTTACCAGCGTGGCTCGCGGATCGCACTCACCGAACTCGCCCCCGGCGCAACCTTCTACGCCCAAGGCCTGGCGGTCAAGATCGACGCGGTCGACCTTGGCACCGGAGAATCGAACATCCACACGTGGCAGGTGTGCCCGCAGTGCGGATGGGTCGGGATCAGCCCCGCAGGTGCGGAGCCCAAGCTCGTCCCCTCCTGTCCCCGCTGCAAGAACACCGCAATCTCGGATGTCAGCCAGCGCCTGCATGTGGTGGAGATGGAAAGGGTGTCTGCGGAGGTGCGCCGTGACGAGGCCGCCATCAGCGACAGCCGCGACGACCGGCACCGCGAACCGTTCACCGTCGCGGTCGCCGCGGACATAGATCCGGCACATGTCGGCCGGGCCTGGTTCGTACAGGGTCGAGAGTTCGGCGCAGAATACCTGCGCCGTCTCGACATTCGGTGGCTCAACCTCGGTAAGCGCACCTCCCAGGGCAAGAAACGCATCATCGCCGGTGAGGAATCGGCAACCGGCCTGTTCCGTGTATGCGCGGCGTGCGGGCAACTCGACACGGCGGCGGGCCGCAACGACCCGTACGAGCACCGCACCTGGTGCCGGCTCCGCAAGGCCGATGCCGAGGATGTCCGCGAGATCGCCCTGGCCCGTAGCCTGCGCACCCAGGGCGTGCTACTGCACCTGCCGCCCGAACTCGAATACGACAACTTCGCACATCCGAGTCTCAGTGCCGCCCTCCTGCTGGGTCTGCGTCAGGTGATCGGCGGCTCCCCCGAGCACCTCGCCGTCGCCACCATCAGCGACGCCCTGCGCGCTCCGGACCGGCGCGCGCTGCTCATCCACGACACCGTGCCCGGCGGCACCGGCTATCTCGCCGAGTTCGCCGACCCGGAGAAGGTCCACGCAATGCTCGCCGCTGCCCGAAAGGTAGTGCGTGAATGTCCGTGCCGCGGGGAGGATCGCCTCGCCTGCCACCGATGCCTGCTGCCTTTCGCTCCGCCGCACGAACTGGACAAGGTTTCGCGGACCACCGCCCTGAAGGTCCTCAACGACCTCCTCGATGTGGGAGCGCATTCCGAACCCGACCTCGACGATTGGAATGCCCATATCACCGAGGAGGCGCCGCCGGTGCCGCCCGCAAGTGACGAATCGTTCCTGGAGAAGGACTTCTACACCGCGTTCATCGGCCGGCTGCGATCCATGGGTGCCTCCGTCGTCGAGAAACCGGGCACCTACGGCCCGTCTGCGACCATCACGCTCCAAGGCAAGAAGGTTCGCCGTTGGTCGCTCGTCCCGCAAGTACTGCTGGGCACGGTGAAACCGGATTTTGTGCTTCAAACCACCGACAGCTCGATCCGGCCGATTGCGATATTCGCCGACGGGCGTGCTTTCCACGCCTCACCCGGCTGCAACCGTGTTGCGGACGACGCGCACAAACGCGCCGGGCTACGTGAGTCCGGCTATATGGTGTGGTCCTTCGGGCACGAGGATCTGCAGCGTTTCAAAAGCAACGACGAGCAGATCCCGTCGTGGTTCGACGAGAACGCAGCCAAGGTGGTCACGACACACTTCCATGTGCGGCCTGCACTATTGAAGTTGCTCGCCAAGGATCCGGTGACGCAGCTGCTCGAGTTCATGGTCGACCCGGACATCGCGCCGTGGGAGGCCTTCGGCCGCGCACTGCCGTATCTGTTCGTCCGCAGCGACAATCGCGTTCGCTCGACTGCCGAGTCGATACTGGAGTCCGCTCTCGCCGCACTGAAGGGCTCCCGCCCCTTCACCGACAGTGGCGCGGACGTGTGCTGGTCGCTCACAGAGGGCACGCTTACGATGGCCGCCGCCACCTCACGCGCTGACCGGTCGGCCACCGCGGTCCTCGCGCTCGACGACCGCGACGACGTCCTCGACAACCTCGACGGCCGCGCCTGGAAGGAATGGCTGCGCCTGTCGAACTGGCTGGGCATCACCGACCGTCACCGCATCACTACAAGGTCGCTGCTCGAATCCTCTCCCGCGCCGGTGTCCATCGGAGCCGGCGATGAGCAGCCATTTCCCCCCAATTGGCAATCGCTGCTCGACGAGACGGTGTCGGAAGCTGAACGCACTCTCATCAGAGCGATCGCCTCCACCGACCCACGGGTTCCTTTACCTCAACTCGGTTACGAGACCGAGGAAGGCGAAGTGCTCGACCTCGCGTGGGAGGGCCACCGTATCGGTGTGCTGCTCGAGGAATCTGGAACCGAGGCAACTACGATGGCCGACACCGGGTGGACATTGTGCCGACCTGACGCGGCACAGATTGTCGCAGTGCTGAAAACGAACGGGGTGCTATAAGTGGCGAATTTGGTCATCGCGTCGAACAACAAAGCGATGCGGAAGCTCGACCGGTCCGTCAAAAACAAGGTGATGGACTTCTTCGAGAAGCTCAGCGCCGACGACACCGCATCCGGATTGCATATCGAGCCACTCCAGGTCGCCGCTGATCCCCGGGTCCGCACCGGACGGGTCGATCTGCATTATCGTGCGATTCTCTTCCGCGTCGAGGACCAATTCGGCGACCCCACGTACATCTACATGGGCACCTGGCCGCACGACGAAGCAATCAGCCTCGCCGGACGTTCCACACTTCGAGTCAATCCCATCAACGGCGCACTCGAAGGCATCATCGGAGAACTCGACGGGACAGCCGACCGTAAAAAGCGTGTGGTCGTGCCCGATCCCACCGGCGAACTCGACCGGGCACTTGCGAAATCCGCCGATACCCCGCCCTATCTGCTCGGTCTCGGTTTCACTCTCGCGGATCTCACGGACAAGCTCGGTATCGACCCGGCAATCGCGGAACTCGCAATGGACGCCCCCGACGAGGACGCCGTCCTGCATATCGCAGAGAAGGCTCTGGAGTGGGAGGGCAGCGCACTGCTCGAACTCATCACCGGGATCAGCATCGACGAGATCCGTGCCAAGCACGGATTCACCGAGACTCCGATCGACTCCTCACTCGACGAGGATCAGCAGATCCTGGAGGCACTCGACCGTCCCGCCTCGAAGATGCAGTTCGCCTACATCGAAGACGACGAGGAGTTACGCCGCGTCATCGAGAGCGGCGACTTCGGCGCTTGGCGCACATTTCTGCATCCCGAGCAGCGGACCTACGCGGAGAAGGATCAAAGCGGGTCGTTCCGCTTGTCCGGCGGAGCCGGCACCGGCAAGACCGTCGTAGCGATCCATCGCGCCCGGCACCTTGGCAAGCAGAACCCCGATGCGCGGATAATCCTTACGACCTACAACAAGACCCTCGCTCTCGGTATCGAAGCGGACCTGCGCTTCCTCGACCCCAACATCCCTATCGCGCCCAAGCTCGGGAAACCGGGGGTCTACGTGCGGGGCGTCGACGCTCTCGCGAAGGCTGTGCTGGACCAGGCTGATGATCTAGGTCCGGCCAGTGAAGCCGTCCTGGGTGCGGCGTACCACTTCGGCCATGCCCGCACTCGCTCCGACGTGGTGTGGCGCGAGGTCATCGATTCAACCGACAGTGGTCTCGACGCCAAACTGTCCACGCCGAACTTTCTCGAAAACGAATACGTCGCGGTAGTTCTCGCCAACAAGGTGACCACACTCGAGCAGTACGCCAAAGTAGCGAGGCCGGGGCGCGGCGTCCGCTTGAGCCGGCCGCAGCGTCTTGCCGTGTGGAAGCTCATCGAAGGGTACCGGCGACACAGCCGCATGGACGGCACCCTCAGCTTCCCAGAGGTGCTCGCAGTAGCTGCCGAACACCTGCGCATACAACACGAAGCAGGCCGCGGGTATATCGCCGACCACGTCATCGTCGACGAAGCCCAAGACCTACACGCCACACATTGGGCGCTGCTGCGCGCACTGGTGCCCGAGGGACCGAACGACCTGTTCATCGCGGAGGACTCCCACCAGCGGATCTACGGCCAGCCCGTCGTGCTCGGCCGGCTCGGCATCAAGATCGTGGGCCGGTCTCGGCGGTTGACACTGAACTACCGCACCACGGCGCAAAACCTGCATTTCGCTGTCGGGATTCTGTCCGGCGCCGAATACAAAGATCTTGAACAGGGTGAGGAATCCACCACCGAGTATCGCTCCGCTCGTCTCGGACCCAACCCACGCCTGGTCGAATGCTCTTCCCAGACAGAAGAACTCGAGAGAGTAGCAGCACAGGTACGACAGTGGATCGATGACGGCATCGAACCTGAAACCATCGCCGTGCTCACCCGAGGATTGGACGAGCGCGGTCGGTTCGTCCGTGCGCTCGGAGAACGAGGCATCGACGCCCGCGCGCTCGAAGACAACCAACCCTCCTCCGGCCACGTTCAGGTATTGACCATGCACCGAGCCAAGGGGATGGAATTCTCTCGCGTCATCCTCGCCGGTGTAGACGAGGCCCACGTCCCCTCACTTGCATCACTGCGGACGGTACCGGAGGAAGAGAAGGATGAGGCACTACTGCGGGAGCGCTCGTTGCTCTATGTTGCGGCGAGCCGTGCGCGCGACGAACTCGTGGTCACATGGAGCGGGAAGCGGTCCGCCCTGATCGGCAGTTAGGGTGCATCGGATACGAACACGGCTCTGAGGAGGTCTGCTTTCAACACGTATCAGAAAACGGAAAAACTCGGGTCCGAATCCGGTCCAGAGCGGCATCGGTCCCCAGCTCGCTTCGATACCCAGGGTTTTCGAGGTAGAACCGCAAGAGCGAGTAGAGAAGCACCGGATCGATCGGGTGCATGTGACAATGCACTTCGATCATCGGTGTGATGGGCAACCCGTCCCACCCGAGACCTCGGGGCACCGTCGCACGTCTCTCCCACTGTGCTGCAGGGTGTCCGAGAAGCACAACCACCCAGTTTCCGAGTACCACGGGCCTGACTGTAAGGATGGAGTGCCAGTCCAACGTCGATTCCAGACTCCAGCCTCGTTGGTGGATCACGTTCGGTGTCAACACAAGTCGTCCACGGCGAATTCTTCCGATCAGCATCATGGGAAGAAAGAAGCCCACAACGCATCCGAACACGGTCAGCATGATGCCGACGACTATTATCCCTCCACCACCGCCATGACGAAAAATATCCGCTGCAGCCGACAGGCAGAGTCCAGCCCCGGCGAGGAAAAATGTCGTCACCACTGCGAATACGATCCGTGAATGTTCGATGACAGTCGCCGACACACCGTTCCACTCCATGGTGCGAATCGAGCGCACCCGATTCCGACGCGCATTCGCCGCGAAGGGCATCAGAATCGCGCTCACTAATACGCAACTGAACAACACTCCATATTTCGCCAGGTATGGATCACCGATCACGAGTCCACCTGCCGCAATGAGTAGCGCAGGAACGGAAAACGCCGACATGACGATCACCGAGAGCACCAGGCGTCGAGTCCATCTTCGCGCCGACCATTCGATCGGTCGTGAGAGCTGATCAGAATAGTGCATCCCAGATACCTTCCACAACATCGCCAACGGCTGATCCGGCCTCGGCGACCGCGTCGACACCGGCTGAAACAGCACCTCCCACATCCCCGATCCCGTTGGCGTACAAAGCGTCTACCGAACCTGATGTGACGAGCCCTGCGGCTGATCCCACGGCTGCGCCGACAATCGCCCCTGCCGTTGTCCCCAGGACCGGCACAGCCGACCCCAAAAAGGCACCGGTCCCCGCACCCGCTGCCAACGAGGCGCCGAATCCCGCAGCCCCGGAAACAACCGCCTGACCAACCGGTTTGTCCGTGGCAAGTACGTCGTATGCCACGCCTGCAACCGCCAAAGCTCCGCCGAGCTTGATACCACTCATTCGCGCCAGGCCGTCAGACCTGACAGCCGCGGCTGCCGCGTCGTCGGCACGATGGGCGAAGGCCCTCCCGAGATCGAAATCTCGGTAGACCGCCGAGGCTGGTGTACCGGGTACTCCCGCTCGCGCCAGGTCGACGTACTTCTGCGCTTCTCCGGCCAAGAACGCTGCGTTCTTCCTCAATGCGGCCGCGTTCACAACAGCGAGTGCACCGGATATGCCGTTCACCGAGTTGGCGGCAAAGAAGAACCATTTGCTTGTAATTTCCGCCCCGACGTTGCGGGTCGATTCCAGCGCGATCATCCAGACAGATCTCGCGGCTCTCACTGCGGCGTCGGCGATCTCGAAGGCTGCGGTCAGCTCGTCATGTCGACGTCGTGCCGACACAGCGGCGTCATAGGCCGAAACAACGCTCGGCGACGCGTCCTCCGGCGGTACGCCGGGAACCAACGGGGGAGTTCCCGGTGGATGAATCAGCCAGCCTTCCACCGCCAATCCGGATTCCCGTGCCGCGTCGCGTGCGCTCTCCAGATCCGACTGGGCGGATCGCAGTTGGCCGGCCAGGTTGTCGATGTGGCGCCCGTAGTCGGCAATCGTCTCAGCGAAGCGCTCCGCGGTCTGGGCGTCCGTAGTGAGGAGCTTCCGAAAGTCCTCGCTTGCCGGGCCTTCCCATCCACCGTCCGCCAGGCGGCGCGCGGCGTACATCACATCGGCCGCTCGGTCGGCTTCGGCCGCGAGTTTATCGGTGAGCCATCGTCCCACCGTACGAATGGATTCGGGGTCACCGGGCAGGCGGGTATCGAGCGGCTCGGTCATTCGGCCCACACCCGGGTCAGGTCGGCGGCGAGATCGTGATCCCCGTTGCGATACGCGGTGTTGATCTCTGCGACGACAACGCTGGTCGCCGCGAGGGCGGCAACCAGGTCGCCCCCGTTCTCCAGTAGCAGGGCAGCGATTCCCAGTACGAGCGCCGTCGCGTCCCCCGCATCGACCGACAACGGAACGGTCTCGCCCACTTCCCCGACAGTTCTACTGGCAGTCCCGCACATCGCCGTTATCTCTTCGAGTGCAGTGTGATCGACGTAAACGCTCACTCCCCCGACACCTGCCCCTCCGGCGTGAAAACGTCCAGCAGCAGCAGGTCGAACGGGTCAGCGCGGTGAAGGGCCTCCAAGGCAACCGCCGGGAGTGCAACACACGGTTTGAGGTCCCCGCAACATCTCTGGAACCTGTCGAAAGCGGAATGGTTCAGAAGCGCCGTCCGGCCGTCCTGGGTGCGTCTCAGCTCGACCACTGCATCCGCAGAATCGATCACTTTCTCGATGCATGGCAGATAAACGATCGGTGGTATTTCTCGCACAGCACTGCTCATAATCCCCCCTTGGATCCGACCACCGATCCCCATCGGTGTTCCCCACCCGGATTCCGGCGCCAAGGGTAACGCATTGCGACGTGCAGCAAGTGAGCGTGATCTTCGAGGTACTGTAGTTGCCCGTAAGGCGCCGGGGTGTCAGGCATCTGCCGAGGTCGTTGTCGATCATTCGAACAGGGGACAGTCAGAAGACCCGCAATCCCCTAAAGTCACCTTTCTGAACTGCCCCTGCCACAATCACACCGTTTCGGCGCCGGCCACCACACCTGCGCACTCGCCGCACTTGATGCCTACGCACTTCGACCTTCAACACCACCGTTTGGTTGATTATCCGATTTCGATGGCACACTCAGCCAACCCGCATGAAGGAAAGTACATGGTCCTACCCCTGATACCTGCCGCACTGATCGCGATCGGTGCCGTGACCGGTAGCGGCGGTGTCGCTCTCGGCGGCAAGGGCATTGCCGACCGAAAAAAAGCATCGAGCCAGTTGCGTACGGCCGTGGAGCGATACACGAAGCGGCGCGATGCTATCGAGGAACGCATAGGCAAGACGAATGCCGAACTCGAAGCGCTGGGCGACCTGCAGCAACAATCGCTGGTGGATGTCGTGTTGCGAATGGCAGAGTTCCTTCGCCGCAACGAAAAGCAGGTCCGAGACAACGAGAAACTACTGGCCGACGGACTTCATGCAGGCATCTCCTATTTCGACGGGCCGAGTGGACTCGAACTCAATCTCGGCGGGTGGATCAGCGGGGTGATGGGAGCGGCAGCGACCGGAGTCGGAACCGCGTCTGCAGTCTCGGCCGCGGCCACCAGCTTCGGGGTTGCCAGCACGGGGGCTGCCATTTCGGGCCTGTCAGGAGCGGCCGCGCAGAGCGCCGCTATGGCTTGGCTCGGCGGAGGCGCATTATCGGCGGGTGGCGGTGGAGTGGCGCTCGGGGCCGCCGCACTCAATGTCGTGACCCTCGGTCCCGCACTACTCATCAGCGGTTTCGTCATCAAGGGCCAGGGTGAGAAAGCACTCACCGAAGCCGCCGAACTCCAAGCAAGAATCGAGATCGCGAACGCCGAACTGGGCACCACAGATGCGCTTTTGACGGGTATCGACCAGCGGATCGACGAGCTCCGCGACCTCCT
This sequence comes from Rhodococcus sp. NPDC019050, assembly GCF_055664235.1. Lineage (NCBI taxonomy): Bacteria > Bacillati > Actinomycetota > Actinomycetes > Mycobacteriales > Nocardiaceae > Rhodococcus > Rhodococcus sp. NPDC019050. The sequence continues at coordinate 52,535 of NZ_JBVOON010000020.1, read as the reverse complement.
CCGCACATTGACCACCAAAGCCGTCGCGGCACTGGACCTTCTCGACTCGGAGAGTTTCGACCCACGCGTCCACACATCCCGTTTCCAGAAAGCGATGGCACTCACCGTGGCCGTCCGGGATGTCGCTGCGACTCCCGTCCTCGACGAAGACGGCGAACTGACCGAGGACAGCGCGAAAGTGGCCGTACGGTACCGCCCCATGACCCGAGGAGACGGCATTGGCGCCGAAGAAGCCTGATCAGAAAATCTACGAAGGCGATGTGTTAGGCCCTGTGAGACGCGCGATCTCCGCCGCCGACGGATTCACCGCGCTATCCCAGTTGGTTTCAGCCGCGCAGGAGTGCATCGAAATCCACGCCGTCGAGCAAACGAAGCGCGCGAGACTCCACACCTACGCAGCCGCGGAGGTCCAGCGCATCAAATCCGCCGAGTCGATCGTCAAGGGATACTTCGAGCAAGCGTTCGCGGAGCGACGAACAACCTTCGACGCTTTGTTCACCCGACTCGACCAGGCGCTCGAGCAAGACAACACGCAAGCAATCACTGACGTGCTACGGGGAATCGTCGACATCGCCAGAACATCTCCCCTCGCGGATCTGGGCGATCTCGGTCAGATCCGTGCCGCACTCGACGATCCCGACCAGGTATGGGAGCTCTGAAGGTCGGCACATGAGCGACGATCCGATCCCTGCATCGGTCGCTATCGGCGCACTCTCCGCCAACATATTCGTCACGGCCGATGCGCTCGAGTCTGCCGAGATGCTGGTCGAGTTCGCAATCCCGAAAGTCGAGTTACTCGCCCAAACGACATTCAGTCCATCCACCCCGACATAGAGAGTCTTTCCGAAGCCGCAACAACCGACTTGCCGAGGGTTCTCGGGGAGGGACTTTCGGACGCACTGTGGGCGCTCAGGAAAGCTCGGGCACATATGGTTCCCGGCTCGAAACCCTGCGTCGGACCCACAAATGGTCCGCAGCCCGCATCGCCCATGAACTCGCCGCCGACGGCATCAGGCACGATATGTGCGACATCCAGCAGGTCGCCGGGCTCGAATACACAAACAGCACAACGCTTCTCACATTCGCGCATGACGGTGGCGCAGCCGAGCCATGACCTCTCGGCGTAGCCGGCAATCGAAATCATCCGCGTCTACGTGTGATGCGAGCAAAACGTCCATCCATCACCCCTACTTGCTCACAACGAACGTATACGTGATCGAGCCGCGACCGGATGTCCCATGCCTATGCCGAAACCGGTCAGCTCTGAACCGTGCTCGGGGCGAGTCGATTTCGATCCAAGCTCGGGGTCTCGACCTGCCGGATGGAGAAACTCGTCGACACCCTCGGAATCACCTCACTGCCGAAATCGCAGGTCAGCGTCATGGCAAAGGAACTCAAAGGGCAGGTCGGCGCGTTTCGGAACCGGCCTTTGGGCCAGGGCCCGTACACATTCGTCATCGCCGACGCCCTCGTGCTCAAAGCCCGCGAGAACGGCCGAGTCGTCATCGTCCACGCCTTGGTCGCGGTCGGGGTCAACGCCGACGGCTACCGCGAAACGCTGGGCATGATGTCACCTCCGCCGAAGACGGCGCCGGCTGACTGACCTTCTTCCGCGGACTGGTCGCCCGGGGCCTGTTCGGGGTGCAGCTGGTGACCTCCGATGCCCACGCCGGCCTCGTCGGCCTTGCGCTGCGCAAGATCCACCATGCTGCGTGCGACGTGGGCTGGTGATGAGGGACGCTGGGCCGGTCGAGCAGACCGAGCTCGCCGTGTTCGCGGTAGCGGGCCATCCATTTGCTGGCGCACGCTCGGGAGATTCCCGTCTCTGCCGCGACATGCGAGATCGGACGGGTATTTCCCATCTTGCCGCCGGAAGGCCCGTCCACCTTCTTCAACTCCTGAGCTGGTGTCGCAACGTCATGACCCGCAACATCCCGATCGTGTGGTGGTCCTCCCAACTGGTTCGGCACCGCCCGGATCGGCTGCGCGAGGAACGCGGCGCCGACATCGACCAAGAGATGTCGTGGATGCCGTTCGTCACGCTCTGACAGGTCACGCTGGATATGGTGCTCGCAGCCGAGGTACCAGGTGGACTCGGCCACACCTACACCTCCGAAGCGGCGTTCTTCTGGACCGACCTTCTCGAAGTCGAGGACGAGGTGCGGGTCAAAGCAATCCTCGACGCACTGTCCCGGACGAATGACGACACAATTCACCCCGACAGTCGATCCCCGGCTGTATCGTTGACGACATCGTTTGTCACCCCGTGATACAACATCGAAATCCCTTGCGAATCGGCACAGGAATGCGAACCGGGATACGCCGAGTCACAGGTACTGGAAACTGCCGATGCGCGGAACTCCCGCGGAAAGGTGTCGCGTATGTGCACCCGAGTCGTGTGGCACGGCCCATCCGGTCAAGTGCTTGTAGGCCGGAACATGGATTACCACCGAGAGACCGCCACCAACCTGTGGGCGTTCCCCCGGGGAATGACACGTGACGACGGGGTCGGCGGGCAACTCTCGTGGACGTCGAAGTACGGCAGCGTGGTTGCGGGAGCCTACGACGTGATGACCGTCGACGGCCTCAACGAAGCCGGGTTGGCGGGGCACGTCCTGTGGCTGACCGAGTCGGACTACGGGCACCGCGACACCAGCAAACCCGCGCTGAGCGTCGCGGTGTGGATGCAGTACTTCCTCGACAACTTCTCCACCGTCGCCGACGCCGTCGCGTACGTCGAGGAGAACGAACTGCGGGTCGTGCCGCTGGGCGATCCCGCGACCGGCGAGGTGCCGGCGGTTCACCTCGCCCTCGACGATGCGACCGGCGATTCCGCGATCATCGAATACCTCGACGGCAAGCCCACGGTGTGGCACAGCCGCGACTACACAGTCATGACCAACTCACCCACCTACTGCGAGCAGTTGAAACTGCTCGAACGCGTCCAGGGGTTCGGTGGCGACGAACCTCTCCCCGGCACCGATGCGGCACCCGACAGATTCGCCCGCGCGGCTCACTACGTCGGGCGACTTCCCGTCCCCGACAGCCAGGTTCAGGCCATCGCGGGAATGTTCAGCGTCATCCGCAACGCCGCACAACCGTTCCGAGTGCCGGATCCTGGGAAACCGTTTGCATCGCAGACGCTTTGGCAGATCGTCGCAGATCTGACGGGCAAGCGTTACGTCTTCGAGTCGACGACGCGTCCCAACATCGTGTGGGTGGACCTCGAGGATCTCGACTTCTCGGAAGGGGCGTCGGCACGCAAGCTGGATCTGCTCGGCGACACCGCCGTCGAAGGTGGTTTGGTGGGCAATGTCAGTGATCGCTTCGAGAATTCGGATCCGCTGACGTTCATCGCCCTACCGTCGTAGACGCCGCACCCTTCGTATACGAAGAGTCCCCAAGAGACAATGTCTTCGGGGATCCTTCGCTGAGAGTTGTTGCACATCAATAAATATCAGGCACCTGTGTACTTTGCTGAAGAATGCGGGCGGAAAGACGCACTGTAACGTTCCCGGCCGAGACCCTGTTGCTAACAAGCCGTTTCAGTAATCGTCCGTCCCGGCGATCGATTGCATATCCACCCGGCCGGACGTGATTCCGCGACGTTCCAGCTCGCCCCACAGTCCGGTCATTGCCGCCGCCGGGTCGAGGTAATATTCCGACTCCCGGACCCTCCAGAACTTCCACCCACTCCGGTGCAGCTCACGTTCCCGCTCGAGGTCGGCGCGCTGCCGGTCAGCGCTGGTGTGCCACTGCCCGTCGTCGCACGCGACAGCCAGCTTGCCTGCTGCACCGGTCACCACCAGATCGATGAAGTGGCCGTTCACCTCGACCCGCGGGTTCACGTGATATCCGCGGGCGACGATATCGAGGAACACTTCCTGCTGGAAGAGACTGCCGAACGCCTCGTGTCGCTCGTCTCGCGTCACACCGTCCGGCATGGGTGCGGCGGGCATCGTCGACGTCGACTGCATGTGGGAGAGCAGCGAATACCGCAGGTCGGTCCGCCGCAGCGTGTCGAGCGTCCGCGAATGGAACAACCACAGTTGGTCCTGAGCACGCGACGCCGCAACGTTGAAACGGCGCTGGTACTCGGTCCGCGTCATGGCCGCGATGTTCTGGTCGGGCGCCACGACCATCGACAGGAACACCACATTCCGCTCGTCGCCCTGGAAATCGGGGGGCGTGCCGACGCGCAACCTGCGTTCCTCCCACTGAGCCGGGGTGAGACGGTCCAGCAGTTCGTTCTGGATGACGTCGACTTGCGACTGTCCCTGCAGAACGACCACGCCGAATGTCTTGCCGTCATACGCGGGGTCCTGGACACATTGCACGAGGGTGTCGACGAGGGCATGGGCCTCGACGTGGTTCGCCAACGTGGAGTTCTGCCCTGTGACGGCGCCACTCTCGACGTACGTGGTGCGTAGTGGCGGCAGGCGGTCGGACCCGTACTGCCGCAGGGGAACCAGCGGGTCGTCCGCATAGAACTGTTCGCTGGACCACGCGATGATCTCCGGCATCGACCGGAAGTGTTCCCGCAGCCGGATAATGCTTCCGAACCGTGACCGCAGCAAGGAGAACAGACTCGAGCGCGGAGTGAAGCTGTCGCGCAGGTAGTTCGGAATGTCGGGCAGGTACAAATCGAGACGAGTGAAGACGCCGTCTAATGCACCCAACGACACCGCACTCGGTGCGCACTGCTTGTCGTCGCCGACGACGATCACTCGCGGCGCCAGCCACAGCAGAAACAGACTGCTGATGTCGACCTGGCTCGATTCGTCGACGATGACGACATCGAACGAATTCTGTTCGGGTGGAATCGAAGCGAGTACCTGCTGCAACGGCATCACCCACGCCGGCACCGCGCCCTGGGCAACCTGCATGGCCTCGCGCGCCGCGGCCCGGTAGCGCTCCGCATACCGCCCGGTTCCCTTACCGATGCTCGCGACATGGTCGCGGTACGAATGGAGTGCCTGGACCTGCTCGGCAGTCGTGCGGGCGAGACACGCACTCCACGCCTTCTCCTCGACGAGCTGCGTCGTGAGACGCGTGATGTCCTTCTCGACGGCGTCGAGTTCGCGTTCGAAGTGCCCGTCGTCGCTCCGCTCGTGGAAGCGCCGCACCCAGTCGTCTGCGCGGCGCCACGCCCACGCGTCCTCGATGTGTGCGAGACGAACCGGCCATGCCAAGCTCAACGGGTTGTCTCCGAGGGCCTGGGCGAGCGCGGGTGCAGCGGTCGTCAAACGCGCCTGCAGGGATACGAGTTCGAGCTCCTCGCGTTGTTCACCGACCGCACGGTCCCACGCGTCCAGCGCCGCATTGATCGCCTCGAAGTCCGCTTCGTGGAAGGCGCGTGCGAGCGCGCGTCCTTCGGGCGACGCTCCGCCGGCAGTCTGGCTCCGCACATACATTCCGATGGATTCGAGCCAGTTCTTGCTTGCTTCCGCAGTGCCAGTCGCGGCGATGGCCCGTGCCGACTCCGCAATGGATCGCGCCTGCTCGACACTAGCGATCCGCGGCGCACCGGCGTGGATGTCGCGTAGCGCCGATTCGACGTCTCGCACCCGTGCCACCAGACTGTCGATGATGACGCGGTCGCGGTCGATGAAGGCGAGGGTGCCCACAGCACGGCTGCGCGGCTCGTCGAGCTCGATGTCGATGCCCAGATCGCGCAGGACGACCCCCGCCACCCGGATCGCCTCGAGCACGCGGAGATGTTCGGCGACGATGCGCACCGTGTGGGCGGTGGTGGCCGCGACGCCGTCGACGGTCGCCGGCTCACCGAGCGCCTCGACTGCGGATTGTTCGTCGCTTCTCAGGAACCGAGCGAAACCGTTGCGCCAGGTTTCCCCGGCCTCCAGCTTGCGGGCGAGTGCGTCGTACGCCTCGAAGGCGAGCGGTCCCGCTACCGGCACCTGGACCGAGCTGGCACCGACGATCCGGTCGGCGTCCTGCGCGGCCTGCACGAGCCCTGCGAGCTCGGCGGTCTTTCCCCACAGATGCTGAGCCTTCCCCGACAGGACGTCGTCGGCGACGCGACGAATTCGAGCGTCGAGGCGATCTGCATCCTTCAGGGCACCCTGCAACTGCTCGCACCGCTCGCGGATGTGGGCGAGTGCCTCGAGGGATGCGCCCTCGAGTATCCGTAGCAACCCCTGCATCTCGTCGTTCGCGGTGCCGTTCGATGCCTGCGAGACGGCAGCACACGCGTACTGCAGTTCCCTCTGGGTGGGGAGGGACAGCTCAGGGAAGCGTTGGTGCCGACGACGCGCGCGTTCGACACTCGAGCGCTGATGGAGCGCATGGAGGTTGACGAGTTCGTCGACCGTCAGCGGCGGGGTGTCGGTGAGGAGAGGCGCGGGCAACCATTCGTACTTGGATTGTTGTGCGCGGACCCGCCGGACGATCGACGCAACCGTCCCCCCGTAACCGGCAGCGACCTCGGCGTGGACCGACGCTTCTTCGGCTCGCGCCTGCCGGATCTGTTCCATCAGAGTCGCTCGACGGCCGAGTGCGTCGTTCCGTTGGGTGGTGAGTTCGTCGATGCGTTCCTGCGCGCGCCGCGCGTTGAATTGCGCTTTGCGGATGGCGATTTCGCTGACGCTGCGGGTGAGCTCCACCGACCCGCCGTCGACCGGGTCGGTCACCGCCACACACAGGTCCTGAAGCTCGTCCGGGAGCTTGTCCCGGAGTACACGCAGCGCCTGCGCCTTCTCACTGGTGACCAGCACCCGCTGGCCACGCGCCAGCAGCGCGGACACGATGTTGGCGATGGTGTGGGTCTTGCCCGTACCCGGTGGGCCTTCGATCACGACGCCGCTGTCGCCGGCGAGCCGGTCGAGGATCTCGCGTTGTTCTTCGTTCGCGGGCAGTGGGAGCAGCGGATCCCCGGTGAAGAGGGCCGACGGCGTGCCGATGCGGTCGAGCCATGCGACACGGTCTGCCGGCTCGATGGCTTCCACGAGTTGCGCCAGACCGAGCGGTACCGGGTTCGCTTCGTCGGCTGCGGCCTCGGTCATGCGGTTGTAGTACTCGATGAGTGCGTGGGCACCGCGCTTGCGCAGGACGAGTGCGGGTGACGGGGTGACGAATGCGTCGGGCGACGATGCTTCTTCCGCACGTTCGGCAACCTCGACGCGCAGGGTGAGCGCACGCTCGGCCCAGCTCTTCAGAAACGCACGGGCGGCGGGATCGAGGGGCGATGCGACCTGAGTGACAAGGGAGTCGTGCAGTTCGCGGACACTCGACGAGTCGAACACCTCCAGCCCGGTGAGGATCTGGACGTCTTCCAACGACGGGCCGGCGCCGGGATCGAGCCGGACCACCAGGTCGCCGGAGTCGCCGTGCCGCTCGATCAGAGCGGACTGCGTGATCAGGTGCGTCCGAACCCGCGCGCCCGCAACCCGCTCGGACAGATGCAGCAAACCCGACGCGACGACGAGTTCGAGCGATTCCGGTTGGTCTTCGAGGTCTAGCATCGTTCGCTGCAGGAACGTGTACAGATGCGACGCGGCTCGTCGTTCACGGTCGACGGCCGCCCATGTCCGCCAGTCCGTGAGCCAGGCGTCGAAGCCTGCCAAAGTGGCGGGGGCCGTCGGGTCGAGTTCGGGTTCGATGTCGGAGTCGGCGATGTCTCCGCGAACGTACGTCGCGAACTCACCGGAAGGGAGTGGTGGGTCTTCGAGCTGAGCACGACGCGCGCGCAGGAAGACCTCACCCGACGCGGCGTGAGCTTTCAGGCCGGCCCTGATGTTTCCCTCCTCGAGGGACATCACGGCACGGTGTTTGTCGACGATGCGAACCGGTGCGCTGCGGGCTTTGACGAGCTCTGCCATGAAGGCAAGCAGGCGTTGCACGCGGTCCCTCAGTTCGGGATCGTTGTCCCTCGACGCGACGTCCACTCCACACCCTGCTTCCACCCGCCGACGGCAACGGACCCCACCACCTTAGAAACTGTCCCCGACAGCTCCGCATCCGGTCCCATGTCGGTGTGCATAAGCGCATTCACACCGGCATGTTTCCGCTCAACCGTACGCGCGGATATCGGGCGCAGCTCGGCATGCCACAGGGAATCACCGCTACACCCACACCCCGCCTGTCCCCCACCGGCGATTCACCCAGTGCGGCCGACACGGCGAAGAACCGACTGTTCAGCGTCACCCAGACGTACCGACCGCCACAGTGACACTTTGCGGCGAGCTGCGCCATTTGGCAGACAGCAAGCAATATACGCCGATACAGATCTACCTCCCTCTACGACGCTGCAGCCACGGCTAAGATCTCCAAATTCCGACACCACGCCGAGAACCTTCTCGCCCCTCCCGGAACGTACTCACCCAAATAGTTGGAAACATCTCCAACAGAGCCGATTGAACATACCTCACTTGCTTTTTCCCACGTATCCGGGTTCCGATGGGCAACGAAGTTTCGAAGCTTTCGAAGATCGTCCGCACAAGAGTTACTGGCACCAAGCGAACCTACGACAGATTGGGCGTTCGACAAACCCATCCTGCTGACGATTGGAACAACTCTCGATGCATCTCCCCAATAGATTACTTTCGGACGACGACCGTTCCGTGGAGCACATGACCATGCGAGAGCATCCCTAAAACTTCCGCGTACAAGAACCTCCGCCGCTACGTCTAGACGCACACCTGAACCAGTAATTGGTCTTCGTACCGCAGAAACAAATATGACATCCTCAACAAAGCGCTCCCACTCAGAATAAAAACGCAATATGCAGTACAGTTGCGCATCAGGATTGTCCAACTGGACAAATTGATCTTCGATCAATCGACACCTGCGGATAAACTTCTGACTTACACCCAATAGATTATTAGTCAAAGTCTACTGCCTACACGCTATCGGATTTACCAATTAGCGCCCACTGATAGGCGTCAAACCTTACCCGCCGTGTCGCGATCCTTTGCGTCGACCCCTTTGATGCGGCCACAAACCCCTTCACGCCAATAGGATCCACCTCCTCGGTTAAAGAAAACGAAATCTCCTCCAAGCGTCGACGAGCGTCCGTCTTATCTATTTTATGACCTTCCGTGAGCAAACGGTCATATGCGGCAAATAGCATCAAGAATTGGGTCGAACGGCGGATTTCCGACTCCGAAATCAGATCACCGAAATCTTGGACTATATTTCCGAGCGAGTTATACACTCGACTTCGAACGGATTCAATGTCCGGGATACCCGAATCATACTTCTTGTAGAGTGAATTAACATAGGAGCTACCTCCGTCTTGCAAGCCTTCAAGAACCACACCGTAGATCTCCGCGACAAGTTCATCGTCTTTCATTCTTAATCGATCGCGACCCTGGACCACCTTCAGCTCCTCCCATAAGACTCTCCAGTCGACCGCGGCCTTCACAACCTCCCACTTAAAATCACCCTGGAATTCCGCGTGGCGCTTCTCCGCCGGCGACAGAGATACCGTGTAAGAATTCAGTCGAGCGAATACTTCCAACACATCTGTGTCATCAGCATTTATAAGCTGGTCGACCGCGATGGGATAGGTTAAGAACTCCTCCTTCAAGTCTTCACTAAGATCCGCATACGTCATTCCTGCAAATTCTTGAGCCCTACTACTCAATTTAAGCTCATTGTTCGAAAATTGGATGATAGCCTTAAGTCGTTGCTGACCATCTACTATTTCTCGAACAGAGCGTTTCGTAGCAAGATCAACCTTTGTCCGGAGGTATATCTTTGGCATAGGCATACCCCGCAAGATCGAGTCAATTAGCATCACTTTCGCGATCGGGGCCCATACTTCGCGCCTCTGGAAATCTCGGTTAATTATGAGGGCCCCTTCCGCATCCCACGAAAGGAAGTCATGAATCTTGTACTGCTCCAGTATCGATTTCGTAGACATCAGTACAGGATACCTAACAAGATTGATTTTGCGAAGAGCGCCACCAGCCACAGCCTGTCGCGTTTCCCCATCTTGACCCAATGTCCTGACGTCTCAATCGTGGTCCGTCACATAACGGAACGGAGAAGATGCAGAATCTGGTCTCTGCGCATGAATGAACCACCACCGACAACTTAGGTTGCCGATTCCTACAAGTGCAACGCCGTACCAGTTCCTAGTCTTCGATAGGGCTTTCCGAGTTCTATGTCGGCACAGCGTGAAATAATCTGAAGGAGCTGCCGTCCGCATATTCTGGGCGTACTTCCGTGGCCGAGCTGCTCAAGCCGCTCGACAGCGGCCGTTTTCTGGTCGGTGTTCCTTCCCGCTCCTCCGCGGATCTCGACGCGGGGAAGCAGACGCGCCGCATCGAGTACCGCGGCTTGCTGCTGGGTGAGCAGGTTGCCGGCGTCTTCGTTCTCGGGTGCGCGCGAGACCACGTCGCGCTGAGGCAATCCACGCCCCGACAGCACATCTGCGAGTTCGAGGATCGAATCCGCGTCGATCCCGGTTCTCGCGACGTGCTGATCGATGAGCACCTTCATGAGCTTGCCGACGATTCCGCTCAGATCGTCACGGTCGATCACCTTCCAGCGGGGACATTCCGGCAAGGCGAAGTCTGCGGGAAAGGAACTGTTGGGGAACACGACCACGTGATCCCAGCGCACGTGGCCGACGGGGCGACGGGGATCGTCGTCGACGTACCGGCGTAACGCGTACATTGCACCCCGCACCTGTCCCACCGGATCGATGACGGCGGGTCCGCCCGGGCGACGCTGATACCACGCGCCGTTCTCGTACCAGACTCCCCCGCCCTTGACCTCGAGGCAGATCACACCGTAGCCCTCGAGCGCCACGACGAAATCTATTTCGTGGTCCTTGTCGTGGTCGGTGACGCGCTGGTTCGCGACCACGAGGTCGTTCGGCCCGAGCTGATCGATCAGCGCCCGCCACACCACTTCTTCGGTGACATGCGCGAACCTCGGCTCCTGGGGAATACGAATGCTCATCGCGGATCTCGCGACGGCAGTACCCGTGACCGTTCAGGCATCGACGTCGACCCCGTACCGCACCGCAAGGGCCGCAAGGCCGTCGTCGTAGCCCTGCCCCACCGCCCGAAGACGCCACTTGCCTGCCCGGCGGTAGATCTCGGTGAGCACCATCGTGCGTTCGGTGGTCCCGGCGTCGAGAACGAAGGTCGCGGCAGTGCCGTCGTCGCTGTCGACGCTGACGGAGACGGCGCCGAGGTCACCGAAGGTACGGTCGCCGTCGATAGCCGCCGCGATGGCGATGCGCTCGCACTCGGCGGGCAGCGACGCGAGGTCGACGCGGACGCACTGCTCACTGCTGCCGTCGATGGTCAGTTCCACCACCCCGTCGTCGAACACGGGGTTGTTGTAGAAGACGAAATCGTCATCGGTGTCGACTTTTTCGTCCGAACCGAGCAGGAACGCGACGATGTCGATGTCGAACTCGTCGTCGACAGCTTCGGCTTTCCACGCGATGTTCACCGACCAGGACGTGATCTTCGCGGGCAGGTCGGTCACCTCGCCGAGCGACAGCACCGGCGCCGTCATTCGGGCTTCGGTCCGCATGTGCGGTGGGATCACACCCTTCTCCACCGCGGCGTTGACGTCGTCGGGGGTGAGGACGGGCAGCGCGCGTTGCAGCACCCGGGGCATCCGCTTGTCGCTTTCGCCGCCGCCGAGGACCAGCGCGTCGGTGACCGCGGCCGTGAAGTTGAGGGCGGGCCTGGCACCGAGTTGCGCGATGCGTGACCGCATCATCACCGCTTCGAGATGGGTTCCGCCCAGCAACAGTACTTTTCGGCCCGACCACAACTTGGGCTTGTGGCCCTGCAGCGCCCAGCCCTGTGCCGGCGCCGTGTCGTCGGGGGCGGGGGCGGTGACGACCTGCGGAGTCTCCACCGGGATCTGTGCCTGCGGCACGACATCGATGACGGTGGCGACCTTGGGCTCGCCGGGAGCGACCCGGGTGAGAAGGTCGTCGAGGTGTCGCTCGCTGATGACGGGAATGCTTTCGGCCATCGCCTTGCGCACCTTGGCGGTCTGCACGACGGGGTCGTTGCACACCAGCACACTGGTCTGCCGGCTCGCCTGGTTGAGGACGTCGAGCCCTGCTTCGGTGAGGCGCTCGGCGAGTGCCGTCCGCGGCGTGGCGGTCGACCCGCTGATCACGACCTTCATACCCTGCACGAGACCGGCGTCCGTGAGCTTGCCCGGGTTCTTCCACCGGCAGGGAACCCGGGTCACCGATGCCGGGTACACCGACTTGCTGCTCCGGCAGTTCACGACGGGCAGCGGAAGTTGCAGTGTCTGTGCCATTCCGGCGCTGCGCAGAAAGATTTCGGTCAGCACACGCGCGTCGTCGTACGCGTCGTGTGCCTGGAGTTGCTGAATCTGCCAGTGCTCCGCGAGCGTCGCGAGCCGGTAGTTGGGAAGGTCCAGGTCGAGGCGGCGCGACAACGCGAGCGTGCACAGCCGCTGCTGCACCGGAAGTGTCCTTCCCGCCCGCCGGAACTCGGCGTCGAGAAAGCCGTAGTCGAACGACGCGTTGTGGGCGACGACGGTGCCGCCGGCGAGAATGTCCGCCAGCTCCGACGCGATGTCTTCGAAGCGCGGCGCTCCCGCGAGCCGCTCGCGGGTGAGGTTGTGGATGTGCACCGGCCCGGGGTCGCAACCGGGATCGACGAGCGACGAGAACTCCCGCTCGACCGAACCGTCCTCGCGCAACGCGAGCGCGGCGACGCTGAGCACGCGGTGGGCGTTTGCACGCACACCCGAGGTCTCGACATCGACCACCACCCAGCGATGCCCTCGGGGCAGCGTGACGGTTCCACTCGCCGGCGCACGAAGATCGATCACGTCTACCCCTCCGGATGTCCTCCCGGCCGAGCTGAAACTCGGTCCGATCGGACATTCTTACCGGAGGATCAGGCGCCTGAAAACTCGCCCCTGCACTTCTGCCGGCGCTGTAACGCCGTCGCTCATCCCGTCGATATGTGTGGTTCCACCGCCCAGCGATCAGGTCGAAGAATGTGCCGTGAGCAGCACTTTCAGCGCACCCGTCTCCCCTGCCCGGCCGAATACGTCATATGCCTCTTCGAAGTCGTCGAGGTTGAACCTGTGGGTGATCATGGGCGACGTGTCGAGCCGTCCACTCTCCACGAGCCCGATGAGCGTCGGAGTGGAATACGTGTCGACGAGGCCCGTCGTGATGGTCAGATCCTTGATCCAGATGTCCTCGAGATGCAGTGTCGCGGGCGAACCGTGGACGCCGAGGTTCGCGACGTGTCCGCCCGGCCGGACAAGCGCCACCGCCTGCTCGAACGTCTGCGGCACGCCGACCGCTTCCATCGTGACGTCGGCTCCGAGCCCACCGGTGAGGTCACCCACGACCGCTGCGACATCGTCGCGTCCACCGTTCAGAGCGATGTCCGCTCCGAAGGATCTCGCGGCTTCCAGGCGACTGTCGGCGAGGTCGACGGCCACGATATGGCTGGGACTGAACAACTTGGTGCCCAGAATCGCGGCGAGACCGATCGGCCCGGCGCCGATGATGACCACCACGTCGGCCGGACGCACACACCCGTTGAGTACTCCCACCTCGTACGACGTGGGCAGGATGTCGGCGAGCATGAGCATCTGCTCGTCACTGACCCCCTCGGGGATCTTGTAGGTCGAGTTGTCCGCGAACGGAACTCGCACCAGTTCGGCTTGGGTTCCGTCGATCAGATGTCCGAGAATCCAGCCGCCTCCGTTGAGACATTGGCCGTACCGCGCCTCGCGGCAGTATCGGCATCGGCCGCAGGCGGAGACGCACGAGACCAGTACGCGGTCACCGGCCATGAGATTGCGAACGCCGGAGCCGACTTCGACGACAGTGCCCACGGCTTCGTGACCGAGAATTCGTCCGTCCGTCACCGCCGGAACGTCACCACCGAGAATGTGCAGATCGGTGCCGCAGATCGTCACCGCGTCGACGCGCACGATCGCGTCGGTCGGTTCGGTGATCGTGGGGTCGGGCACGTCTTCCCACGCGCGTTGTCCCGGACCATGAAATACCAGTGCTTTCATCCTCGGCCTCCCGCCGATCGATGGCGATTCACTCTCCAGAATGACACCGGCCGGGACGTCTCCGGGGCATATCCGGGCTTTCGGACGCCGCGACCGCACGCATGCCGATCACGCCGAATCCGGTCCGGAGCAACCGATATGCCGCTTCCGTCCGCATCGAGACGCAGCGACCCGGTGCGGACGAGATCAGTCCTCATCGCCGCGCGGAACTGTGCCGGGACGCGCCTTCCGGAAACCGTCGCTGTCGATCGGAATTCCATGGCCTCTTCTCCCGAGAATTACCCCCTCATTCTGCTAGTTTTCGTCGCACGGCATCGAATTCCGTCCCCTCGACGTGGCTCCGGCGCAAAAGTCGAAACGGAATGGACGAACTACAGCCCGCCGGCAGAACGTCCTACGACGAAAGCGACCCGCCCGTGACGACGACGACCGACACCACTCCGGCCCCCGCGCCTCATGAACGCGTCTCCCTTCCCATGCGAATGCGGCATGGAATCATGAAGTGGCTCAGTCGGTTCAGCTTCCTCGGGCTGGTGGTGGCGTTGCTATTCTATTGCTGGTCGCTCACGCCCTCGCTACTTCCGCGTGCGTGGTATCTGCAGGGGGTCGCCATTGGAATCAGCATCGTGACGGGCTACGGGATCGGCGTCCTGGTGGCATGGGGGATACGCAAATGCGGATTCGACGTCCGAGTGCCACCGAAAGCCGCAAAGGTCCTCTGGATACTGCTCGCGTTGGTCGCGATCGTGGTGGTGCCGACGTTCCTCGCGCTCGGGTCGCGCTGGCAGAACATCAGCCGCGAACTCGTGGGCATCGAGAGCGGAAGCAACTGGGACTATCCCGGCGTGCTGGCCGTAGCCCTGTTCCTCTCGCTGATCCTCCTTCTCATAGGGCGAGGTCTGCGTCGTGTCGCGCAGTTCATCACTCGGCAGGTCGTGCGGATTCTGCCGGTGCCCGTCGCGCGGGCAGTGAGTGTCGTGGTGGTGGGAGCCGTCGTATTTCTGGCGCTCGAGGGCCTGCTCGCGGCCGGGATCACGCGTATCGCCGACGGGTCGGCGAAGGTGGTCGACGAGGGCACCGCAGCCGGTGTCGTGCAACCGCAGTCCCCCGACCGGTCCGGATCCGACGCGTCGGAACAACCGTGGGACTCGCTCGGACGCGAAGGCCGGACGTTCGTCGCCGGCGGACCGACACCGGAGGAGATCGGCGCGGTCACCGGTAGGCCGGCCATGATGCCGATCCGGGTCTACGCGGGTTACCGCTCGATCGAGAACGCCGGAGGACAGTCCGAACCCGAAGAGATGGACACCCTGGCTTCACGTGTGGTGGCGGAACTCGACCGCACGAACGCATTCGATCGGGAGTATCTGGCCGTCGCCACCACGACGGGACGTGGATGGGTCAACGAAGACGTCGCGTCCAGCCTCGAATACCTCGCGGACGGGAACTCGGCGATCGCCGCGATGCAGTACTCCTTTCTGGCGAGTCCGCTGGCGTTCCTCGCCGACCGGGTTTCCCCACGCAACGCCGGTCGCGCACTGTTCGAAGCCGTGTACGACCGCTGGAGCGACCTGGACCCGAACACACGGCCGAAGCTACTGGTCTTCGGTGAATCCCTCGGATCGTACGGCGGCCAGTCGGCGTTCTCCGGGGCGCAGGACATGATTACCCGCACCGACGGCGCCCTGTGGGTGGGCACCCCCGATTTCACCGAGCAGTGGCGCAGGATCACCGACTCGCGCGATCCGGGCAGCCGCGAAATCCTCCCCGTCGTCTACGGCGGTCAGAATGTGCGCTTCGCCGCCACACCTGCAGATCTCACCGACCTTCCCGGACTGCGCCAATGGGAGTTCCCCCGCATCGTGTACTGGCAGCACCCGAGCGATCCGATCGTCTGGTGGTCCACCGACCTGATCCTGAACCGCCCCGATTGGCTCCGGGAAGAGCGCGGCGCCGATGTCGACAAGAGCATGTCGTGGATCCCGTTCGTGACGTTCTGGCAGGTGACCCTGGACATGGTGTTCGCCGCTGACGTACCCAGTGGCCACGGCCATGACTACGGCACCGAAGCAGCGTATTTCTGGGCGGACATCCTGGGAATTGAGGACCAGGCATTCGCTCAGCGCGTCTTCGATGCCCTCTCTGCGGGACCAGGCTGAGGGCGCGGACTCCGCCGAAGTTCGTTCCGCTCCGCCGAACCGGGTGTGCTAGCGTCTGGCGCCAACTGCGGATCCGGGGGGCTCATGAGCAGGCGGGGCTTGGCGACGTGTTCTCTCGTGGCCGCAATAGCTGTCACGACAGGATGCGGGTCTCCACCACCCCCCGACGAACGTGCTCGAGCCGAGACGGTTGTCGAGACGTCGGAAGTGCGCACACCGCGCGTCGTCGACGACTCCGGACGTCCTCCCGTCACCTTCGATCCCTGCCTCGACCTCCCCGACGATGTGATGACGGAGGCCGGCTACAACGCGGCGCACAAAGAGTTTTCGGATATGCCGATGGGGTCGTACACGTTCCTGGGTTGTTCGTACCGGAAAGCCGATCCTGTTCCCGGCGTGAGACGGGGTTACAGCCTCAATGTCATGGCAGGGAACGTATCCCTCCGAGAAGAACTAGAGAAGAACGGCGATGTGGCGGTCGAAACGACGATAAACGGCCGTCCCGCCCTACGTGAGGTCGGGCCCACCGGGAATGACGAATGCACGTACGTCCTCGAGACGAATTTCGGCATTGTGCTCTTCAACCGCCTCTACCACAAGGATCGCCCCGGACCCGTTCCACAAACAGAGTGGTGCACAGGTCTCGAAGAATTCGTGACGAGGGTCGAGCCTTTCATCGGAGGCTGACCAAGAGCGCCAAGGACGGAGATACATATGGCGAAGTCAGTACGGCTGGAGCCCCACGTTATCGACGAGATCGTCGCCATCTGCGACACAATGCTCACCGAGTTGGAAGAGGCAGCGCGCAGCGCGGCCGGACTCGTCAACGCGCACGGTTTCGGCGATCTCGAATCCGCCCGCCAACTCGCCGCCGGTTACAGCCGCAAGGCGGCCGGCACACCCGAATCCGCCCGCGAGCGGATCGAACAGTTCATCGACACTCTGACCCAACTGCGCGACGCGTTCGCGTCGGGAGGCGAGGACTTCCTCGACGCGCAATTCGACTGGGCACGCGCACTCGATACCGCGGACAGGGACGTGTAGATCCTGATCTGCGCGTCGAACGGAGATTCGCTCACGATATTCGCCGCGCAAATCTCCATTCGGCGAGCATTTCCTCTCTTTCAGATGGTTAACGGGGAGCGGCGTCCACCAGGTCGTGGGCGACGCCGTAGTCCACGCGCATACGATCCATCGCTGCGTCCCGAACCTTGTACGCCCGCGAGGTGGTCCGAGCCTTGTCCGGGTAGCGCCGCTCCTGGATCCGGTTGACGAGGGCGAGCGCGGGGCCGGCCCGGCGCACCACGTGCTTGAGCGGGCTGTCCGGGATCCCCAGCGCATCGGCCTCCGCGTCACCTACGAAGACACGCTGCAGGCTGTGCATCAGCGTGAGAGCGAGAGATGTTCGCACACGGTCGTTTCCGGGCAGGAGGTTCGCGAGTTCCGGGACGAGATAGTCGTCGGTGAGTGCGGCCACGAAATCTCGGTCGTCCTGGCTCGGTCCCGGAGAAGTCAACCGGTACAACTCCTCGACGAGCACGTGATCGGCTTCTTTACACAGGTTGAGTTCGTCGCTCATGCCGATCACATGCCCGACGTAGTGCCACAGGTGGTAGATGTCGTCGAGTTCCGTGCGGGTGAAACGCACGCCGAGCGTCTGCATCGCTTCGACACAGATGTGCCCGAATTCGGCGATGGTGAACGCCATATAGGGCTGTGGGATCGGCACACCCCATGCGTCCTCGTCCCAGAGTCCGCTCGCGACGATCCCCCGGCGCACGTGTGCGTGGATGAGCCGCACCCGGACGGTGAATGCGAAACCTTCTCCGTTGCGGCGCATTCCGTCGCGAGCTATCACATGCCGCAACCACTCCCCCACCTCGACGGAGCGCACCGCCGGCTGGCTCACGTAACGACCGGTCAGCGCGAGAGGCTTCCCGGCGATCTCGCTGGCGGCACCCCGAAGCAGCGACGCCGCCCCGAGCACCATGCCCATCACGGGGGTGTGACGGATGAGGGCATCGGCAGCGTGGTCCAGGCGGTCGTGGTCGAGCCACTCGGGTTCGTCGTCGAGGCGTGTGAACAGCGCTCGTAGCGACTCGGGAGCGTTCGGGACAGCGTGGATACCGTCTGCCAACGCCCTGCGTACTTCGGCTGTGGCCGAGGAGGAACCGAAATCGTCGGCGACGACCGCGTCGGCCAGTGGGTCGGCCTGCCACATCCCGTCCAGCCACCTGCTTCCGAGGTCGCCGTAGCGACGCACAGCGAGATCTGCGTTGACAAGTTCGCGCGGAATGCGTCGATTCATACATTCCATGCAAACACGAGAAATCCTCACTTACTATTCATTTCTTGTGACCAGCACACCGAACGGCAATTCGGCCGGTAGAGGGGTACGAACATCCCCGACTCAGCGCCGTGCCAGAGAGATGCGTACGCACCTTCTCACGTCCACGCACGAGCTTCTCGAGCGTCGGCCCGGGGCACGCGTCAGTACGACGGCTCTCGCCGAACACGCCCACGTGAGCATCGGCACCGTCTACCGCTACTTCCCGGACATGGACGCCATCATCGACGAACTGAGGATGACGGCCGTCCACAACATCACCACGGCGCTGTCGACGGCAATCGCCCGCGCGATGGACCAGGCGTCTCTCGACGCTATGGTCACGGTCGTGGAGGGGCTCACCTCGGCATTCGAGAAGCACGCCCCGGTCCTGCGAGTGTCCTACACCTCGAACGAGGCAGAGTTCGGCTTCGCCTGGGCCGACATCGAGGCCCCCCTCCGCCCCTTGGCGCGCATCATTCCCACACGCCTGCGCCCCGATCTCGACGACGACGCACTCGACGACCTGGTCTTCATCGTCATGGGTGCCACCGCGAGTCTGTGCTCCCGGATCGCCCTGCTCCGGCCCCCGGATGCCGACCGGACGAAGCTGATCTCGGTAGCGGCGAAGATGCTCCTGGCGGCAGTCGAAGGTGCGTGACCGATCAGCCGCGCACATCCTCGAGTAGGTCGTCGTCCAGCGAGACGCGTACGAGCGCCGCGGCAAGCGGAGCGAACCGGCCGTCGGGCGCGTGCTTCTCCAAATTTCTCCGACTCTGCGGGCACACCGAGCGCTTCGGCGCCTTGCCGGGCACGCTTGTCGAGGTAGGGCCGGAGCCAGGTCCACACGTCCTGGACTTCGCGCAGGAAGATTTCCGCTCCCACAGGTCCGATTCCGTCGAATTCCTCCAGCAGACGGGCCGCTGCCGCAGCGTCACCGTCAGCACGCTGTGCCAGTTTTCTCAGATCGCCCTGGTACTCGGATTCGACTCGTTCGCCCATCTCGCGCAACCGAGTGGCAGTGCTCTCGTCGTACCGAACGTAGTGACCGCGTCCGAGCGCAGCAATCACGTCCGGACGTGGCGCCTTCGCCATTGCCTCCGGGGTACGCCATCCTGCCTGAAACAGTTCTTTCGCCGCAGCGACGGCGATATCCGCCGATATTCGCGTACTCGACAGCAACGCGAGGACGAGAAGCTCGAACAAGGGCTTCGGGGTGTCTTTCAGTGTGATGCCCGCATCCTCCGCGTACGTTCGTCCGGCGCGATCGAGCAGTTTTGTCACGGTGTCCATCGACATCCTCCTGGAAGCGGCTGGTTCTGTCGTGGTACCCGAATTCCCGACCCGCACACTCACCCACTTCGACGGGGATACGCTGCGGCGAAGTCCCGCCGAAGGAGCCCGATGACCGAGGACGCACCCAACCGCTCCCCCGCCGGCATCGTCGGCGGAGCAACCCTCGAAGAGAAGGCGGGCTTGACCAGCGGGCTGAACTTCTGGTTCACCAAACCGCTTACCCGGTTGGGCATTCCGTCGATCATGCTGACAGACGGGCCGCACGGCGTCCGCAAGCAGTCCGAGGGCGGCGGCCATCTCGGGCTCGCCGACTCGATACCAGCGACCTGCTTTCCCCCCGCCGTCGCGCTCGGTTGCTCGTTCGACGCGGCCCTTCTGGAACGCGTCGGCGTTGCGCTCGGCTCGGAAGCCCGCGCCGAGCAGGTCGGTGTCCTCCTCGGTCCGGGGATCAACATCAAGCGTTCGCCGCTGTGCGGACGGAACTTCGAATATTTGTCGGAGGATCCGTTGCTCGCCGGCATCCTCGGCACCGCGCTGGTTCGGGGCATCCAGTCGCAGGGTGTCGGTGCGTCCCTGAAGCACTTCGCGGCGAACAACCAGGAAACCGACCGGATGCGTGTGTCGGCGGACGTCGACCCGCGACCTTTACGGGAGATCTACCTGCGCGCTTTCCAGCGCGTCGTCGAGGATGCACGTCCCTGGACGGTGATGTGCTCGTACAACCGCATCAACGGGGTCTACTCGTCGCAGAATCCGTGGCTGCTCACCGGCGTGCTGCGAGGTGAGTGGGGATTCGACGGTCTTGTCGTCAGTGACTGGGGCGCCGTCGCCGATCGGGTCGCTGCGGTGGCAGCGGGCCTCGACCTCGAGATGCCGTCGAGCGGAGGTCGCACGGATCAGGAGATCGTCGACGCGGTGCGGTCGGGCACGCTGGACGAAACGGTGCTCGACACGGCAGCAGCGCGGGTCGTCGACCTCGTCGGCCGCGTCGCCTCGCGCGCCGACGCCGACGCGACCTACAACGCCGACGACCACCATGCCCTCGCACGGGAAGCTGCGGCAGCGAGCGTCGTGCTCCTGCAGAACGAGCGCGCCCTGCTTCCACTCCCTCTCGACGTCGACGTTGCGTTGATCGGCGAACTCGCCCGCACTCCCAGGTATCAGGGAGCGGGATCGTCGCGGATCAATCCCACCCGGATCGACACACCGCTCGACGAGATCAACGCACTCGCGTCCGGGAATGTCGCTTTTGCCGCGGGGTACTTGCTCGACGGTACCGCCGACGACGCACTCCGCACGGCTGCCGTCGACGCCGCTGCCGGCGCCGAGGTGGCTGTGCTGTTCCTCGGACTCCCCTCCGAACTCGAATCGGAAGGCTTCGACCGCCCCGATCTCGAACTCCCGTCCGAGCAACTACGACTGCTCGACGACGTGGTTGCGGCGAACCCCGACACGGTGGTCGTCCTCTCCAACGGAGGTGTCGTGCGGGTCTCCGGCTTCGCGCACAAGGTGCCCGGGATCGTCGAAGGGTTTCTGCTCGGACAAGCGGGTGGCGGCGCGCTGGCCGACGTGCTGTTCGGCATAGTCAACCCGTCCGGGCGTCTCGCCGAAACGATCCCGGTCAGGCTCGAGGACACTCAGTCGTTCACGAACTTCCCGGGCGAGCACGGGCACGTCCGCTACGGGGAAGGATTGTTCGTCGGCTACCGCGGCTTCGATGCACGACGCCAAGATGTGTCGTTCCCGTTCGGACATGGCTTGTCGTACACGACCTTCGAGTACGGCGCCGCGGCCGTGACTGCTGGCGACGATCTGGCCGTGACCGTCACGGTGACCAACATCGGAGACCGCGCCGGGTCTGAAGTCGTGCAGGTGTACGTCTCGCTGCCGTCGTCCGCCGTGTCGCGGGCACCCCGCGAGTTGAAGGGATTTGCGAAGGTATTCCTCGAACCCGGCGAGTCGCGGGAGGTCCGAATCGCGGTTCGCCGATCGGACCTCGCATACTGGGACCCCCGTGTCGATGCGTGGGTGGTGGAGGGCGGCCTGTACACCGTGGAGGTCGGCGCGTCGAGTCGCGATATCCGGGTCACGGCGACTGCGGAAGTCGCCGGCGATGCCGTGAACGTGCCGTTGACGTTGGAGTCGTCGATCGGTGAAGTTCTGGCCAACCCTGCTGCCGCCGAAGCGCTCTCGACGATCTTCGTGGCGTCGGGAGACCGGCAGGCTCCGGCTCTCGATCCTGCGGTCCTCGCCATGGCAGCGTCGATGCCCATCGGCCGGATTCTCAGCTTCGGCGATTTCGGAATCGGCGAGGACGAGATTCAGCGCCTGCTCGATGCCGCCAACGGGTAATCCTGCGAATTTGCGCGGTGAATTGTTATCTGCCAACGCTATTGCGTGAGTAGATCCCGATTGAGCGCGCAGATCGCGGCGATACGGTTCTGCGTTCCCTGTGCTAGCGTCTGCGGCAATCAGCGGATCGGGGGGTCGCGTGGGTGGGTGGAATTGTGTCGTTCGGGTGGTCGCATCGCTGGCTGTCGTGGTGACGGCGGTGGGATGCGCATCCGGCGCGGCGACGCCGAGCGAGCCGGAAGCTGTCGAAACGCCGACCTCGACGACGAGGACGCCGCGGGTCGTGGACGACTCGCGTCGCCCGCAGATCACGTTCGACCCGTGTCTGGATATTCCGGACGAACTGCTCGCGTCTTCGGGTTTCGATCCCAGGAGCAAGAGGCCCAAAGAGTTGCCGATGGGCACCTACAGCTTTCTCGGCTGCGATTATCGAGGCACGCTCCACATACCTGGCGTCCTTCGCAGTTACAGCCTGATCATCCTTTCGGGCAATGTCACCCTCGAGGAAGAACTCGCGAAGAACGGGCACGTCGCGTCGGAGACGGTGATCAATGGTCGACGCGCTCTCCAGGAAGTCGATCCAGCTCTGTCTGGCAGCTGTGCCTTCGTACTCGAGTCGGAGTTCGGAATCGTCATATTGAGCCGCATCTACAACGCCGATCACACTAGGGGCGTTCCCCAGACGGAGTGGTGCGCGGGTTTCACGGAACTTGTCACGGACATCGAACCTCTCATCGACGGCTAGGACATCACTGAATGAGCCACTTCGTACGACTGGAACCGCACGTCATCGAAGAGATCGTCGCAATCTGCAACACAATGCTTCACGAATTGGGGTTGGCACGGGCTCAGTCGGAAGGGCTCACACGGACCGACGGTTTCGGCGACCTCGAGTCCGCCCGACAACTCGCCGACGGTTATGCACGCAAGGCCGCCGGAACACCGGAATCCGCGCGCGAGCGCATCGACCAATTCATTGCCACGCTCACCGACCTGCGCGACGCTTTCGCTTCGGGAGGGGAAGCATTTCTCGAGGCCGAGTTCGACTGGGCACGGCAACTCCGGGAGATGGAAACCGAGCTGTGATGATGCCGCCGCGTGTGTCGGGCACGGAACATCGAGTGCCCGTGGCAGGCTCACGAGAATGCATCCGTACGACGAAGGATTCGAGCCTCCGAAGGCCTGTGCCGAGTGGTGCCGGGCACGGCCCTTCGATCTTCAGGTGCTCGACGACGGCGTGACGGTCGATCTGCAGTGGTGGAACGATCATCTCGAGGACGCGGGACACGAGATCAGGTTGCGCGGACGAAACCTCGACGGCCGCATCGTCACCACCGGCACTGCGGTGGTGCAGCGCAACGACCTTCGGTTGGGTAGCGACCTGATCGATGCCGACCACGAGGCTCTCGGCCTGTTGTTCCTGTGTGCGGCATGGCGCAGCGCGCATCCACGACGAAAAGCGGTGCGGCGGTTCCCCGACGTCCGCGACGTGCGCACCCCCGAAGGTCGCCACCCGTTCGCGAAGATCAAAGGTGTCCTCGACTATTGCGCCAAGACGAAAGGGCTCCCCGACACCTCTCGTCAGACCTGGTCGGGATGGCCCGACATTCCGGGAGTGGGTGTGCCGTTGATGGCGTCCTACCTGTGGGCGGTGGAGGCGCGCACGGACACCGGTCCCGCGCAGATGCTGGACCAGCACGGTGTATCGACGCTCGTGCACGAGGGATGGCTCGAGGACCCGTCGGTCGCAGACTTCACCGTGCGTCGCTATCACCGGTACGTCGAACTGATCAACACGTGGGCCGGTCTCATGGCCACGCGACCGGAATTGGTCGAGATGTGGCTCGTCGATCGGTGGCATGCGCGGGTCGTCGAAGCCCGGGACGGATCCCACGCGACTCCGCGCCTGTTCTGATCCGCGCGTACTTGTCCGCAGACACGGCATTTGTCCACAAGGGCGCCGGTACGTTGCCTTCGAACGCCCGGACCCGTGACCGGGTCGGGCACGATCCGCTGCATGGACGAGCCGAAAGTGCTGACGAGGACGTCGCTCACGGCCGCAGGGGCGTCGGACAACGACATACGGCACGCGCTGCGCGCGGGCACACTCGTCCCGCTTGCCCGCGGCGTCTACCTGCGGCGGACCGAGTACGACGCGCTCGACGAGGCGGGGCGCCACCGCGTGCACGCGCGCCACGTCGGTTCGCTTCTCGAGCCGGGTGAAGCGATCAGCCATGTGTCTGCGGCGGTTCTCCATCGTCTCGATATCTGGAAGGTGCCTCTGACCCGCGTGCACGTCTCGCGTCCGGCGCGACACGGGCGGATCACGCCACACCTGCACGCGCACCACACGACGTGGGGCGATGACGATCTCGTGGATATCTGCGGAGTCGCCGTCACGTCGGTCGCCAGGACGGTCGTCGATCTCGCCCGCACGCTGCCGCGCGACCAGGCGGTGGCAACCGGAGACTCCGCTCTACGCCTTCACCCGAACACACGCCTGCAGTTGGCCCCGGTACTCGCGCGGGCACGACACCACACCGGTACGACTGCCGCGGCGTCGGTTCTGGATTTTCTGGACGGGAGAAGCGAGAGCGTCGGTGAATCGCTGTCGCGGATCCGTATGCGAGAGTCCGGGTTACCCGCACCGGATCTGCAACGCGAGGTGGTCGTGCGCGACGGACGACGGTACCGCCTCGACTTCTCCTGGGACGGCCTCGGCATCGTCGGCGAGTTCGACGGCAGCATCAAATACCGGGACCGTCGTGACCTCCTCGCCGAGAAACGTCGAGAAGACGCATTGCGCGACCTGGGACTGGAAGTAGTCCGCTGGAACTGGGCAGAGCTGGAGCGGTTCGAGGTGGTCGCGGGCCGGTTCGCACGCGCCGTCACCCGTGCACGCTCCCGGATTGCCGCAGCCGCGCGGTGAGTGGAGAGTTGCGCACGCTGTTCCGCGAGTCGATCCCCACTTACCGCGCAAATACCCCAGTTCACCTGCGGCGTATGATTCCCGGAGAAGTCCTGCCCGTCGAGAAAGGCCCCATCGTGTACGTCATCACCAACCGCATCGAGGTTCCCGCCGAGACGGCAGAGGCGTTCGAGAAGGTCTTCGTCGACAGCATGCGCGAGACCCTCGACGGCGTTCCCGGCCTCAACCGCACGACGCTTCTCCGTCCGGCAGCCGACGGCCTCCCTTACCTGTCCACGATGGAGTTCGACTCCAAGGACGACTTCCTCGCCTGGCTGCGTTCCGATTCGTTCAAGGCCGCGCACTCCGACGATCAGGCACCGGGTATGCAGGCGCCGTCCGCCGTCGAGCAGCACACCCTGATCGAGGACATCGTCTTCGAGAAGTAGCAGACACCCTCTTACATGCGGCGGCGCCACCGGAGAACTTCTCCGGTGGCGCCGCTTTATGTGGTCGGGACGGCCTACACCGCGACGGGCTGCCGTTCGGGCGCGACGACCGGCACGACCACCGGAGGCTGCGGCTGCGTCGCAGGCCGGGTGACCAGTGCGACCGTCACGTAGGCGACGAGCGCCACGATCGCCCCGAGGAAGGTTGTCCAGCCGTCGGCGGCTGCGGTGACGAGATCGTTCGGGATGTAGAACAGGGTGTTGTCGACGCCGTAGATCGTCGGGGTGAGTACGAAGAACCCGACGCGCACGCCGATGCCGCAGATCGCTGCCGCGGCGACGGCCCGGCCGTCACCCCGCTTCCAGAACAACCCGAGGATGAACGGCACCACGAGCGACGCCAGCAGCAGGTCGAAGGTCAAGGTGAGCAGGATGCCGGTCTGCGGAACGCGCAGGGCGACCAGCGCACCGAACGCCGCCATGGGCAGCATGCACAGCCGGGTGGCCCGCATGACGTCCGAGGACATTGCGGCGTGTTCTCCGCCGACGCGGAACAGGTTGCGTACCAGCACCGTGGCAGTGGAGAGCAGGACGCCGCTGATGGTGGTGAGCGAGGCCGTCACGAGTCCGGACAGCACCAGGATCGACAGCCACTTCGGGGCGTACTCGCCGAGCAGCACGTACAGGATCGGGCCGTCCACGGCGCTGTCCCCGACGATGGAGATTGCCGCAAGTGCGACGAACGAGAGCGGTACGCAGAGGACGAGGATGCCGGTAGCCGCCGAGAAGCAGGCCCGCTGGGCGGCGTGCGGGCTCTTCGCCGAGAACACCCGCTGCATCAGGTCGATCGCGACGATGTTGCCGAGGCCGAGTGCGATCAGCGTTGCCCAGTTGATCGCGGCACCCTGCGCCGGATCGGTGAGCTGCCCGAGACCGCCGATGCCGAGCCCCTCCGGAGCCGAGAATCCGGGACCGAACGCCACCCATCCCAGCAGGCAGACGATGCCGACCGCCATGACCGCGAACTGCACGACGCCGGTGTAGACGCTTGCGAACATTCCGCCGGCCATCGTGTAGGCCAGAACGAACGGGATCAGGACGAGGACCGCGACGGTGTAGTTGAGGCCCACGAAGTATTCGAGAAGGTATCCGAGCGCGACGAGGTTGCCGGCGAGGAGGATGCCGAAGCTTCCGACCGTCAGGACGGAGGCGGTGATCTCGGTGCCGCGACCGAAACGCTGCGCGAAATACTCGGGCAGGGTCACGACACCGGTCGCCCTCAGCTTCTTCGCGAAGAACAGGCCGACGAGCAGCACGCTCAGCGCGACGCCCAGCGGCATCGCCGCACCGGCCCAGAATCCGAACCCGGCAGCGAGATCCGCGCTGCCGAGTGTCGCGTTGGAGTCGATGACCTGGGACATGAGCAGCACCGCGAGGATGGGAGCCCCGAGGGATCGTCCTGCCAGGAGGAAGTTCCCCGTATCGCCCCGGACCTTACGGGTGGAATAGAAGCCTGCGCCGAGAAGAACGACGAGGCATACGGCAACACCGGTGATGATCATGGCAACTCCAGATGAGGAGATCAGACGGCAGGAGCGCTGCGTTGGGCTTCGCGTCCGAGCGAGTAGAGGGGTCGTGCATTGTCAGGCAGGGTGATCTCACCCGAGGCGAGTCGGCGCTGGAGATAGGTGAAACTCTGCGCGGTTTGTGCGAACAGGTGGTCGCCTGCCCTCACGCCGTCGTATCGCGGTCCGTCTGTGCCGACGAACTGAGGCAACGGCTCGACCCAGGTGTTGTAGTCGACGTTGAAGAACAACGGGAACGAATAACGTTCTTGCGATACCTTACGCACCCGATGTGACGTCGCCGTAAACTCTCCGTTCGTCCAGATCTCCAGTAGGTCACCGATATTCAGCACGAAGGCATCGTCGGCGAAGGGAACGTCGATCCACGTTCCGTCTGCGTTGACCACCTCGAGCCCGGGGGCGGTGGGACGCAGCAGGGTGAAGACCTCGTAGTCGGTGTGGGCACCGATGCCGGGACGATCGGCGGCACTCGGGTCGTATGGGTAGTGGATCAGCCGCAGCTGCGCGGGCGGGGTGGTCACATGCCGGTCGAACAGATCCGCGGGCTCTCCGAGCGCTTCCGCGAAGGCACGCAACAACACTCGCCCCAGGGAGAAGACCGCGTCGTAGTACTCGGATACCGGTTCGGTGAACTTGTCGAGGTCGGGCCACTGGTTGGGCCCGAGGAGCGGATTGCCGGCGAGGTAGTCCGGATCGTCCGCGGGTAGGTCGATCGACAGGTCGTAGGCTTCCTTGTGATCCGGGGTCGCGCCGGCGAAGACTTCTTCACCTGCGGGAACGTACCCACGGTGGTTCGTCGAATTGCCGATGTAGACCTTCATTTTCACATCGTCGGGCTGGGCGAAGAAGCGCTCCGTGGCTTCACGAAGGGCGTCGAAGGACGCTGGGTCGACCCCGTGTCCGACGATCTGGGCGAAGCCCACTTCTCGTGCTGCTCGGCCCAATTCGTCGATGACGCTGCGGCGACCCACGGGGTCGCCGGTGACGAGGTCGGTGACGTCGATGGTCGGAATACTGGTGAACGTCACGACATGCCTTTCGGTTCGTTGTCGGGGGAATCGAGTCGGCGAAATCTTCGGGTCGCCGGGCGGCCCTCGACATCGGTGTCGTGGGTCGACAGAATCCCGGTGGCTTCCGGAGTGAGGAGAGCGCCGATTCGGAACGGGAGTGTGGAGGCGGAGATGCGCCAAGCACCGTTTTCGATTGCCCCGACGGATATTTCACAGTCCATCAGTTCTCGCGCTGCACGGAGCGTGGCCGCCCCGCGTATCTGTTCGTCCAAGGGATGTGAGCCGAGCGGCGTCACGCGCCCCCGGGCCAAGGCGAAGTCGTCGCCGACCCGCACCAGAACCGCAGGAGCACCCGTGTCCACGTCCTCGAGCAGCGATTCGTCGATGTCGGTGGAGGTGGCGGCAATTCGCCAGTGTTCGAGGTAGTCCTCGAAGACGCCGTGCTCGACGATCGTGGTGTCGTCGAGCATGCCCAGGGTTCCCGCATCCGGGTGCGGTCCTGCCGGATGCACTGCCACGACGCGGTTCCATTCCACATGCGTACCTCGGCCGAGCAACTGCCCGGCGAAACCGTCCTGCGTCGCGAGAACCAGCAGGTCGTCGATACTCATCGAACCCAGCGACGGTGCCGAGACCCACGGCATGGACACGGGCTGACGGAGGTCGCAGTACAGCCTGTCGCCCTGCAGCCACGTCACGCGAGTCGTGGTGTCCGGAGCCGAACCCGGACGAGAGAGCAGCGTTCGCTCCAAACGGGTGCCCGAAACCGCGGCGGTTGTCAGCGTGGTCATGCGCCGCCGGCTTCCCAACGACCCCGTTCCTGAGCGAATGCCACGGACTGGACCGCTTGGAAGGCATCGATCGATTCGGCGTTCTCCGAGAGGAATTCGCGGTGCCGCGCCAGCGAGAACGTGCCCTCGGTGATGTCGACTCCCCCACCTCGCCCGGCTGCTAGGTCGGCCCGCAGGTCGAGCAGTTCCTCGGGGTCGACGGGGTACCAGGAGATGCGGTCGAAGAACCTGAGCAGCCAGGGGGTGCCGTCCTCGAACGGGCCGGCCGGTTCCGGATGCCGGTGGTTCCACACCTGTGTGGTGCGGCCGACGAACTGGTACCCGCCGGGGCCTTCCATGCCGTAGATGCACAGGTAGGCGCCGCCGATGCCCACGGCGTTCTCCGGGGTCCACGTCCGGGCCGGGTTGTACTTGGTGGTGACGAGGCGATGACGGGGATCGAGCGGCGTCGCTACCGGTGCGCCGAGGTACACGTCGCCGAGGCCGAGCACCATGTAATCGGCCGCGAAGACCGTGTCGAACACGTCGGCGACCGTGTCGAGACCGTTCATCCGGCGGATGAACTCGATGTTCCACGGGCACCACGGTGCGTCGGCGCGGACGCCGTGCATGTAGCGCTGGATGGCTTCCCGCGTCGCGGGGTCGTCCCACGACAACGGCAGGCGCACCTGGCGGCTCGGCACCTCGAGTTCGTCGCTGTCACCGATGGCCTCTTCGGCCTCGCCGAGCAATCCGAGCAGTTTCGGGACGGGCAACACGTCCGGATCCACCTTGACCTGCAACGACCGGATGCCCGGTGTGAGTTCGAGGAGTCCGGACGGGCGCTCGGCGTCGAGTCGCTGGTGCAGTGCGTGCACGCGGGCGCGCAGAGCGAGATCCAGTGTCATGTCGCCGTATTCGACGAGGACGTTGTCGTCACCGCTGCGCCGGTAGGTGACGGCCGTGTTCCCGTCACGGCGGGTGAGCACACCGTCGTCACCGTCTCCACCGGACGACGAGACGAGCGAGAGCCCCGCTCGCCGTGCGACACCCAGGTCCCGGCGCGACGCCGCGCGTTCCGACCGCACGGGCACGAAACGGATCGTGTTGCCCGGGGCGAGTTGCCCCAGCTTCCAGCGGTCCGCCGCCACGACAGTGACGGGGCAAACGAAGCCGCCGAGGCTCGGGCCGTCCGGGCCGAGCAGGATCGGTGTGTCGCCCGTGAAGTCGAGTGCGCCGATCGAGTACGCATTGTCGTGGATGTTGGACGGGTGCAGTCCGGCTTCTCCGCCGTCGGCGCGTGCCCACTGCGGCTTGGGGCCGATGAGCCGGACGCCGGTACGGTCGGAGTTGAAGTGCACCTCGTACTCGGTCGCGTAGAGCGTGTCGATGTCGGCGCGGGTGAAGAACTCGGGGGCTCCGTGCGGACCCTCCGTCACCGCGATCTCCCAGTGGCTGCTCAGCGCCGGCACGTGTTCGGACGGGACGGGAGAGCTGGTGCCCTCGGCGGCTTCCCCGACGACGAGCACGTCACCGTCGCGCAGGGTCCGGCCTTCATGTCCTCCGAACGTCCCCAGGGTGAACGTGGAAGCGCTGCCGAGGAATTCGGGCACGTCGAGACCACCGCGGACGAGGACGTAGGCACGCAGGCCGGGCCCGGTGACGGCGCCGATGTCGAGCAGGCCGCCCGCGGGAACGGTGACCGGACGCCACTGCGGGACGGCCGTGCCGTCGACCCGGATCGTGACGGGTGCGCCGGTGACGCAGACCTCGGTGGCTTCGGTGAACCGGAGCGCCGGTCCGGCCATGGTGGTCTCGAGTCCAGGCGCACCTTCGGGATTGCCGAGAGCGACGTTGCCGAGCCGGAACGACAGGTCGTCCATCGGACCCGACGGTGGCACACCGACCTGCCAGTACCCGGTCCTACCTGGGTAGTCCTGGACGGTGGTGAGCATCCCCGGACGCTCGACCGTGATCTTGGTGGTCATGGGCGTCTCACGCCTCCTCGGGCCGGGTGACGATCATCCGCACCGGAGTCGGATCGAAACCGTTACAGGGGTTGTTGATCTGAGGGCAGTTCGAGACGAGAACGAGCACGTCGCGCTCGGCACGGATCGCGAGACGCTTACCCGGTGCCGACAGGCCGTCGACGATCCCGAGGGTGCCGTCCGCCTCGACTGGCACGTTCATGAAGAAGTTGATGTTGGAAACCAGGTCGCGCTTGCCGAGACCCCATTTCGCGCCTTCGATGAGGAAGTTCTCGACGCACGCGTGCTGGTGCTTGGTGTGGTGCCCGTAGCGCAGGGTGTTCGATTCCTGCGAGCAGGCGCCGCCGACCGTGTCATGGATGCCCACCTCGTCGGCGACGAGTGTCATCAGCGGTCCGCCGTCCGCGTCGCGCAGTACCGATCCGGTGGTGAGGAACAGGTTGCCCTGACCCGCGACGGTGGCGGCGGCGCTGTAGCGGGCGGTGTGGTCGTGTGCGTCGTAGACGAGGGTGTCGACGGCCTGGTTGCCGTGGAGATCGACGATGGTGAGTACGTCGCCCGCGGCGACGACGGCCGACCAGGGTCCGCGTACCCCGACGACCTCGTCGAGCAGGACGCGGCCGGGAACGAGAGCGAGGTCCGTGGAGTCGAGCGTGGCGGTCATGTCAGTTCTCCATTCCGGAAGCAGCGGCAGCCCAGGCGTCTTCGGTGTTGAGCACGGCGCGCTGGTATTCGGGGTTGGTAGCGGGGAGCGAGTCGAGGTCGGCGGATGCTCGCCACGCGAGGATTTCGAGCGTGCTGGTCGGGAACTCCTCTGCGGGATCCAGCGGATGCGCGGTGTTGGCGAGCAGCACGATCACCGGCAGGTGGAGAATCAATTCGACGTAGGTGTCGGGCCCAGCCGAGCCGGTGCTCATCAGCGTGCCGTCATCCTCGACGCGCACGCCGTGGAAGAACGACAGCGACGGGGGCAGGTCGCGCGGGGCGAGATCGTGTTTTGCGGCGGCGACAGTGAAGAGTTCACGTCCGGCGGGAGCCTGCGAGTGCAGCTCTCCCACTCCATATTTCGCGGTGTTTCCCGCGACGTGGGTGGTGCCGCACAGCGCGTCGTGACGGCCGGAGGTATCGGCGACGATCGTGGCGAGCACTCGGCCCTGATCCGACAGCAGCGGATGGCCGGTTCCCAGATACGCCTGCCACGGCACTTTCAGCGTGTCGGCGACGTTGAGCCGCTCGTGCGGGGCGTCGGCGCGGAACAACAGGAGGTTTGCGCAGGCTGCACCGTGGATGTCGCGGAGCCGCAAGCGAGTTCCCCGGGCGAGCACCTTGCTCGTGTAGCGGCCACCGGGCACGGTCTCGGCCCAGACGAGGGAGGCGGCACGTCCGGTGGGAGCCGCCGGCCACGCGGACGCCGGAACAGTAGGCATACCGTCGGTGACGATGCCCGACTGTGCCCGTGCGTGGGCGCGGGCGGCGTGGGTGGTGGCCGTCGCGAGGGTCTCGGTCATGGTGCTCCGATCGTGGCGCTCGGGGAAACTGTCACTCGACAGTTTTCCGAGTGCGCATATGCGGGGAATTGCCGCCGCGTAACAACTCCGTGACCCATGTTTCGTCCTGATTTCGGAGTTCTCACCTCCGGACACGATTGCGCGGCACACGCGAGCGCTGTGCCATGGTGAGGGAGTGACCCACGCAGGACCGGGCCGTCCCCGGCTACGAGAACCACGTCGCCCCGGCGCCACCGCGCGTGCCGAAATCCTCGATGCCGCAGCCGAACTCTTCACCACCCGGGGGTTCGCCTCGACGTCGACCCGGCTCATTGCCGACGCGGTGGGCATCCGGCAGGCGTCGCTCTACAACCATTTCGCGACGAAGAACGACATCCTCGTCGCACTACTGGAGGACACCGTCGAACCCACGATCGAGTTCGACGCGAGTCTGGACGACAACCACCCCCCGGCGGTGCGGTTGTGCGCACTGGCCTGGTTCGACACCGCCCAGTTGTGCGCGGGCAGATGGAATCTCGGTGCGCTGTATCTGCTGCCCGAGGTGCGCACCGAGCGGTTCGGGCATTTCCGGGCAGAGCGGGAGCAGCTGGCGATTCGTTATCGAGATCTGGCGACCGAGATAGTCGGGGAGAACGATCCCCGGGCGGGCCTACCGTTCCGGCTCGTCGAGTCGGCCATCGCGATCCGCGCCGACGACGAACGAGTCGACGCGAAGCTTCCCGAAATGCTCGCGACCGCGTCGCTCGACGTTCTCGGCGTCGGCGACACCGCCGCTGTGAAGCGGCGCGCACGCGCTCTCGTGATCGGGGTCCCCGACCCGTCTCCCGGCCCCTGAGGCACGGGAGGTCGGGTCACCGGCTTTCGTCGGTGCTGTCCGACGGGGAACGATCGGCCCCCTCGAGCACATTGACCTCGCGCTTGTTGCTGCCCGGTCCGACGTGCGCCTCGGTGCGCATCTTCTCGGACATGTGCGGATAGTGCAGCTCGAACGCGGGACGCTCCGACCGGATGCGCGGCAACTCGGTGAAGTTGTGCCGCGGCGGCGGGCAACTGGTCGCCCATTCGAGCGAGTTGCCGAAACCCCACGGATCGTCGACGGTGACCACCTGGCCGTAGCGGTAGCTCTTGAAGACGTTCCACAGGAACGGCAGCGTCGAGGCCCCCACGATGAACGCACCGATGGTCGAGACCGTGTTGAGCGTGGTGAACCCGTCCGACGGGAGGTAGTCGGCGTACCGACGCGGCATGCCCTCGTTACCGAGCCAGTGCTGCACCAGGAACGTGGTGTGAAAGCCCACGAAGGTCAGCCAGAAGTGCCACTTGCCGAGGCGCTCGTCGAGCATCCGTCCGGTCATCTTCGGGAACCAGAAGTAGATGCCGGCGTACGTCGCGAACACGATGGTGCCGAAGAGCACGTAGTGGAAGTGCGCCACGACGAAGTACGAGTCGTGCAGGTGGAAGTCCAGCGGCGGGCTCGCCAGGATGATGCCGGACAGGCCGCCGAAGAGGAACGTGATGATGAATCCGACGGCGAACAGCATGGGTGTCTCGAAGGTCAATTGCCCCTTCCACAGCGTGCCGATCCAGTTGAAGAACTTCACGCCTGTCGGGACGGCGATCAGGAATGTCATGAATGCGAAGAACGGCAGCAGAACGGCGCCGGTCGCGTACATGTGGTGTGCCCACACCGCGATCGACAGCGCGGCGATGGCGATGGTCGCGTAGACCAGGCCGCTGTAGCCGAAGATCGGCTTGCGGCTGAAGACAGGGAAGATCTCCGAGACGATGCCGAAGAACGGCAGCGCAACGACGTACACCTCCGGGTGCCCGAAGAACCAGAACAAGTGCTGCCAGAGGATCGCACCACCACTGGCCGGATCGTAGATGTGGCCTCCGAGAACCCTGTCGACGATCGCACCCATGAACGCGGCCGCGAGCAGCGGGAACACCAGCAACACCAGGATCATCGTGATGAAGATGTTCCAGGTGAAGATGGGCATGCGGAACATCGTCATACCGGGAGCGCGCATGCAGACCACCGTGGTGATCATGTTGACCGCACCGAGGATGGTGCCGAGACCTGTGATGACCAGGCCGAGGAACCAGAGGTTCGCGCCGACACCGGGAGTGTGTTCCTCCGAGGCCAGCGGCATGTAGGAGGTCCACCCGAAGTCTGCGGCTCCTCGCGGCGTGACCAGGCTGTACACGACCGTGAGTGAACCGAACAGGAAGAGCCAGTAACTGAACGCGTTCAGCCGGGGAAAGGCGACGTCGGGCGCGCCGATCTGCAGCGGGAGGATGTAGTTCGCGAACCCGAACACCACCGGGGTCGCGTACATGAGAAGCATGATTCCGCCGTGCACGGTGAACAGCTGGTTGTACTGCTCGTTGGACAGGAACTGCAGGCCGGGACGCGCAAGCTCGGTGCGCATCAGCAGTGCGAGCAGCCCGCCGATGAGGAAGAAGACGAAGGAGGTGACGATGTACATCAACCCGAGCGTCTTCGGATCGGTCGTGGTGATCAGGTCGCGGATGACCGCGCCCTTCGGCTTGCGTCGAGGGGGAAACGGCCGGGTCGGCTCGACCGGAGCAATCACCGCGTTCATCGGTCCTCCTCACGCCGCCGGAGCGACGATCTCGACGATGCAGAACGAACCACACGCACCCGACGGCGCGCGTCGTCAGCCTGCAGGGCAAGCAGATGCGTCCCAGACTAAATCGCGAAGCTAGCCCGCGGAGCGGTTCTCGGCGATTGCTTCCCGATCCTCGCGCAGTGCCGGGACGACCACTTCCCCGAGCAACCGCATGCTGTCCCACGACGGTTCCTCCGGCATGCCCGCACACAACGGATGAGCAGTGATGACGGGGAGACTGCCCTGCCTGCACCGCCGGACCAGCCCGTCGGGCGTATCCACCAGATAGGTGCCCGCAGCCCGCAGTTCCTCCGTGGTCGTCGACCCGTCGAACACGTGCGACGACACCGTGCCGCTCTGCTGCCACGCGGCGTAACCGCGGGCATCCGCGAGCAGGTGGTGTCCGTACCGCGCCCAGAACGCGTCCGGATCGGCAGCGCAGAACACCGTCGCCGGACCTGGTGGGGGCATCATCACGTGCCCGGGTCGGCGTCCGAGCCGCTCGCATTCGGCACGATAGAGGTCGCGCAACGACTCGTCGGCGATCTGCGGTTGGAAGTTGAGGCCTAAGCGCGCTGCCCGGCGCGCGGCAGTCGGTGTGCCGCCTCCGTAATAGGCGAACGGATGCGGCCGGGACATCGGGGCAGGGGTCACGGCACCGACCCGTCCTGCACGGTCCACCCGCTGGGTGCGCAATGCGTCGAGCACCAGTTCGAGCGCGGCTTCCGTGTCCTGTCCGCGACTGGTCCACGGCCGGCGGTAGAGCGCGTACTCCTCGGGCCGGTATCCCAGCGCGAACACGTACGACACGCGGCCCCCGGACAACAGATCGACCACGGCGATGTCCTCGGCGAGGCGCACCGGGTCGTAGAGGTTGACGATCAGCGCCGAGACGGTGATGGGGATCGTGCGGGTGCGGGCTGCGAACGCCGCCGCGACCGGAAGGGGACTGGGCAGGTACCCGTCCTCCGAACCGTGGTGCTCCGACACCATGACGGCGTCGTGCCCGCTGGATTCCGCGTATTCGACCAGGTCGAGTGCGCGTGCGAACATCGCGTGCCGCTCACGTGGTGCCGCGCCGGGCGCACGGAAGTCGAACCGGGTCGCGAATAAGGGTCGGGTCACGGCACCACTCGTTTCTCTCCGGCGTACTCGGCCACCACTGCGGCCTCGGAATTCACGCTGTGGGCGAATACCTTGCCCAATTGCCGGACAACTGTCCAGACTCGTCGGACAGGCGTGTTCCGGTGTCGGTCGAGAAGGGTGGGGTCGAATGGACGGCAGGACGGCAGTGGTGATCGGCGGAGCGTCGGGGATCGGTTGGGCTACGGCCCGCCTGCTCCACGGCCGCGGTGCGAACGTGGTGATCGCGGACCTCGACGAACCTGCCGCGCACGCGCGTGCCGGCGAACTCGGCCGCCGAGCGCGGGCGATGCCCGTCGACGTCACCGACGAGAACAGCGTCGAATCGCTCTTCACCGAGGTGACCGCCACCGAGGGCGCGCCCGATGTCGTCGTGGAATGCGCCGGGGTCTCGGTGCCGGGGGCAATCACCGAACTCACGGTTGAGGGCTGGCAGGCCACGCTCGACGTGTGCCTGACCGGCGCGTTCCTGGTGATGAAACATGCCGGGCGGGTGGTGCGCGACGGTGGCAGCATCGTCACGATCGCCTCGCTCAACGGGCGGCAACCCGCGCCCGGGATGGCGGCTTACTGTGCGGCGAAAGCCGGCGTCCTCATGCTCACCGAGGTCGCGGCGCTCGAACTGGGTGCACGAGGCGTGCGGGTGAACGCCGTCTCCCCCGGTCTGGTCGACACCCCGCTCACAGCCGGGGTCGCGCTGGTACCCGGTTTGCGCGAGGACTATCTCGAGAACACACCCCTCGGCCGCGCCGGGCGGCCGGAGGAGGTCGCGGAGGTCGTCGCGTTCGTCGTCTCGGATGCGGCGTCGTGGATGACGGGCGCAACCATCGATCTCAACGGTGGCGCGCACACGCGCCGCTACCCCGATCTTCTCGCCCACCTCGCCGCGATGGCGGCGCCGGAACCCGGGGGTGCGCAAGCCGCGACGTAGCGACTCTCCTCCTCGTGGACCGTTAAGGATCCGATTCGGTAAGCGTTGCGAACCGCTGTCGCGACGGCGCACCGCCCGACATCCACGAAGCATGGCTCTCTCCCGGAACGTGTTCTACATTGTGACCGTCATCACGAAGAATGGGTATCACCAGAGGCTGGGGAAAGGTCACATGTCGGCACCGAGCACCGCTGTCATCGGCGCAGGAATCAGCGGCTTGACCACGAGCAAGATGTTGTCCGACTACGGGGTGCCCTACACGTGCTTCGAAATGTCCGACCGGGTCGGTGGGAACTGGGCATTCGGAAACCCCAACGGCCGCAGTAGCGCCTACCGCTCCCTCCACATCGATACGTCGAAGCATCAGTTGTCATTCAAGGACTTTCCGATGCCCGAGTCCTATCCGG
This sequence comes from Rhodococcus sp. NPDC019050, assembly GCF_055664235.1. Taxonomy (NCBI): domain Bacteria; kingdom Bacillati; phylum Actinomycetota; class Actinomycetes; order Mycobacteriales; family Nocardiaceae; genus Rhodococcus; species Rhodococcus sp. NPDC019050. Next base: position 15,053 of record NZ_JBVOON010000020.1, on the reverse strand, counting down.
ATTTCCCGCATCACACCCAGATCAAGGACTACCTCGACGCATACACCGACGCGTTCGGCCTGCGCGAGAACATCGAGTTCGGCAACGAGGTGCGCCAGGCACGGCACCTGCCGGGTGGGGGCTGGGAACTCGACCTCGCGGACGGCGGCACCCGGCGGTTCGAGTTCCTCGTGGTCGCCAACGGTCATCACTGGGACCCCAGGATCCCGAAATTCCCGGGCGAGTTCACGGGAGAGGCCATGCACTCCCACCACTACATCGACCCCAGGACACCGCTCGATTTCGCCGGCAAACGCATCCTGGTGGTGGGAATCGGCAACAGTGCCGCGGACATCGCCGTCGAACTGTCGTCGAGGACGTTGCAGACGGAGGTGACACTCTCGACTCGGTCGAGTGCGTGGATCGTCCCCAAGTACATCGCCGGGCGTCCTGCCGACAAGTACTACCGGACCGTCCCGTACGTGCCGCTGGCCTGGCAACGCAAGCTCGCCCAATGGGGGCAACCGCTGCTCTCCGGCCGACCCGAGTTGTACGGCCTCCCCTCCCCCAACCACAAGTTCTTCGAAGCCCATCCCACCCAGTCGGTCGAATTGCCGCTGCGACTGGGCTCCGGCGACATCACGCCGAAACCCGACATCGCGCGATTCGAAGGCCGGACAGTGCATTTCGTCGACGGTACCTCGACGGAAGTCGACATCGTCGTCTATGCGACCGGGTACAACATCACCTTCCCGTTCTTCGATCCGGACTTCCTCAGCGCGCCCGACAACCACATCGCGCTCTACAAGCGGATCTTCGCGCCCGGGTTCCCGGATCTCGCCTTCGCCGGATTCGCCCAGGCGACGCCGACGTTGTTCCCGTTCGTCGAATGCCAGGCCCGCGTGATCGCGGCGTACGCGGTGGGCAGGTACGCGCTACCCGGGGACGACGAGATGGAACGTGTCATCACCGCGGACCAGCAGAAGTACACCGGCCACATGCTCGACCGGCCGCGGCACACCCAGCAACTCGACTATTTCGCATACGAGCACGACATCCGCACACACGAACTTCCGGCCGGGACCGCCCGGGCCGGCGGAGGCACCCGATGACATTCCGGTCTCTGCAATTCCGGTCGCGCGACGCCGACATCGACGCCTGGCACTTTCCCGCGAGACCGGGACCGTTCGAGGTCGCCGGCCGGGCTCCCGTCGTGGTCATGGCGCACGGGCTGGGCGGGACGAAGGATTCGGGCCTGGCCCCGTTCGCGGAGCGCTTCGCCGACGCCGGTATGCACGTCCTCGCGTTCGACTATCGCGGTTTCGGGTCCTCGGGCGGTGGCCGGAGGCAACGCGTGGACATCGACGGCCAACTCGCCGACTACCGCGCAGCGGTCGATACAGCGCGCCGCCTCCCCGGCGCCGACCCGGATCGAGTCGTCCTGTGGGGCGTGTCGTTGTCGGGCGGTCATGTGCTGACCATCGCGGCGCAGGACCCGGGTGTCGCGGCGCTCATAGCGTTGACTCCCCTGGTCGACGGACTCTCCGCCGGTGTGCTGGCCGCCCGGCATACACCCGCCTCGGCCATGCTGCGGTCCACGGCTTCCGGGATACGGAGCCGGCTGGGTACGCGAATCGGCCGCGGCCCCAGCATCATTCCACTGGTTGGCGGTCCCGGAGAAGCAGCTGCGCTGAACCTCGACGGGCACCGGGAGGACTATCTCGCCCTCGCGGGACCGACCTGGCGCAACGAAATCGACGCGGACATCGTGCTGTCGCTCGGCCGGTACCGGCCCGGACGACATGCCGCGTCGGTCCGGTGCCCGGCACTGGTACAGATCGCCGACTTCGATCGCAGCGCCCCACCGCACGCTTCAGCGCAGGCGGCGTTCCGTGCGCGCGCCGAGGTACGCCATTACCCCTGCGACCACTTCGACGTATGGCCGGGCAAGGACTGGTTCGACGCAACCGTGGCGCATCAGATCTTCTTCCTCACCCGGCATCTCACCGGTTCTGCGAGACCGACACCGGACACCCCGGTGGTTTCCGATCCCGTCACTCCCCTTCGACCCCACTGAGGACGACGACCATGGCCGACACCATTCAGCAGGCGCTGCGCGAATTTCTCGACAACGACACCGCCGCAATCGTTCACGACACCGGACGCTGGACCTGGCGCGAGCATCTGGCGGAGGCGTCGGCTCAGGCCTCGGCGCTGCTGTCGATTCTCGACCGTGACCGGCCCATGCACGTCGGCACGCTGCTCGGCAATACACCCGACATGCTGCACGCAGTCGCTGCCGCCGGGCTCGGCGGGTTCCCGCTGGTCGGCATCAACACCACGCGACGCGGCGAGGGGTTGGCCGGTGACATCCGGCGCGCGGATTGCCAGGTGGTGCTGACCGATCCCGCCCACGCGCCCCTGCTCGAAGGACTCGACCTAGGCGACGCCACGGTGCTCGACGTCGCGAGCCCGCAGTGGCGGTTGCTCGTCGAAGGTGCGCCTCCACTCGAGCCGTACCGCGAAGTGGATATGATGGATCCGTTCATGTTGATCTTCACGTCCGGAACGAGTGGCGACCCCAAACCCGTTCTGCTGGCGCAGATCATGGTGATCTTCGCGGGCAACAACCTGGTGTCGCGTTTCTCGATCACCTCGGACGACGTCGCCTATCTGTCGATGCCGATGTTCCACTCGAACGCGATCCTCGCCGGGTGGTGTGTGTCGCTGTGCAGTGGCGCGGCCATGGCGCCGGCAACGTTCTCCGCGTCGGGCTTCCTCGACGACATCCGTCGCTACGGAGCGACGTACATGAACTATGTCGGCAAGCCCCTCGCGTACCTGCTGGCGACGACCGAGCAGCCGGGCGACGCGGATAATCCGCTGCGGGTCGCGTTCGGCAACGAGGCGACCGACCGCGACATCGTCGAGTTCGCGAGGCGGTTCGGCTGCACAGTATGGGACGGGTTCGGTTCGACGGAGACAGCCGTCATCATCACCCGCGAAGAAGGCACGCCCGAAGGCTCCATCGGAAAAGGACTGGCCGGCGTCGAGGTGTACGACCCCGTCACCGTCACGCAGTGCGCGCCGGCCGAGTTCGACCCCAACGGTGCCCTGACCAACGCGGACAAGGCCATCGGCGAACTCGTCAACACGCAAGGGGGCGGCTTCTTCACCGGCTACTACAACGATCAGGACTCCACCGACGAACGGATGCGGCACGGCATGTTCTGGTCGGGTGACCTGGCATACAAGGATGCCGACGGCTGGATCTACCTCGCGGGACGCACCGCGGACTGGATGCGCGTGGACGGTGAGAATCTCGCGGCCGCGCCGATCGAGCGCATCGTTCAGCGACTACCGCAATTGAGCCGCGTCGCCGTCTACGGGGTGCCCGACGAACACGTCGGCGACCAGGTGATGGCAGCGATCGTGCTCCGGGACGACACCACTCTGAGTCCGGACGAATTCTCCGAATTCCTTGCCGCGCAGACCGATCTGTCCCCGAAGGCGTGGCCACGCTACGTCCGGATCGACGCAGACCTCCCGGTCACGGCGACCAACAAGATCCTCAAACGCGAGCTGAAGGCGCAGGGCGCAACGGCGGGCTCAGGGGCGCTGTGGATCCGCACGGGCACGGCGTACGCCGTCGTGGTGTGACGACCGCGTCCCGATCGCTCGCGCACCCACGGAAAACCTGTCAGTTGCTGCGAGCGAGGTATTCGCCGAGGGCGAGAGCCTTCGGTCCGTCGAGCCGCCAGAAGGTGTCGCCGTCGTGCGACTCGATGTCGCCGCTGAGGAAGCCCGAGACCGCGTCGGCCGCGGTGGTGGGGTCGGGGAAACGCCGGCCCTCCATCGGTCCACGGGTGATTTCGAGAGCGCCGGACGCCGGATCGAAGCGTCCCTGCACGCGGTAGCCGCCGACATCGGCGCACACCAAGACACGCGGATCGATCTCCTCCGGCTGAGCTGCCGGACGTGCGGCCGGTGCTGCCGTCCGGCGGGTGCTCCGCCGAGTGGGCGTACAGGCACGGGTGGTGTCCTTGACTGCGTCGAGGCCCAGCAGATCCCAGCGGTCGTGGCCGTGCGCGACGCCGCTGAGCGCGATGGGATGACTTCCGGTAGCGGTGCGGCCGGGGCGCTCACTGAGCCACAGCGCGACCTCTTCTTCGATTCCGGCTTCGATCTCGGCGGACTCGAGGATGTAGAAGGCGGGCGGAGTCTGACCGAGGTCGACGAACACCCAGTGCGACGACCCGGTCTCGTCGCTGCCGGCGATGCCGTCCTGTCGGCGGGCGAGCCACGGCCCCCGCGCGGTCACGCGGACGCGGACCACGCGTTCGACGCCGTCGGTACCGCAGACCTTCACGGTTCGGTGGTCGTCGATCGGCTCTGCGCGTCCGCCTCTTTGTTGGACGTCCGTCACAAAAGCGGCTATGCCCTGACCTGCGATATCACCCATGCGTGCTGTCCTTCTCTCGTGCCCGAAAACCGACGCGAAGTGGTGCGACGGTGTCGCGGCACAACTCGGGGGCTCTGTTGCTCACCCTACGGGTCTCAGCCTGGTAACGATAGTTTCTGTGAACCATCACCGAAATGCGTCTCCCTTGGTAGTCAAGGCTTTGACACGTTCGACGATGCGATCGCGCAACTTCGACGGGGTGCGCCACCGCATCGCGAGGCGGTCGTAGTCCATCGAGTGCTCGGCGATGATGTCCTTCAGTGCCTCGACATCGAGGGTCTCGAGCTTGTCCCGCAGCCCGGACTCACCCCCGTCCCGGAAGATCACGAACGGGTCGAAGGGGCCGGGGGCACGCTTGCCGCGCCTGGTGGGCGTCTTCACCGCCGACGGCACAACTCGGTTCCGGGGTGCCGGCGCGTCCGGTGACGTGGCACAGGCGGGGCCCGGGGAACTCGAGGCTGGTGCTCCGATCGGTGCGGGCCTGCTCTCGGGAGCCAGCACGGCCGACAGTGCCTTCGCGAAGCGCGGGGTCCGGGCGGCTTCGTCTGCGACGACACGCACGAGTGCGACGAGTGTTCCTGCAGCACCCGGCGCGGCGTCGTCGAGTCGGAGCAGTGCAGCGGTGGCCTCGCCGATCTGCATGCGGAGGCGGGCCTCACCGGTGTCCGGATTCGTCACAGGTACACCTGCGCGTTCATCAGGATGGTTTCGGTCAGAATGCGCAGCGCGTCGGACTGCCCGGTGTTGCCGTATTTGCGCTTGAGCGTGCCGTACGGAACGAACTCGGCGGACGCCGCGATCTGGTTCGCCTCGGGTACCCAGGCCGGCACGACGTCGGCGATCCGGTCGTCGCGCTGCAACTGTTCGATGATGCTGCGGTGCAGATTCGATGCGCTGCGATACTTCGTGATGACGAGACCGATCTCCCGGAGCGGGTGTCCGGTTCGTTGCGCAAACTCCTGAATCCGCTTCTGCAACTGCGGGATACCGTACGTGGACAGGATGTCCGGAATCGTGGGGATCAGGTAACCGTCGGCGCATCTCAGCCCGTTGAGGGTGAGCATGCCCAGATTGGGCGGGCAATCGAGAAGGATGTAGTCGTAGCGGTCGGCGATCGGTTCGATCGCCGACGTGAGGATCTCGATGGGCCGGTGCGAACCGGGATCCGCGTACTGCCGATGACTGAGCCCCTCCTGGATCTCGATGAGATCGAGGGACGACGCGAGAAGATCCACCCCACGCACGGACTTGACCGGTGAGACGTCGTGTTGCAGTGCCTTCTCGATATCGAACGCCGCTGTATCGGATTCGATCGCGCCCCGGAACAGCGCCGCCAGGGTGCGGTCGAGTTCGTTCAGTTCCTTCCAGCGTTCCTCACCGATCATCATCGTCGTGAGGTTCGTCTGAGGATCGAGGTCGACGAGCAGGACTCGCTGCCCGAATTCCGCCGCCATGAACTCGCCCAATGCAGCGGTCGTCGTGGTCTTGCCGACGCCACCTTTCAGGTTGATCGTCGCGATTACCCGCGCCACCGTGCACCTCTTCGGAAGGATTCGACTTCTCTTCCCGTAGAAACGTACACCGCGATCCGGACAAACATGACGTCCGGTCTTATCTCCCCTTGGCCTCCACGCCGACTTTGCCCAGCCCGCCCGAGGTATCCGGACGGACAACCGAGTCGGCAGTGGCGAATCCGCTCAGAGCGAGGGCGGGCGAACGGTCGACGACGGCGTGCACCACGTTGCCCTCCGACATGAACACGATCATGCCTTCGGCACCGACGGTCGGAAGATCCTTCCACACGACACCCGACGTACCGAGGATGCGGTTGACCTCGCTCATGAGCAGAGGGACGCGGAAGTAGTACATGCGGTCCCATTCCTCGCCCTTCAGGTCGGCGACCTGGGCGAGGTCCCCGAGGGTGCGCTCCTGCCCCTCGGCGAGCACCGCCTCGAACGCCGATTCGAGCGGCGGATCGTCCACCACCGTCACGGTGGTGTCCCCTCCACACCCCGCAACGAAAGCCGCCAAGATCCCGACCATGAGCCCCGCCCACAACCGCCGTGAAACCACTCGCGCCACCCCCGTCGTCCAACCCCGAATGAACGCGAGGACGATACCACCGAATCGGACATTTCCACCAGTGAAGCACCTCACATTTCTTGGACTGGGTGGCATGCCCCTGCTAACGGCTCAATAGCTGTGACCGGACACAACGGACACGGTCAATCCTTCCGGGTGAGTTCGGCGATGTCGCTCCGGAGCGCGGTGTGCAACGACCCGATGAGCTCCGCCGCCGACCCGAACTGGTCCCCGACGAAGTCCGTATTCTCCGCAGAGAGTTCGCGCGCACCCGAGCGGCCGATGAGGTCGTCGATGCGATCGTCGAGACTCGCGGTGCGGCGCGCGACGTCGACCATGCTCATCCGGCTCTCGGCATTGCCGAGCAGGTCGCCGATCCTGGCGAGGGCCGCCACGCGGGCGAGAAGCTGGTCCCACACGGGACCGAGCGACGCAACCCGCTGCTCCAACGCAGCCCGCGCGGCCGCGCCACCCTCGCCGGAGACGCTGCCGAGCGCGGCACGCAGTTCGGTGAGCAGTCCGCGCAGAGCCACAGTGTCCACCGCGATCTGCGTGACCTCCTCCGCGAGATCGAGTTGGGCACGCTGCACCGCGAAGTACTCCGACCGCCACGCGGCCGACGACTCGATCCGGTCGTAGAGCGAGCCGGCAAGGAACAACAGCGTGTCGTACCGGTCGGCGAACCGGTCGTCGTCCTCCGGCATCCGGCGGGCGAGGATGTCGGCCGCGCGCCGGCCGGCATCGGCGACCGGTGTTCGTTCCGACCATCGCGAGACCCGGTCCACGGCAATCGAGAGAGCAGCCCCGCGCGCCTGCTCGGTGGGCGCGACCGGAAGCGGTGCCGGAGTGCGCCGCAGTGCCGCGAACAGGGCTTCTCGCTGATCGAGTTCCAGATGGAGGCCGTCGCGGCGTTCCCGGCGCACTGCACGCACACCCTGCGCGTAGTGCGACGGTGAATGGAGGAAGGCATGTTCGGCGGCGCGCAACCGCTTGCCGAGTTCGTTCGCGCGGAACTCGAGAACCAGTCGCGCGGCTCCCGGTCGCTGTCCGCTCGCCCGGGCGGTGACGTGTGCGAGTTCGTCGGACAGCAGGCGCAATGCCCCGAAGCCGTCCAGGGTGGGCAGACTCCGCCCTGCGCGCCGTCGGTTGGCGAGCACCGTTCGCGCTCCCTCGTCGAGGTAGCCCGCAGCGAGCGCCAGCGCTGCCGCATCGGAGAGCGGTCCGTGCCGGCCGTCGATCGCACACCGGTCGCACCAGCGTCGCACCTGTCCCGCGATGCGCTCCCGCCGACGCTCGGGTGTCTCGAACTCGCCGGATACTTCGGGTCGATCTGAGCCGGGCATCGGCACCTCCTCGTAGGCCTTGCTGTCATCCACTGTCCCAGAAATCGGCGGGTCACGATCGGCGGCGAGGGTCGGCAGGACCCGATTCGCCACGTACCCGCCGGTGGCGGGCAGTTCCATCGGGCGGGCAGCGCATTTCCATTGAGCGGACAGCGCATTCAGCCTTCGTGATCGATGTCACACCACGAGTTCCGGAACCAGGCCGGTTCGCACGACACGCACAACCCTTGCCACCGAAGTCCTTGTGCCGCAAGGACATACCCGGCAGTACGAAGCGAACACGAAGCCACCGCCGAAGTTACCCGCCGGTGTTACCTCGCGGTACGGGTCGGCCGTTCCACCCCCTCGCACTGTTTCCCGGGGGCCAGAGACGCGAAAAACGGTGTTGAAACGCCTCCGATACGCGAGTTTTCGCAGGTGGAGCCGCGTTCGGGAGCCAAACGTGACAAACCCTCATGTTTCGTCCATGCTGTTAGCCGTACGGGGCGTTTCCATCCGCACGGGGGTGTGTGTCGTCGACGGCGGCGACCACCGGATGAGGACCGGGGCGCGTTCGCACCGCTTTCGACGAATCGGTCGCCAGAACTCGCAGAGTCGGTGACCGAGACACGCAAGCCCACCACGATGTACGAGGAGTCGACGGAGAGATGTGCCCGCTCGCGTTTACCGATTCGTGACGTAGGGGCCGAGGACCGGATAAATTGTCTTCCTCGTCGGGGTGGACCTTTCCGACGCGCGCGTGACTTGCGCGCACAACCATGGAGAACGGTGGCAACGAGTATGTTCAAGCGGATCGCAGTGGTCAACCGGGGCGAGGCGGCGGTCCGTCTCATCCGGGCTGTCCGGGAACTCAATTCCGAACACGGCTACGGCATCAAGACGATTGCTCTGCATACGGACGCCGAACGCCGGGCCATGTTCGTCCGTCAGGCCGACGAGGGCGTCACTCTCCACCCCTCGACCACCGCCGCGACCCCCTATCTCGACCACGCCGAACTCGAGCGGGCACTCCTCGAAGCGAAGGCCGACGCAGTCTGGGTCGGCTGGGGCTTCGTCGCGGAAGACCCCGCCTTCGCGGACCTGTGTGCCCGGCTGAACATCACCTTCATCGGACCGTCCGGGGACGCGATGCGCCTGCTCGGCGACAAGGTCGAAGCCAAGCTTCTCGCCGAGAAGGTCGGCGTGCCGGTCGCCCCCTGGTCCGGTGGACCCGTGGACTCCCGCGCCGACGCCCGGCGACATGCCCAGGCCATCGGCTACCCGCTCATCATCAAGGCGCGCTCCGGCGGTGGCGGACGCGGCATCCGCAAGGTCTACGCGGAAGACGAACTCGAATTGGCGCTCGAGCGCACCCAGGGTGAAGCCGAACGATCCTTCGGTGACCCCGTCGTCTTCATCGAACGCCTCGTCACCGACGCACGCCACGTCGAGGTGCAGGTCGTCGCCGACACGCACGGCAACGTGTGGGCCCCCGGTGTTCGCGACTGCTCCATTCAGCGCAAGAACCAGAAGGTCATCGAGGAGTCGGCGTCGCCCCTGCTCACCGCGGAGCAGTCCGATCACCTTCGCAAGGTCTCCGCCGATCTCGTGCGTGCCGCGGGCTACTGCGGTGCCGGCACCGTCGAGTACCTCTACCAGCCTCACCTGAAGACCTTCACATTCCTCGAGGTCAACACGCGCCTGCAGGTCGAGCATCCGATCACCGAGGTGACCACCGGCATCGACCTGGTCAAGTTGCAGATCCTCGTGGCATCGGGTGAGGCGCTGCCCGGCGAGTGCCCTCCGGAATTCGGCCACGCCGTCGAAGCCCGGCTCAACGCCGAGGACGCCACCAACGGGTTCGCACCCGCGCCCGGCACGGTCCAATTGCTGAAGTTCCCACTCGGCTCCGGTCTGCGTGTGGACACCGGCATCGCCCAGGGAGACGTGATTCCCCCCGATTACGACTCTATGGTCGCCAAGGTCATCGCGTGGGGGCGCAACCGCGCCGAAGCACTCGCCAGGCTGCGCACCGCTCTGCGTGAAACCACCGTCGTCCTCGACGGTGGCACGACCACCAAGTCCTTCCTGCTCGACCTGCTCGACCGTCCCGAGGTCGTCGACGCGTCCGCCGACACCGGTTGGCTCGACCGGACCGGCGCCGGCAGCGAAACCGGACCGACGAAGGTCGCCGACATCGCGCTGGTCGCAACCGCTGTCGACGTGTACGACGCCGACGAGGCCCGGGAACGCGCCGCATTCCTCGCCTCCGCACGCGGCGGACGGCCCCGCGCCCGGCACGCCGTAGGACGCAAGATCGAATTGAGCTACCAGGGCCAGGCGTACGAACTCGTCGTCGGACAGGTCGGCCCACACCGGTACCGCCTCGACACCGGGGTCTCCGAGTTCGACGTGGAACTCGAGCGTCTGGGCGACTACGAGTCACGCCTCGCGCTCGACGGACGGCGCCACCACATCGTCTCGATCGCCGGGCCGGCGCACTTCCTCGTCGAAGTCGACGGGATCAGCCACCAGATCAGCCAGGACGAGGCAGGTGTCGTCCGTACCCCCGCGCCCGCCGTCGTCGTGGCCGTGCCCGTCGCGGTCGGCGACGAGGTGGAGGCGGGGCAGACCCTCGTCGTTCTCGAATCGATGAAGATGGAGACGGCCGTCCGCGCGCCGTTCGCCGGTAAGGTCCGCGAGATCCTCGGAGTGGTGAACGCGCAGGTGGACGCCGGGGCGCCACTGCTGCGTCTCGATCAGATCGTCGAAGAGGTCGTCACCGAATCGGTCGAGCGTGTCCAGTTCCCCACGCCGGCACCGGTTCTCAGCGACGACCACGCCGCCGACGCCCTCGCACGACTCGATTCGCTCGGGGCTCTCGTCACCGGCTACGACGTGTCGGCCAAGCGCACCGCGACACTGCTCGCCGAATACGAGCGGCTCTCCGAGGGAGTGCAGTCGTGCGATCTCGTCCGCGCCGAACTCTCGTTGCTCACCACGTTCGCCGACGTGTGCGAACTCTCGCGCAACCGTCCGACGGACGAGGAGCGGAACACCGAAGATCGCGTACACAGTCCGCGCGAGTTCTTCCACGGCTACCTGCAGTCGCTCGACGTCGAGGTCGGTGGACTTCCCGACAGCTTCCGCGCTCGCCTCTCACGCGCACTGCACCACTACGACGTGACCGAACTCGAGCGCAACCACGATCTCGAAGACGCGGTGTACCGGTTGTTCCTCGCCCTCGAACGCATCGAAACGCACGTCCCGGTGGTCACCGCACTGCTCGACCGCTGGGTCGAACGCGACGACATGGAATCCGGACTCTCCCACGAACTCAACGAGGTCCTCGACCGGCTGATCGTCGCGACCCAGGTCCGATTCCCGGTCGTCGGCGACATCGCCCGCAACTTGCGCTACCGCTACTTCGAAGAACCGGTCATCCGCAAGGCCCGCGAGCAGGTGTACGACGGTGTGCGCGGATCGCTCGCCTATCTCGCGGAGCATCCGCACGCCGCCGACTACGCGCAGCGGATCGACTCGCTCGTCGCAACCCCCGAGCCCCTCGTCGACCTTCTCGCCCAGCAGATTTCGCGACCCGGTACGGTCCCCGGTCCGCTGCTCGAGGTCATCACCCGTCGCGCCTACAAGATCCGGACCCTCGAAGACGTGCGCTCCTGTGTCGTCGACGGACGGCAGTTCGTCACCGGCAACTTCGATCTGCGCGGCACTCGCCTCTACCTGATCTCGGCGGAGACGTCCCACGCCGATCTCTCGTCGCTACTGGACACGATCGAGGAATCGGCTTCGGACCTGCCCGACATCGAGAACCTGGTGATCGACCTCTATGTCGCATGGGAGGACGCACCGGCAGATGCCGACGCTCAGGCGTCCGTCCTGTCCTCGATCCTCTCCGTCAGGGAGACGATCTCCCGGGTGCGCCGAGTCACCGTGACGGTGTGCCACACCGATATCGCCGAAGAACACGTATTCACCTTCCGCGCACACGAATCCGGGTACGCCGAAGAAGGCAACATTCGCGACATCCATCCCCTGACCGGGCAGCGACTCGATCTGTGGCGCCTCAAGAACTTCGACGGCACGCGCCTGCCGTCCAGCCCGGACACCTACCTCTATCACCTTGTCGCGAAGGATAATCCGTCCGACGAACGGTTCATCGCCCTCACCGAGGTGCGGGATCTGACGGAGCAGCGCGACGAGGCCGGCAGGATCGTGTCCCTTCCCGCATTCGAACGCGCGCTCGCGAGTTCGCTCGACGGGATGCGTCGCGCGCAGGCCGCACGAGGCGGGCGACGGCTCGAGACCAACCGCGTCGTCCTCTACGTCTGGCCCGTCGTCGACCTCGGTAGCGACGATCTGCGCCGGGTCGCCCGAAGTGCCGCACCGCTGACCGTGGGTGCCGGCCTCGAAGAGATCACCGTCATCGGCCGGTTGCGCGAAAACCCGGATCAGCAAGCGCGCGAAGTGGCCCTACGATTCTCGTACCGTTCCGGTGCCGGTGTCGTCGTGCGGGTCACCGAACCTCCGAAGGAACCGCTCAAGCCGCTCGACGAGTACACCCAGAAGGTGCAGCGGTCGCGTGCGCGCGGCACCGTGTACCCGTACGAGTTGATTCCTCTGCTCACCGGCGGTGACGGCACCTTCACCGAATACGACTTCGACGAGCAGGGGCAGTTCGTTGCCGTCGACCGCCCGTATGGACGCAACACCGCGGGCCTGATCGTCGGGATCGTGGACACCCCGACGCCCCGCTACCCCGAGGGCATGACACGGGTGGCCCTGTTCGGCGATCCGACCAAGGCACTGGGGACCGTCGCCGAAGCCGAGTGTTCCCGACTCGTCGCAGCGATCGATCTGGCCGAGCGCCTCGGTGCTCCGGTCGAGTGGTTCGCGTTGTCGTCGGGTGCCACCATCTCCATGGACTCCGGGACGGAGAACATGGACTGGGTGTCGCGGGGACTACGCCGCATCATCACGTTCACTCAGAACGGCGGCGAGATCAACATCGTGGTCGCGGGCATCAACGTCGGCGCGCAGCCGTACTGGAACGCCGAAGCGACGATGCTCATGCACACCAAGGGCATTCTCGTCATGACCCCGGACAGCGCGATGGTGCTGACGGGTAAGCAGTCGCTCGACTACTCCGGCGGTGTCTCGGCGGAGGACAACTTCGGTATCGGTGGATACGACCGCGTGATGGGGCCGAACGGCCAGGCGCAGTACTGGGCGCCGAACCTCCGCGTGGCTGTCGAGACCCTCTTCGCGCACTACGCTCACGCGTATGTCGCTCCGGGAGAGCGCTTCCCACGCGCAGCCGAGTCGCTCGACCCGGCCGACCGCGACGTGCGTCTCTACCCGCACGTCCACCCGTCGAGCGACTTCACCACGGTCGGCGAGATTTTCTCGTCCGAGACGAATCCCGATCGCAAGAAGCCGTTCGACATCCGTACCGTGATGCGGTCGGTCGTGGACCAGGACCACTCGGTGCTCGAGCGCTGGGCCGATATGGCCGACGCTGACACCTCGGTGGTGTTCGATGCACACCTGGGCGGCATCCCGGTCTCCGTGATCGGGATCGAGTCCCGCGCCATCCCGCGCAAGGGCTGGTTCCCGACCGACGGACCGGATCAGTGGACGTCGGGCACGTTGTTCCCGAAGTCGTCGAAGAAAACCGCCCGCGCCATCAACGCCGCCAGCGGCAACCGGCCGCTCGTGGTGCTGGCGAACCTGTCGGGATTCGACGGGTCCCCCGAGTCGCTGCGCAACCTCCAGCTCGAGTACGGTGCCGAAATCGGCCGTGCCATCGTCAATTTCGACGGTCCGATCGTGTTCGTGGTGGTCTCCCGCTACCACGGCGGCGCCTTCGTCGTGTTCTCCGGCGCGCTGAACGAGAACATGGAGGTGCTGGCGGTCGAAGGCTCGTTCGCGTCCGTGCTCGGCGGCGCTCCCGCTGCCGCGGTCGTCTTCACCCGGGACGTCAACAAGCGCACCGCCGGTGATGCCCGGACCGTCGAACTCGAGTCCCGGTTCGCGGCAGCCGAAGACGGGGAAAAGTCCCGCCTCGGTGTGGAACTCGCAGCGTTGCGCACGACGGTGCGTTCCGAGAAACTGGGTGAGGTCGCCGCCGAGTTCGAGGCGATCCACAATATCCAGCGTGCCCAGCGTGTGGGGTCGGTACACCGGATCGTTCCCGCCGCCGAACTGCGGCCTCAGATCATCGCTGCCGTGCAGCGGGGTATGGCCCGGTCGCTCGCATAGTCTCCGCCCGATCTACGAGGCCCGCACCGACCGGTGCGGGCCTCGCCTTTTGTGGCACCTGTCACAGAATATGTTGCAGCACAGACGATCCGCATCGAATCGCACGCCGATTCCACAACCGTTTCTCAGGAAGATTTCATCTGCGGTTCCTACCGTCGGTAATGCGGACAGGTAACGAAAGGGGTGCGAAAACAATGCGCATCGACAAGCGATGGCTCATCGCGGGTGTCGCGGCGGCAGCCGTGGCGGCCGGATCGGTGGGAGTCGCAACCGCAGTGGCCACAGACGATCCCACAGGCCCGAGTGAAGTGGTCGCCCAGACCCAGGAAGACACGCAGCAGGCGGAAGACGGCCGGAAGAACGACGACTCCGCCGAGCGCAGGCACGAACGTCCCGATTCGGCGCCGGACGTTCGACATGACGGCGAACGCGGACCGGGTGATCGCCCGGGCGACCGCGGAGGTGACGCCGACGAACAGCGTGGACCCCGTTCGGACAGCGACACCGGATCCGAGGAAGGCGAAAGGCCGTTCCGTGACGAACGTGGACCCGGCGACGCGACCCGCGACGAACGCGGACCCGGCGCACATCATCGTGACCACGACGGGGAGAAGCCCGCTCCTCGAGGCACCGATGAGCAGAACGCCGAGCAGAACGACGGAGCCGGTATCTAGTCCGCTGCCCTCCGTCCGGCCTCCTCCCGCACCGCGGGAGGAGGCCCCCTTTTGCGTGTTCGGGGGGACAGTCCTCACGACGGGTTGCCACCGCAACGACCGGCCGAGCGCGAGAAAGGATCGGCGCTGGTCCCCGGACGACGAAAGGGCCCTTCCATCGGGCGGTTTCAAGGGGTCGACGCAACACCGCTGTTAGTTGGTGGTGATTAGATCACGCAGACGCTCGGCTGGGGTATCCCAGCCGAGCGTTTTGCG
>NZ_JBVOON010000019.1:0-92251 GCF_055664235.1 Rhodococcus sp. NPDC019050 | reverse complement strand
TGCCTCGTTCATCGATCCGGGTTCGCCGTGGCAGAACGGGATCTGTGAGTCGTTCAACGGGCGTTTTCGGGACGAGTTCCTCGCCTGCGAGGTGTTCCATTCCTTGACCGAGGTGCAGGTCCTTGCTGACGATTGGCGGATCGAGTACAACAGTTATCGGCCGCACGGATCGCTCGGGTTCCGTTCACCCGAGGCGTTCCGGGCACACTGGTTGGAGACCGAGGGTAGACAACAACTACAGTTCGCATAGCCGGTGGACTTCAGAATGGGGCCCAGTCAACCGAGGGTAGACAACAACTACAGTTCGCATAGCCGGTGGACTTCAGAATGGGGCCCAGTCATCTCACCTGTGGTCGTGTCGGAGAAGACAATGAAGCCGTCAGCCCCGGGCTCGGTGACGTTGAACTTGGCCGCGTCGAGTAGAGCAATCGATCGGCCTGTGGCAACCGATTCGAGAGAGTGCAAATACCACAACCACTCCGCGACGTGACCGACGAGGTGGATTTTAGATTTTCCGTCAGGTGGAAGGCCAAATACGGCCGAGATAAAGGCCGCTACCTTCTCCCGATCCGCTCCGGTCAGCGTCGTGCCTGTCAGTGCCGCGTCGCGCCAGAGGTCAGCCACCGTCGAAGCCCCGCCCCGATGGGTCATCACTGCGTCGGCGATGAGCCACGCGAGAGCTGCTCGCTCTGACTGGCTAACCCCGATCACGGTGCCGAGATGCCAAGCGCACTTGCTGGGGGCAGGCCGCGTCTGCTGTACGGACGAAACAAGATTTGTCAGCTTGCAACTGCGCGCGTGGGCAACCGCGTGGGCAACAACGGGAGCGATCGATGGCGGCAGGTGACCCGGCTTCTTTGTCCCGTTCCCCAATCCATCTCTCCTAGCGCTGGACTCGACCGCTTCGGTGCGTGGCGCACGGAGTCTATCGAGCGAGAGACGTCGCACTTCGACTGCGCTGGTCATCGCGGTTCCCCGGTATGGCAGTTGCCGGAGGAAGGTAGGAAACCCGCGCTGGGGTAATCGCGCAATCGACAGTACTGTTCGCAGCGCGACTCCGCTGCGGAGATCCAGCGGCAGGAACACGAAGAGACCCGATTCCAATTCCAGTTGACGTATTGGGGCGGCTCACTTCGCAACTGCAGAACATCGGGATGGACACTGCGCACGACGTCCATGCCACGGTCGACGCAGGTAACCACAACAGGTCGCGAACTCGATTCCTGAGCTTGGCAGTGGGGATCGCCTCGACCTCTGTTTTGTCGAACCGAGCGCAACCCGTAACCATGTGACGTGGCAGTCTTCGCCTGGTGGTCAGGGCGAGCCCCGCACCCGAACGATCGCCCCTAAGAACGGATGAGCACGAGGCTTGACGTGAGCTTGCGGCCCCGCAAGGGCGACGGGGCGACCGACATCCTCAACTCTTTGGGACGGCAGGTCCACGACTCTCCGCCATCAGAGCAAGGAGTGGGATCGCGCCACGCTCACCAAGGAGCCGACCCGACGCTTACTCGTCGTTTATGAGCGGGATTGGGCGGGAACTGCTGCGACTTGGCAAGCGCTGTTCGAACTCTAATCGACTGTGCTGCAGTATTTATCGGGAATTGCTGAGGTCTGTGGAGTGCGGCCGTCCGAGAATCCATTGGTCGCGGGTTCGAGCCCCGCCCGCCCCACAGTCGCGGCCGACCCATCCGAAGTAGGACCACGCGGCGGTCGCGCAAGCGTCGACGACCGCACCGCGCCCGAACCATCGTTCCTTACGGACGAGTCCAGATCGTCGACTGGGCGATATCGCCGGCGCGCTTGAGTCCCCGGTAGTCGGTTCGGTTCCAAGATTCGAGTTCCCGAACCAACGGGTTGTACCGCGGACGATCGGAGTCGTCCATAAAGAGCATCCCACCGGGTGCGATCTTGGAAATCGCGGCGCGCCCGCAGTCGACACGAGCACGACCGTCCACGACAACGAGGTCGAAACTCTCGTCCGGCTGCTCGAGGATCGCGTGAACGTAGTCGTCGAAGAATGCTCCGGGTGCGGACTCCGACGCCATAGTGCCCTGAGGGCTGGGCCGACGCAGTTCGACTTTGGCGTTGGTAGGGGCGGATGCCTTCAACACGTCGAACCATTCCTCGTCGTGTTCGACCGTGACAACCTCTGCGACGCGATCTCCGAACCAGAGGGTCGATCCGCCACCGCCGAACTCGAACACGCGGGCCCCGTCGGGTAGTGCCGATGCGACGGCGTCGATGGCGCGCCTGTTCCACCACGGCTCTCGCACGTCGAGAAGGCCTGCACGGCGCCCACGGATCCAGGTAGGGATTTCTTGCCACCGCGAAGGCTTGTTCCAGTAGCGTGGGTCGTGCGGGACCAGTCAATCGAGGCAGAACTCGTTACCTTCGGGATCGGTCATCACGATGTGTCCGGCGTCGAGCGGGGGTGAGGGCTCGTGGCGCCGAATACGTTCGGCTCCACGAGCAGCGAGCCGCGTGGCCTCCTCTTCCAAGGCCGACATTCGGGCGTCACCGTCCGTGTCGGGCGCGGCTCGAACGTCGAGGTGCACTCGGTTCTTGGCCTGCTTTCCTTCCGGAACTCGTTGGAAGAACAGCCGTGGTCCCACCCCCTCGGGATCGACGACAGCGGAGGCGTCGTTGCGGTGTTCCGGTGGTACACCCATCGCCTCGAGCGCCTCGTCCCACGACGAGAAGCCCGGTGGGGGCGCCTGCACCTCGTAGCCCAGGGCGTCGGCCCAGAACTGCGCCAGCTTCCCCGGATCGCCGCAGTCGAACGTGATCTGGATTTCGCGGGCCATCTCAGCCCACCTCCTGTCGGATCGAGTGATGGGTGTGGAGGTAGAGGTCACGCAGCAGGCACACCTCGGCTATGTGATGGATCAACTCGCGGTGGATGTGCAGTACCAAGCCCGCCATCGGATATTCGGCGTACGGCCCCTCCGCTTCTCCGCACGGGCGGAACAAGCCGTCTTCGCCGAGAGCTTCGACTCCGGCGATCCAGGTGGCGTATTCCTCGTCGAGTTGAGCGAGCGCCTTGTCGGCGGTCGCGGCGTACTCGAAGGAGGAATAGTCGACGGGCGCCCGTCCGAAATGGGACGCGTTGCGCATCGCGAGTACACCCACGACGACGTGGCCCAGCCGCCACGCAATCGTGGTGAACGGTGGCGGGTCCGGCTCCGGAAACGCGAAGTCGATGGTCATGGATCCGGCCCCTGCCTGCACAGGCGCGGTGCCGGTGCCGCGCGGTCGCACGTTCCAGCATCCGGGTGCCGGCTCCCAGAAGTATTCGTCGTCGGTGAGTCCCTCGAGCCGGTCGCGGACCGGGTAAGCGAGCTGGCCCCGTAGCAAGGAGTTCCAGTTTCGTTCCGTCATGGACTCGAGGTTTCCGCATATAGCGGACAGATTCGTTCCGTGATCTGTGCGACCATCGAAATTGTGACCGTCGAGGCGACAACCGAGCGGGTATTGCGGTTGCTGGCGCTGCTGCAGAGCCGGCCGTCCTGGACTGCTTCGGACCTCGCGGTGGAACTGAGGGTCACCGACCGTTCGGTGCGCCGAGACGTGGAGCGGTTGCGGGCATTGGGCTATCCCGTCCGCGCGACCGCGGGCGTCGGCGGGGGTTATCAGCTCGGCGCCGGAACCCGTCTGCCCCCGTTGCTGTTTCACGACGAAGAGGCCATCGCGACGGCGGTGTCGTTGCGGCTGGCGTCGGGAAGCACCATCGCCGGATCCGCCGAGGCGTCCCTGCGCGCGTTGGCCAAGCTGGACCAGGTGATGCCACCGAGGCTCCGGGCGGAGGTACGGGCCGTCTACGGTGCGATGGAGACCCTCGTCGGGCCGGGAATCGAGATCGACGCCGACACCCTGATGGTGCTGGCCCGGGCCTGCCGCGACGCGGTGCGGGTCCGCTTCCGCTACCCGGGCAGCGATGGTGAGGACCGGGAACGCACGACCGAACCGGTGCGGTTGGTCGTGGCCGGTCACCGGTGGTACCTGATGGCCTGGGACGTCGACCGCGAGGACTGGCGCACCTTCCGACTGGACCGGATGGGTGACGTGACGGCCTCGACCTGGAGGTTCCGCCCGAGGGACTACCCGGATCCGATTTCGTACGTGCAGCGCGCCGTGACCGAGGCGCCGTACCGATACCTCGCGCGAGTGCGCCTGCGAGCCGAGGCCGACCGGGTGCGGGAACTGGTGCCGCCCCAGGTCGGCCGCGTCGACGACGAGCACGACGGATGGTGTGTGCTCGTCGTCGGCGGGCAGGACCTGGATTGGCTGGCCCTGCATGTGGCGCGACTGGGGTTCGACGCCGTGGTCCTGGAACCGCCCGAATTGCGGGAGGCGGCACGAACTCTCGCGCAACGACTCTCGGCGATGGCGACAGTCCCGGAGTGAGACCTGCCGACGGTAAGTGAGGCAGGCGGCGTCAGGCCGTCAGTCCATACCGAAACGGATCCAGTTCTGGATCCGCCAGATCACGTTGTACAGGTTCCACGGGGCGAGGTCGTAGGTGTCCCACTCCTGGCCGACGTGAGCCGTCCACTCGGGGATCCGGCCACAGCAGATCCGATGACCGAAGATGGCGAACAGGTTGTTGCAGAGTGCAGCACGCATCAGGTTTCTCCTGACTCGGGGCGGCCCCGGGCCGGGGCTAGCCTTGGTGCTGCGCGTTGTGCATGGGCGTGACAGTACGTGGTGCCACCGACACGACATACGTCGGCCGGGCATCGTCGTGCGATGCCCGGCCGACGTATGTGGATATGTCGGCAGCCGTAACTCTCGGCTGCATGCGTCCGCTATTCCGCTCGGTACTCCACGACGGGATCGCCGAGAGCGTCGGTGGTGGTGTACGCGGGGCCGAAGTACTCCTGGACACCGTTGGTGACCTGGTTGACCCGCGCGCCTCCGGCACCGGAGTGATCGTCCTCGGAGAACCGGAACGGCACGAGATTCGGTCCCGTGAAGTCGCTCGATCGGATCGCCTCGACGATCGATTCGCGAGTGGGGTTCTCGCCGGCGGCTTCGAGTGCCTGAACGAACGTGTGTGCCATGGACATGCCGTAGACGACGTTGCCGTCGAATTCGGCGTCGTTGTTGTACTGCGTGTTGATCTCCCGGAACTTGGTGGTCCACTCGTCGTCTTCGCTGAAGTGCGACGGCAGGTAGTTGGTGCTGAGCAGTCCTTCCGCGAGCGGGGCGGCGTCACCGAGGGTCTTGGACAGGGTCAGGTAGTCGCCGCCCACCGAGGCGGTGGTCCACTGCGGCCGGAATCCGAGTCGGCCCGCGGTTCCGATCGCGAGGGCGGTGAAGCCGGGAATGGTTGCGAGCATGACGACCTCGCAGCCCGCGGCTTGGAGCGCGCCGATCTGCGGGGCGACGTTGGTGTTGCTGGTGGCGTAGAACTGCTTCTCGACCACCGCGTCGGCACCGACGATCTGTTCGACTCCCGCGAGGTAATCGCCACCCAGGTCGTCGTCCTGACCGAGGGTGCACACCTTCTTGCCGGGGATGTTGTCCTTCACGTACTGCGCCATGATCTTGGCTTCGACGGTGTAGTCCGCGTTGAATCCGAAAGTGTTCGGGTACTTGTCGGGCTGGTTCCAGATCCGCGAACCGGACGCGACGAACAGGTCGGGAACATTGTTGGTGTCGAGGAAGTCGAGCACACCGGAATGGGTGGGTGTCCCGAGGCCGCCGAGGATCGCGAACACGCGGTCCTGCAACACCAGTTCGCGCACGACCTGCTGGGTATTGGACGGGTTGTAGCCGTCGTCGAGTGCCTTGTACTCGATGGTGCGGCCGTTGACGCCGCCTTGTTCGTTGATGTAGTCGAAGTACGCCTTGGTGGCAGGCGGGATCTTCGAGTAGCCGGCGGCGGCCGGTCCGGTCAGTGGCATGTGGGTGCCGACCAGCACCGAGGTGTCGGTGACACCGGTGGTGTCTCCTTCACCGGAGGCTCCCGTCGACGCGGTGGTGCCGCTGCCGCACGCGGCAAGCGTCAGGGCCGTCGTCGCAGCGAGCGCGACGAGAGAAAGTTGGTGTCGCCGACCTGTTTTCATATGCTGGCCTCTGCTTTCGGTGGGGTGGAGACGGAAGTGGAATCGCGGTGACGGCCGTGTTTCGGACCACGGCTACCCGGCCGGAGACGACGAAGTGCTGCGCCGAACAGGCCCTGGAGACCGGCCGGCGCGAGCATCACGATGAGGATGACGGCGAGGCCGAAAACGGCGATCGCGAGGTTGCCGTCCAGACGTTCGGCGAGAGACGGAGACAGTTCGAGTGTGTCGGTGAGGGCAGCCACGAGCGCGGGCAGCACGACGAGGAGCACCGCGCCCCACACGGCACCGAGAAGAGACCCGAGTCCGCCGATGACCACGCCCATGAGCAGGAACAGCGAGAAGGTGACACCGAACGCGCCCGGAGACGCGCTCTGGGAGACCATGGCGAGCACGCCGCCGCCGAGACCGGCGGCACCGGCGCTCACCACGAATGTGGTGATCTTGGTGCGGGCGACGTCGATACCGGCGAGGCGGGCGGCGATCTCGTCGTCGCGCACGGCCTGCATGCGGCGGCCGAAGTCTCCGGCAATCAGATTCGACAGGACGAGCACGGTGAGGGCCGCGGCGATCACAGCGATGGTGGCCTGCCACTGTTCGACGGTGAACGCCGACGCGATGCTGCTCGGTGGCCCCTCCACGTACGCCCACAGTCCCTGGTCGCCGCCGAGCACGCTGGAGAATGTGGTGGTGATCGACGGGATCACGACGACCAGCGCGAGCGTCAAGCCGGCCAGATAGGGGCCGTGAAGACGTGCGGCGGCCGCCCCGACGACGACGCCGACCACGCAGGTCACCAGCACGGCAGCGACGAGCGGCACGAGCAACACCGAGATCCCGGTGGCGCCGGCGTCTCCCATCGCGTTGGAGGTCAGCGCGAAGGAGTATGCCCCGCAAGCCATCAGCGCTCCGTGCCCGAGCGAGAGTTGGCCGTTGCGTCCGATGAGCACGGTCAGTCCGGCTGTCGCGCAGAGATAGGCGGCGATGGTGGCCAGTTGGTAGTTCCGGAACGGAGGTAGCACGAAGATGATCGCGATGACGGCGACGGCGATACCGAACACCACCGCGGCTCGCACGGCGAAGGAATCGAAACGGGAAGTGTGCATGGTCAGACCTGCCTGGCGGCGACGCCGGAGAAAATGCCTTGGGGCCGCAGCAGAAGCACCGCCAGCAGCATGAGAAGTACCGCGATCGGCGCGATGCTTCCACTGAGATAGCCGCTGACGAAGCTCAGCAGCAACCCGGTCGCGAGGCCACCGAGCACCGCGCCCACGGGGCTGTCGAGCCCGCCGATCACCGCTGCGGTGAACGCGAAGATGAACACGAGATCGACTGCGTGCGGGTTCAACCCGAGTTCGGTGGGAACCACCAGCAGTGCCGCGAGTCCGCCGACAGCGCCGGCGAGAGCCCACCCGAGCGTGAGCATCGCCGACACCTTCACCCCCAGCAGTCGCGACACGTCAGGAGCGAATGCCGACGCCCGCATCTTCAATCCGAGGTCGGTACGGGTGAACAGCAGGGCGAGCCCGATCACCACCACCCCCACCGCGGCGAAGACGAACACGTCGTACGGCGACAACAGCGGAACGTTCCCGACGCGCAACGGATCACGACTGAACGGCAACTGCATCGGCCGGAAGTCGTTGCCGTAGATCATGCCGAGGACGGCGTGGATGACCATGACGAGTCCGAGCGCGACGATCACCGCGGCCAGCGGGCGGCTGTGGTCGAGGCGGCGGATCAGCACCCGCTCGACGAGTGCCCCCAGCAGGAAGCCGCTGACGACCGCCACGAGGAGGCCGTACCAGTACGAACCGGTTGCCGACGTCACCGAATAGGCGATGTACGTGGTGGCCGCGGCCATGGCGCCCTGCGCGAAGTTGATCACGCGGGTGCCGCGCCAGATCAACACCAGTGCGAGTGCGAACGCTGCGAACACGGCACCGCGTGCGAGTCCGTCCACTGTGAGAAACAGGAACCTGTCCATCGGTTACTCCTCAGAATCCCAGGTAGGCGGTGCGGAAGTCGCTGTCCATCACGAGTTCTGCGGCAGAAGTGGCGACGACGACGCGGCCCAGGGCCAGCACGATCGCCTGGTCGGCGATCGGGAGTGCACTGTGAACGTTCTGCTCGACCAGCACCACCGTCAGTCCGGTGCGGTCGCGCAGGTCGCGCAGGGTCGTCATGATCAGGTCCACGATGCGCGGTGCGAGGCCCAGCGACGGTTCGTCGAGCAGGAGCAGTGAGGGCCGCGCGACGAGGGCACGGCCGATCGCGAGCATCTGCCGTTCACCGCCGGAGAGTTGATGGCCGCTGCTGTTGCGTCGGCGGGCGAGTGGTTCGAACATCTCGTACATCTCGGCGATGGCACGTTTGGTGTCGGCGCGGTCCTTGCGCCACAACCCACCGAGGCGCAGGTTCTCCTCGACGGTCAGTTCGCCGATCACGCCGCGGCCTTCGGGTACGTGTGCGACGCCGTGGTGCACGAACTTTTCCGTAGGGACCCCGAGTACCGGTGTGCCCGACACGCTGATCGCCCCCTGGACCGCCGGCAGCATCCCGGACAGTGCCCGGAGCAAGGTTGTCTTCCCGGCACCGTTGGCGCCGACGACGGCCGCGATCGTGCCGGCAGGGACGTCGAAGGTCACTTCGTGCAGTACCGGTACGGGACCGTATCCGCCCGTGAGGTTTTCGACGCGCAGGAGTGGTGCGGTCACGCCGCCTCCTTTCCACCGAGGTAGGCCGCCGCGACCAGCGGATCGGCACGGATCTCGTCGGGGGTGCCCGCGGCGATCACCTTGCCGAAGTCGAGGACGACGATGTGGTCGCACACCGACATGATCAGGTCGACGTTGTGTTCGACGAGCATCACCGATCGCGATCCGTCGCCACGCGTGGGGAGACGGCGGATCAGTGCTCCGAGTTCCTCGATGTCGGCGTTGTCGAGACCGCCTGCCGGTTCGTCGAGAAGAAGCAGAGTCGGGTCCGAGATGAGTGCACGCGCGAGCGCCACCTTCTTGGCGACCGCATAGGGGAGCGACGGTGGAAGCGCGTGTGCGTAGTCGCCGATCCCGAACTCGTCGAGAAGCGCCGCGGCCGAGGCGCGGGCGGACCGCTGAGCGCGAGCGCTGTACGGCAAGCCCAGCAGGCTCGTGACGAATGGTGCGCGGTGTGACACCGACGCGCCCGCGGCGACGTTCTCGAGGACGGTGAGCCCGCCGAAGAGTCCGAGTCCCTGGAGGGTGCGCGCCACCCCATGGCGGACGAGGCTGTGGGGGACGGGGCGCACAGGACGGCCGTCGAAGGCCAGGGTGCCGGCGCGCGGGCGCTGGAATCCGCAGATGACGTTGAACAACGTCGTCTTTCCCGCACCGTTGGGACCCATGACTCCGACCACCGAACCTGCCGGGACCTGCAGCGACACATCCTCGAGTGCGACGAGGCCGCCGAATCGGACCTCGATGCCATCAAGGCGGAGCCGGGAAGAAGTGTCGCTCTCGGCGGCAATTGGTTGCACAGTTGGTGCACTTTCTCTCGTGCCGTCTCCGGGCTTTCGGGCGTTCTGCCGGGCCTCGGTGAGACCGGCGTCACTGTTGAGCGCCAGGTTACAACACTGTGAGTGTATATTCCTACTGTCCGGACGGATCATTACGAAGAGGAGTCGAGACGGTGGTCGAATCCATCTCGGGCGCCCCACGCCGGCTCGAGGGCCGGGTCGCTGTGGTGACCGGCAGCAGTAGGGGAATCGGACTCGGTCTCGCGGAGCGCCTCGTGGCGGAGGGGGCCCGAGTGGTGCTCACCGCGCGGTCGCCGGAGCCACTCGCCGAAGCGGTCGCCGCGCTCGGTCCGGACGTCGCGTGCGGTGTCGCGGGCAAGGCACACGATCCGGCGCACCGAGACGAGACGATGCGGGTCGCTGTCGATCGTTTCGGCAGGATCGACATCCTCGTCAACAACGCCGGCACCAACCCCGTCTACGGTCCCTTGTCCGAACTCGACCTCGACGCCGCCCGCAAGATCTTCGAGGTGAATGTGCTCGCCGCACTGGCATGGACGCAACGCTTCGCCGCCGTTGCCACCAAAGGCGGTGCGGTCGTGAATATTTCGTCCGTGTCCGCGTTCTCCCATGCGCCGGGAATCGCGTTCTACGGGGTGAGCAAAGCGGCGCTCAACCAGCTCACCCGCTCGCTCGCGGCAGAACTCGGGCCGGCGATCCGTGTCAACGCCGTCGCGCCGGCGATCGTGAAGACGCGCTTCGCGGCGGCGCTCTACGAGGGCCGGGAAGAGGAAGTCGCGGCGCGGTATCCGATGCACCGGCTCGGGGTGCCGTCGGATGTCGCGTCGGCGGTCGCCTACCTCGCGTCGGACGACGCGTCCTGGGTCACCGGGCAAGTGCTCTCCGTCGACGGCGGCGGACTCACGGCGTCCGCGGAGTGAGAGTCGGCGAGGGCCGAATCGTGCGGGCGCGAGCAGGCTCGTGCGCACTGGCAGAATGCACCACAGCACACGAAAGAAGTAAGTGAAGGAGCGGTGGTGACCAGCACCCCGGACGGCCGGACCGCACGCGGGGAGCGCACCCGACGCGCCGTGATCGACGCGCACATCGCGCTGATCGAAGCGGGAGAACTCAAACCGACCGGAGCACAGATCGCCGAGCAGGCCGGAATCTCGGTGCGCGCCCTGTGGACGAACTTCAACGATCTGGAAACGCTGTTCGGCACCACGGGCGCCGAACTCCTCGCTCGCCAGGACGCGATGTTCGTACCGGTCTCACCGGATCTCGACCTTCCCGAGCGGGTGGACAGATTCTGTACTCAGCGCGCGAAGCTGCTCGAGTTCATCGCTCCTTACGCAAGGGCAGCGGGGTTACGGGAGCCGTTCTCCCGGGAATTGCGAACCAACCGGATGCGGCACATCGCCCGCGTCACCGACGAGATCGAACAACTCTTCGTACGCGAACTCGCACCACTGCCGTCCTCGCGCCGGACACAGACGGTCCAGGCACTCGGAATCGCCAGTACGTGGGCGTCCTGGTCGGTACTGCGCGACGAGTACGGCCTCGACGTGGACGGTGCCACGGCCGTGATGCGCCAGACGGTCGCTTCCGTCCTGGCAGCGGCCGTGCACATGTCTCTCGGATAGAGGTCGCACGGCGGGGAGGACTCACCCGAGCAGTGAGGCCACCACCTGGTCGGCCGCGTTGCGGTGCCCGGCGGCGTTCGGGTGCAGGGGGATCGCCTCGGCGACCGGGGACAGGCCCTCCATCCAGCGTTCCGCAGGCTCGGCGCACGAGTCGTGACCGACGGTCGACGTCGCCAGGTCGACGTACTCCGCCCCCGCATCCTGCGCCTGCCGGCGCATCGCGTCGTTCAGCCGGTCCAGTTTGTCCTGGAGATAG
Organism: Rhodococcus sp. NPDC019050; assembly: GCF_055664235.1. Taxonomy (NCBI): domain Bacteria; kingdom Bacillati; phylum Actinomycetota; class Actinomycetes; order Mycobacteriales; family Nocardiaceae; genus Rhodococcus; species Rhodococcus sp. NPDC019050. The sequence goes on along the minus strand of NZ_JBVOON010000019.1, from coordinate 80,785 downwards.
GTGGCATCGTCCGGCCACATCCGCTGGTCGGGAAAACAGCCGCCGTCGCGGATGGCCGTGGGATAGCCGACGAACACTATCTTCGCGTTCGGGGAACGATCCCGGATCTCCTCTGCGATCGTCCCGTACCGGGGACCGAAGGCGTCGATCGCGGCGTCGACCCGGTCGGAACCACCGGCGGTGTTCGTCACTGCACAGGACTGCCCGTTGGGGGGTGGGCGCAGATTGACACACCCCACCGCCAACTGGACCAGGCCGATGTCGTTCCCGCCGATACCGACCGTCACCAGGTCGATGTCCGGCGTCAACGCGTCGTACTGCGGCAGCACGCCGACACCGCGGAAGGTCGACTGCGATTGCGACAGGTCGGTACTCACCGCTCCGCCACACGACACGTCGACGAAACGCGAGACGTTCAGCACCTCGGCGACCAGGGTCGGATAGTTGCTGCTCGATCGTCCGCACTCGTCCGAGACCTGCGGCGGAATCCCCGGACCGGATGTGAAGGAATCCCCGAGTGCGACATAGGAATCGTAGAGCGGCGTGGCGAGGGCCGATTGGGAAGCAGGAACCCCGGCTACGAAAACAAGTGTGGCAACGGCGGTTCCGAGGACCCCTGCTCGAGTGATGCCTGTGCGCACGGAACGACTCCGATGTTGTCGGCGGTCGCCGTTATCGGCGACGTGTCTCGATGATGATCCGGCGGGGTCGCGCCGCTGTCAAGGGATTCCCGTCTGCCCGTCCGGTACGGCCCGGCATCAGGGCACGAACCCTCTATGTCGGCGACACGGAACCCGCCGAAGGCGTACCCGCTCCAACTCCCACGGTCTCGGTGGGGGAATTGGAGCGGCCCCTATGAGTGACGACACGCCGGTAGTCGGAGGGTGAGCGACTCGGCGTTGTGTTCGTCCCTGTCACCATCAAAATGTTCAGTCCGACAAAAAGTTCGGTCCGAGGTTCCGGGTCGGACGAAGTTCGGGTGGGTGAATTCCGGATGGCTGACTGGGTTGCGTCCGGCTCGAACGTCACCCGACACCGACGTCGCCTCAACCACGTGGTCCTTCATCGTCGACCCTCTCGTTGACTCTCGTACTACGGAGTGCAGTCGCGTCACGACACTCGAGTGGCCTGGCGTGTTCGCGTGCCTCGGCGGCGACGTCTCCCGCTGCCCTGCTGTGTCGTGCTGCAAGTGCGTTCCGTGTAGGTGCCTTATGGCGGATTCGTTAGGGCGGCTGCTTGTTCTGACTCTCTCGAGGGCGGTTGTGGCGGCCGCTTCGTCAACGACCGTACTTGAAACGTGTCCGGTCGTGGGCGCCGCCCATTGTGATCTTCAGGAAAAAGTGGCAGCGTTTTGACAGTTCAGGTGGCACCGATCCTGTCGCATGAGACAGTTGGGGCTTCCCTCCCCGCGGTGTCCGGCTCAGCGATTTCTCGACGTCGTCGGGGACGCCTCCTATGTAGCGATCATGGAGGGGTGGGCGAGGGTTGGTTGTGTCGACGCCCCACTCAACACTCATCTCGGCCGATGGCAAAGAACTGCCCACGCCGACGACTTATGGCGTGCACAACGCGCCGATCTCGGCAATCATGCGATCAAAGCTGGGAGCCACCCACACCGGGCGTCCGTCTCGAAGAAACGGCATCAACAGCCGTTGCCCGTCGATGGGCCACTGCACGAAAGGCATCCCGCAAGCCAACTGATCTTGCACCTCGCCGGCGATCAGTACGGTCAACTCCTGCAGGGATTGCTTGATGTGCGGACCCCCGAATCCCATGCTCTTCAGTGTCGTGGTTCCCGCAGTCTTGTGCCGAGGCCGCGGACCGGCTTCGAGCCTCAGGTGGCAGTAACCGTCCTCGACCAACGACACCGTCCACAGGCAGTTCTGCACATAGGTGTCAGGTCCGTGCCAGCGGCACTGCAGATCTCGCCCCACGGCATGACACGCACCGACGAGGTTCGCAGGAGCGTCGTCCGGTGCATCCGGCCCGGCGATCGGAAACGTCCAGACTTTCAGGTAGTTCACCTCAGGTACGAACACGACCCCAGCTTCGCATGACCACGGCCCAATGAGCCTGTAGAAGACCGTCGGTTCCAGGCGATCACAACCTGCCTCGCCCAGCTGTCAGAAGCCGGATCGACCGGATTACTTTGACAGAGATCGGGTGACATTTTCGCTGCATCTCAACACCTACAAAGGTGTAGGTTCCCGCGAACTTTTCAGTGGTGCAGTGCGTAGGCCTGCTGCGTTCCAAGTTCGTGTCAGTCAGAGATTCTCACGAACTTGTCGGAATCCTCAGAAATGCCGGCCCCGTCTCTCTGCGCGCCTACCTCTGAACTGCGGTAACGCAATCTGGAAACTGACACACCCGCGAGCGTGCCGGGATCGGACCACCGGGCGGTGGGCGCGCAACTGCGCCTCGACCGACTACCCGAATAAGCCGCACGGGCTCCGAGCAACGAAAAAGGAGGCGGCGCCGCTGTGGCGGCGCCGCCTCCCTTCCCTTTCCGGCTGCGAACAGCGGGCGGTTACGTAGCGCGATCGATCAGAGGGACAGGATCGACGCGGCGGCCGTTCCGGGTGCTCCGTAGACCTGGGCGAGTCCGACCTTCGGCTCACCGGGTACCTGACGATCGCCCGCCTGGCCGCGCAACTGGAGCACGAGTTCGTGCACCTGGCGGATGCCGGAGGCGCCGATCGGCTCGCCGTTGGCGATGAGCCCGCCGTCGGTGTTGACCGGCAACGACCCGCCGATTTCGGTGGCACCCTCGGCGATCAGCTTCTCCTGGTCGCCGTCGGCGCACAGGCCTGTCTCGGCCATGTGGATGACCTCCGCGCCGGCGTCGGTGTCCTGCAACTGGGCGACGTCGACGTCCTCTGGTCCGATGCCGGCCGCCTCGTACGCGGCCTTCGCGGCGTACACGGTCGGAGAGACGTCCTCATCCACCGCTGCCCACGTCGCGTGCACTTCGTAGGCACCGTACGTGCGGGTGCGAATCGCGGTGGAGCGCAGGTACACCGGCTTGTTCTCCGTGTACTTCGATGCGAGATCGCCGCGGCACATGATGACGGCCGCAGCGCCTTCGTCGGGAGCACAGAACATCTTGGCGGTGAGCGGGTAGTTCAGCATGGGCGAGTCGAGGATCTCCTCGATGCTGAATTCGGTGCGACGGAACGCCTTCGGGTTGAGGCCGCCGTTGCGGTAGTTCTTGGCGGCGACCCGGGCGAGCGTCTCGTGCGAGATGTTGTGCTCGAGGGTGTACCGGTTGGCCTTCATGCCGAAGAACTTGGTGGTGACGAACTGACCGTTCTCGGCGTACCACGCCGGCAGGCCGAGCATGGCGGGGTCGGCGGTGAATGCACCGCGCGGGTGCTTGTCGGTGCCGACGGCGATGCCGATGTCGTACTTCCCGGACCGGATGCCATCCGCGGTCTGTTCGATCGCACTGGCGGAGGTAGCGCACGCATTGAATACGTTGGTGAAGGAGATGCCGGTCAGGCCCACCAGCCGGGTGACGGCGTCGGTGTTGTCCACCTCGTAGCTGCCGCCGATACCGAACTGGATGTCTTTCCAGGCAACACCTGAATCTTCGAGTGCGAGCTGGATCGCGTCGGCCGCCATCTCGATGGCCGACTTGGTGCCGAATCTGCCGAACGGGTGCAGGCCCACACCGATGATGGCAACGTCGTTCATAGTTTCAAGAACTCCTCGATCGGGTGTGTGCTGGTCAGATCGGCTCGAAGGCCCATGTGAAGATTTCCGTCCCGTCCTCGTCGACGTAGAACGGAACGAAGGTGAGTTCGAGCTCCATGCCGGGCTGCAGCCGGGCGGGATCCGCTTCGGTGAGCCGGGCTTCGACGCGCACGACATCGCCGAGCTGAATCAGGCCGAATGTGAACGGCGTGAAAGTCGCGGCGGCCTCGTTGCCGGCGTAGGGCTGCTTCGGGACGAATCCCTGTGTCGTCCAGGCAACCAGGGTTCCGTGCCGCGGGAGAAGCGGATCCGACACATTCGCACCGCTGCACCGCGGGCACCGCGGTTGACGGGGCCAGGTGGTAGCGGCGCAGTCGTCGCAATGGCTGCCGATGAGCTGGGGGTTCTCCGCGGGCCAGGTCGAAACGTCGGGCGCGAGCGCCTTCGTCGTCATAGGTCATCCTCCGTTGTCGGTGCCGCCACCCGGTTTCCCGAGCGCTACGGCCATGGCAATTACGCTAGACGGAAATCGCATTCTTCACAATGAGAGGAACATATCCGACGCTCTCGGGAGTCGGTGCGACTGCGCTGGCAGGCACCGTGAAACCTTTTGTAGAACCTGTTCCAATTTCTGCGAAATGTGGCTATCGTCACGTGCACAACTTGCAATGCGATGGAGGACGTCAGATGAAGACCAAGGGTGCAGTGCTGTGGGGGCTCGACGAGGCGTGGTCGGTAGAGGAGATCGAACTCGGCGATCCTGTGGCGGGTGAAGTCCAGATCCGCATGGAAGCCGCCGGCATGTGCCACTCCGACCACCACATCGTCACCGGCGCAACGCCCATGCCGTCCTTCCCGGTCATGGGCGGCCATGAGGGATCCGGCGTCATCACGAAGGTCGGCGACGGAGTCGTCGGTTTCGAGGTCGGCGACCACGTCGTGCTGTCCTTCATTCCGGCGTGTGGACGGTGCCCGTCGTGTGCGAGCGGACATTCGAACCTGTGCGATCTGGGCGCCGGACTCCTGAGCGGTCAGGCGATCTCCGACGGGAGCTACCGGATCCAGGCGCGCGGCCAGAACGTCATCCCGATGTGCCTGCTCGGGACGTTCTCCCCGTACATGACCGTGAATCAGAGCCAGATCGTCAAGATCGACAAGGACGTGCCGTTCGAGCTCGCCGCCCTCGTGGGTTGCGGCGTCCCGACCGGCTGGGGTTCGGCTACGCACATCGCCGACGTCAAGCCGGGCGATTCGGTCGCGATCATCGGTGTCGGCGGCGTAGGTATGAGCGCGCTGCAGGGCGCGGTGGCGTCCGGTGCCCGCTACGTCTTCGCGATCGATCCGGTGCCGTGGAAGCGTGAGCAGGCCATGAAGTTCGGTGCGACGCATACCTATGCGTCGATCGAGGAAGCGATCGTGCCGATCATGGAGGTCACCTGGGGGCGTATGTGCCAGGAAACGATCATCACCGTCGGCGAGATGAAGGGTGACCTGGTTGACCCGGCGCTGACGCTCACCGCGAAGGGCGGCAAGTGTGTCATCACGGCCATGGGCTTCATGTCGGACATGGACGTCAAGCTGAACTCGTTCCTGTTCTCCATGCTGCAGAAGGACCTCAAGGGCAACATCTTCGGTGGCTGCAACGCCCGCGTCGACATCCCCCAGTTGCTCGACCTCTACAAGTCCGGTCAGCTCAACCTGGCCGACATGGTGACCCGCACCTACACGCTCGAACAGATCAACGACGGTTACCGGGACATGCTCGACGGCAAGAACATCCGCGGCGTGATCCGCTACACCGAAGCCGACTGGTGACCCTGCGCCGACCGGCATCTCGTACCCTGGGTCGGTGCGCAGTCTGGAATTGATCTCGGAATGGCCCGTCGAACACGCCGCCGCCGCTGTCGTCACACGCAGCGGCGGCGTCGTCGCGTCGAGGGGAGATCAGGCAGCGGTCTATCCGCTCGCTTCGGTGACCAAGCCCCTCGTCGCGTATGCGGCCCTCGTGGCGATCGAGGAGGGCGCGATCGAACTCGATCAGCCCGCGGGGCCACCCGGAGCGACGGTGCGGCATCTCCTCGCCCACGCGTCGGGTCTCGCGTTCGGTGACCGCACCGTCGCGGCGGAGCCGGGAACCAAGCGGATCTATTCGAGCGCCGGATTCGAGATGCTCGCCGAGCTGATCAGCACCGAGACCGACATCGAGTTTCCGGAGTACTTGGCGCAGGCCGTGTTCGAGCCTCTCGGGATGAGCGATTCGAGCCTTCCCGGGCCGGCGGGTCACGGTGCTCGCTCGTCCGCGGCCGACCTCGCCGTGTTCGCGGGGGAGTTGCTCACTCCCACGCTGGTCTCCGAAGGACTGTTCGCGGAGGCGACCGGGGTGCAGTTTCCCGGCTTGAACGGATTGGTCCCCGGTTACGGAATGTTCAAGCCCAACGACTGGGGTCTGGGATTCGAAATCCGTGGCGAGAAGAATCCGCATTGGACCGGAACCAGAAATTCCACCCGAACATTCGGGCATTTCGGCCAATCGGGAACATTTCTCTGGGTAGATCCCGAATTCGACGCCGCATGTGTGGTACTTACCGATAGGGACTTCGGAGACTGGGCAAAACCGCTCTGGCCTGCACTGAGTGACGCCGTCATCACCGAAATCACATAAACCTCTTTCGTTTCCTGGCGAAACACCGGCAACAGGCGCACACTTGTTACCACGCCGCATGGAGACACATTCCGGGCAGAGGTCGTTGGGGAAGACGTCCTCGTCGAATCGGAGGTGTTTGTATGCGCGTATCCAATCAGTTCGCGGATGCGACAAACGGAGTGATCTACATCCACTCTTCGCCCGCCGCGGTCTGTCCACATATCGAATGGGCGCTGGCTGCCACGCTGAACAGTCGCCCGGAACTGACCTGGACGGGTCAGCCCGCCGACGTGGGTGTCCTGCGGACCTCCGTCGACTGGGTCGGTCCGGTCGGTACCGCCGGCCGCCTCGCGGACGCTCTGCTCGTCTGGCCGATGCTGCGCTTCGAGATCACCGAGGACCCCAGCGAGGGCGTCGACGGCGAGCGCTACAGCTACGTGCCGCGGCTGGGACTCTGGCGGGGCTGCACCAGCGCCAACGGTGACGTCGTCATCGGTGAGATGCGGCTACGCGCCATGCTTGCCTCCTCGGACACCGCAGCCGACATCCATCGCGCCCTCGGCACGGCATGGGACGAAGAACTCGAGCCGTACCGCAGCGGCTACGAGGGTGCCGAAGTGACGTGGCTCCGGCGCGACGTCGGCTGAGCCACCCGACGCGCCCCGCACGAACCGGCACCGAACGACCGGCGTCACGCGCGGACACCCTCCTCACGACTCCGGCGCCGCCACCTTTCGAAAGGTGGCGGCGCCGGAGTCGTAAGGGAGTTCAGCCCCTTACAGCGGAATGTTCTTGTGGCGCCCGCGCGTCGCAGGTGCTGCTGCCAGTGCGGCCGCGAGAGTGCTGCGGGTCCGGGCGGGGTCGATCATCTCGTCGACCACGCCGATCGAAATGGCCCGGCCGACACCGCCGGCGATGGCCTCGTGCTCGGACGCGAGCCGATCGTGGAGGGCTTCCCGCTCATCTTCCGGTGCGGCGGCGAGCGCGCGCTTGTGCAGGATGCCCACGGCAGCCTTGGCGCCCATCACGGCGACCTCGGACTCCGGCCATGCGAACACCGCGGTAGCCCCGAGTGCGCGCGAGTTCATCGCGATGTATGCGCCCCCGTAGATCTTGCGGGTCACGAGAGTCACGCGCGGAACGCGGGCTTCGGCGAACGCGTGGAGCAACTTCGCGCCTCGGCGCACGACGCCTTCCCATTCCTGGCTGACCCCGGGAAGGTAACCGGGCACGTCGACGAGTACCACGAGCGGAACTCCGAAGGCGTTGCACAGGCGTACGAAACGTGCGGCCTTCTCGGCGCTCTCGGAGTTCAGGCACCCGCCGAGACGGAGCGGATTGTTGGCGATGACGCCGACGGTACGGCCGCCGAGACGGCCGAAGCCGGTGACGATGCTGCGGGCCCATCCGCCCTGCAGTTCCTCGAAGCTGGAATCGCCTTCGACGTTGTCGAGTAGTTCGTGGACGATCGGCCGCACGTCGTAGGCGCGACGCGGTGATTCGGGCATCAGCGCACGCAGATCGGTGTCACCGAGGGCGGCGCCCGCGACGTCGAATTCGCCCTGCTCGACGAGCATCGACACCAGGCGCCGCGCGCGATGCAGTGCGTCGGCCTCGTCGTGGGCGGCGATGTGGGCGACGCCCGACTTCTTGTAGTGGGTATCGGGTCCGCCGAGGGACTCCATGTCCACCTGCTCGCCGGTCACGCTGCGCACCACGTCCGGTCCGGTGACGAACACACGTCCTTCGGGCGCCATGATCACGATGTCGGTGAGAGCGGGACCGTAGGCCGCTCCGCCCGCGGCGAACCCGAGGACGACGGAAATCTGGGGAATGGTGCCCGATGCGCGCACCATCGCCTCGAAGACGAGGCCGACGGCGTGCAGGGCTTCGACGCCCTCCGCGAGGCGGGCTCCACCGGAGTGGAAGAGCCCGATGACAGGGGCTTCGAGTTCGAGGGCGGTGTCGATGGCCGCGACGATGTGCCGGCAGCCCTCGACGCCCATTGCGCCGCCCATGACCGTCGCGTCGGAGCAGTAGGCGACCGTGCGTACACCGTCGATGCATCCGAGTGCGGCGAGAACACCCGACTTGTCGCGGGGATGGAGCAATTCCGTGCTGCCGGCGTCGAAGAGTTCTTCGAGTCGGCGCTGGGGATCGCGCGGATCCGCCGCGAGGCCGCGTTGTTTAGCCGGATCCAGGATGGTCATCGAGTGCTCCTCGGTCGAGCGCGGTGGTGGTGGGCCGCGGTGGAGGCTCCGGGGAGCCCCCACCGCAACGGTGGGACAAGCGTGTCGGGTCAGGCCCGACCGAACGCGAGTGCCACGTTGTGCCCACCGAAACCGAACGAGTTGTTCAGCGCGAAATCGATCTGTCCGTAGCGGGCTTCGCCCTTGACCACGTCGAGGTCGATCTCTGGATCCTGGTTTTCGAGATTCAGCGTGGGCGGAATGGCTCCGTCACGCAGGCTCAGGACCGTGAGTACTGCTTCGAGTGCACCGACTGCGCCGATCGAATGTCCGAGTGCGGACTTCGGGGCGTAGATCGCTGCGTGCGTGCCTACTGCGGCGTTGATTGCCCTCGCCTCGGCGATGTCGCCGATCGGAGTGGCCGTCGCGTGGGCGTTGACGTGCCCGATGTCGGCCTTGGTGAGGCCGGCACTTTCGATCGCCCGCGTCATCGCGCGGGCAGCACCGGTGCCTTCCGGATGCGGTGCCACGATGTGGTACCCGTCGGAAGTGATACCCGCGCCGAGGATCCGCGCGTGGATCGTCGCCCCGCGCGCCTTGGCGTGTTCTTCGGATTCGAGGACCATCAACGCTCCGGCTTCGCCGAAGACGAATCCGTCCCGGTCCTTGTCGAACGGCCGCGACGCACCCTGAGGATCGTCGTTGCGAGTGCTCAACGCCCGCATCATGGCGAAGCTGGCGAGACCGACGGCCTCGAGCTGACTCTCGACACCGCCGGTGACGGCGATGTCGGCGTCGCCCTGCGAGATCATGCGGAACGCGTTGGCAATCGCTTCGGAGCCGGACGAGCACGCCGAGACCGGCGTGATGACACCGGCGCGGGCGCCGAGCTCGAGGCCCACCGTGGCGGCCGGTCCGTTCGGCATGATCATCTGCACTGCGAACGGCGACACCTTGCGGTATCCGCCGCTGCGCAGCTTGTCGACCGCGTCGATGAGCGTCTCGCCGCCGCCGAGGCCGGTGCCGATGACAACGGCGAGCCGGTCCTTGTCGACCTCCGGGCTTCCGGCGTTCTCCCACACCGTGCGCCCGAGAATGAGCGCGAGGCGCTCCGCGAAGCTCATCCGCCGGATCTCGACCCGGCTCAGCGACTCGTCGGGGCTCACCTTCAGCTTGCCGCCGATACGCACCGGAAGGTCGTATTCGTCGACGAAGCCGTCGAGCACGCCGATCCCGCTCTCACCGGCCAGCAGTGCCTTCCAGCTGGAATCCACATCGTCGGCGATCGACGTCGAAGCCGCGAGGCTCGTGACGACGACGTTGCGCAACGTCCGAGGAGACGGGGAAGTCACGGTTGAGCTCACTCGTTGTCGTTCGTGGCCTGAACGCCCTCGGCCTCGAGCTTCTGGATGTAGTTCACGGCGTCACCGACGGTGCGCAGGCTGGCGAGATCCTCGTCGGGGATCTTCACGCCGTACTTGTCCTCGGTCTGGACGGCGATCTCGACCATGGACAGCGAGTCGATGTCGAGGTCGTCGACGAAGGACTTGTCGACGGTCACCTCGGAGGGCTCGATGCCGGTAACTTCTTCGATGATCTCCGCGAGACCGGCGATGATTTCTTCCTGAGTGGCCACGTCGTGGCTCCCTTCGTGATGTACCGACTATGTCGTGTGAAACCGGCCGAATGTTTCCGGCCGGGCCCGGGAACATTCCCGGGATGTGCCCGTGCTGCGCGACGATGCGCGCGCAGCAACCTAACCGAGTTCGAGTGTTTCGGCCAGAGCGGAGATGTCCGCGGGTGTTTTGAGGGCCGCGGTGGGCGTGCCGCGCATTTCGCGCTTGGCGATACCCACGAGCGTGCCGGCGGGGGGAAGCTCCACCACGGTGGAAACCTGGGCGGAACGCAGGTGTGCAGTGCACAGGTCCCACCGCACGGGGCGAGTGACCTGCGCAGCGAGCCGCTCGAGCGCCTCGGCGCCCGAGGTGACCGGTGCACCGTCGAAGTTGGACAGCAGGGTGCGGGTGGGATCGCTCGGGGCGATCTTCGCCGCGGCAGCGGCAACCGCATCCTGCGCGGGAGCCATGAACCGGGTGTGGAAAGCGCCCGCGACCGGCAGGGCACGCACGCGAGCTTTGGCGGGTGCGTCCGCTGCGAGTGCCTCGAGTGCGTCGAGGCGTCCGGCCGCGACGATCTGACCGGCCGCGTTCATGTTGGCGGGCGTCAGGTCGAGTTCTTCGAGGCGCGCGAGCACCTCGTCCTCGGCACCGCCGAGGACCGCGGACATGCCGGTGGGTTCGAGGGCACATGCCTTCGCCATTTCCCGGCCGCGGATCGCGGCCAGGCTCACGGCATCGTCGGTGCTGATGACTCCCGCCATCGCGGCGGCGGCCAACTCGCCGACCGAGTGGCCGGCGACGATCACGTCGGCGGGGACCAGACCCAGGCGCTCGAGTTCTTCGAAAGCAAGAAGTGCGGTTGCCACGACGAGCGGCTGGGTAACAGAGGTATCGGTGATCTCGTCTGCGGTGGCGGTGGTGCCGAGGCGCGCCAGGTCGAGACCGGAGGCCTTCGACCACAGCGCGATGCGGTCGGGGGCACCGGCCTGCTCCAGCCACGGAGCAAGCATGCCGGGTGTTTGGGACCCCTGGCCGGGGGCAAGCAGCGCAATCACGAGGATCAGCGAACACCCTTTAAGCACCCTCGCGAGATGTCGGTGGGAATGAAAGGTCGCGCCAGGATTTGTAGGGTTCTTACAAATTCCCACCTCGTAGTCCGCTATCGACCGAGCAACTGGCCGTGTTACATGTCCGATTCGCGGATCGTGAACCGTGTGACCGGTGGGGCTGGAGATTTCAGTTCGTTATGAACTCGAGCCAGACGACCCACCGTGGCCGCGATTCGCAACACGTACGCATCGCGTGGATTTGTGGGATCCCGCCCGGTGACTTCTGTGATCCGCTTGAGTCGATACCGGACGGTATTTGGATGAACAAACAGCTTCCTGGCGCACGACTCGACCGCCCCGCCGCTGTCGAGATACGCGTCGAGAGTGTCGGAGAGCGACGATCCCGCCGCCGCGAGAGGGGCAACGATGTAGTCGTCGAGAGCGACGATCGCAGCCGGATCTCCGAGCAGAGCCCGTTCCGGGAGCAGTTCCGCCGCATGCACCGGCCGGGGCGCCCCCGGCCAGCCACCGACGGCCTCCATCCCCGCGAGCGCCTCGACCGCCGAGACGTGCGCCGCGCCGAGAGTGGCAGTCGTCGGACCGATCACCACGGGATCGTCGGAGAAGGCCTGCATCAGTTCGTCGAGGAAGCCCGCCGCCTCGGTGGCGCCGTGCAGATCGCCGCTGACGACCATCACCAGGCGTTCGCCCTGCACGACAGCCAAGGCGGCGCGCCCGTGTCGCTGGGCGATCGCGTGGACCGTCGTCACCACCGACACGCCCTCTTCGGGCGGTGGCGTGCCCACCACGACCGTCGCGGGTGCCGTCGCGTCCCAGTTGAGGGTCGCGGCACGCGACTGCATGTCGGCACCGGTGTCACCGCGGACCACGGCATCGACCACCAGGGCTTCGAGCCGGGTGTCCCACGCGCCGCGCGACTCGGCGGCGGTCGCATAGACCGCCGCAGCCGCGAACCCCAGTTCGCGGCCGTACCGAAGGATGGCTTCGGTGAGCGCGACGAGTTGCTCCTCGTTGCGGGCCAGTGCGGGCAGCCACTGCTCGAAGAACTCCATGGCCGCCCGCACCATGTCGACCGTCTGGAGAAGTGTCAGCCGGTTCGCCAGATCCTGCGGGATCATCTGGAACGCGTCGAGGCTGAATCTCGGATCGTTGTCGGGGTTGCGCACCCACTCGAGGAAGTCCACCACCGACGTCTGGATCACCAGCTGAACCGTCGCGCGCTGTGAGGCATCGAGGTCGGAGAAGAAGGGCAGTTGCTCCTGCAGGACGTGCACGGCTTCGGTGGACATACGCCCCGAGAACTGTTTGACGCGGCGAAGCAACGCGTCGGGCAGGGGTGCGCGGTCGGGCGGGGCAGGAGGTACCGGACGCCCCGGTGGGGCGCCCGGTACCCGCGCTCTGCGACCTGATGCGGGCTCGTCGACCATGCAACGAACCTACCCGGCTGTCACTCGGTCACCGCGGCCGAACCGCACGTGACGGGGTGAGTCAGGCGACGCCCGGGTCCGAGGTCTGTTCCGGTGCGGCCGTCACGTCGTCGATCCGGTACTTCTTCGCCGCCTCGACCGCGCGTGCACGATCGATCGTGCCCTCGCGGCCGAGCGCCTCGAGCACCGCGACCACCGTGGACTCGGCATCGATATTGAAGACCCGACGTGCGGCGGGGCGGGTGTCGGAGAACCCGAACCCGTCGGCGCCGAGGACGGTGTAGTCGCCCGGAACCCACTTGCGGATCTGATCGGGCACGGCACGCATCCAGTCGGACACGGCGACGAACGGTCCGGCGGCGTCGTTGAGCACGGATGCGACGTACGGGACCTTCGGCTCCTTGCCCGGATCGAGCAGCGCCTGGCGGTCGCACTCGACGCCGTCGCGGCGAAGCTCGCCCCACGACGTCACCGACCACACGTCCGTGGACACACCCCACTCCTCTTCGAGCATCTCCTGAGCGCGCAAGGCCTCGGGCATGATGACGCCGGAGGTGAGGATCTGCGCCTTCGGCCCCGACTGCGGACCGCGCTTGTACAGGTACAGGCCCTTGAGGAGACCCTCGACATCGAGGTCCTCGGGTTCGGCGGGCTGTGCGTACGGCTCGTTGTACACGGTGATGTAGTAGAAAACGTTCTCACCGCCGAACCCGTCTTCGCCCTCGGTGCCGCCGTACATCCGGCGCAGACCGTCGCGGAAGATGTGCGCGATCTCGTAGGAGAACGCGGGGTCGTACGTCACAGCGGCAGGGTTGCTCGACGCCAGGAGCAGCGAGTGCCCGTCGGCGTGCTGCAGACCCTCACCGGTCAGGGTGGTGCGACCGGCGGTCGCGCCGAGCAGGAATCCACGTGCCATCTGGTCGGCCGCGGCCCACAGACCGTCGCCGGTGCGCTGGAACCCGAACATCGAATAGAAGATGTAGACGGGGATCATCGGCTCGCCGTGCGTGGCGTAGGACGTGCCGACAGCCGTGAACGACGCGACCGAACCCGCCTCGTTGATGCCCTCGTGCAGGATCTGGCCGGCGGCGCTCTCCTTGTAGGCGAGCATCAGTTCCGCGTCGACGGACGTGTAGAGCTGGCCGTTGCGGTTGTAGATCTTCAACGACGGGAACCACGAGTCCATGCCGAACGTGCGGGCCTCGTCGGGGATGATCGGCACGATGCGCTTGCCGATCTCCTTGTCGCGCAACAGTTCCTTCAGCACGCGCACCGTGGCCATGGTGGTGGCCACTTCCTGCTTGCCCGACCCCTTGCGGACCACGTCGTACGTCTTCTCCGGGGGAAGCGCGAGGGGCTTGGCGGCGGTGCGCCGCTCCGGGACGAAACCGCCCAGCGCGCGGCGGCGCTCGAGCATGTACTCGATCTCGGGGGCGTCGAATCCGGGGTGGTAGTACGGCGGCATCTTCGGGTTCTTCTCGAGCTCCGCGTCGGAGATCGGGATGCGCTGAAGGTCGCGGAAGTACTTGAGATCCTCGAGGGTGAGCTTCTTCATCTGGTGGGTCGCGTTGCGGCCCTCGAAGTGCTTACCCAGCGTGTAGCCCTTGATGGTGTGGGCAAGGATCACCGTGGGCTGGCCCTTGTGGTCCAACGCCGCGCGGTAGGCGGCGTGGATCTTGCGGTAGTCGTGGCCACCGCGCTTGAGGTTCCAGATCTGCTGGTCGCTGAGATTCTTGACCAGTTCCTTGGTGCGGGGGTCGCGGCCGAAGAAGTGTTCGCGCACGAACGCGCCGTCGTTTGCCTTGTACGTCTGGTAGTCGCCGTCCGGCGTGACGTTCATGAGGTTGACGAGGGCGCCGTCCTTGTCGGCGTGGAGCAGGGAATCCCACTCGCGGCCCCAGACGACCTTGATGACGTTCCAACCGGCGCCGCGGAAGAACGACTCGAGTTCCTGAATGATCTTGCCGTTGCCGCGGACCGGGCCGTCGAGACGCTGCAGGTTGCAGTTGATCACGAACGTGAGGTTGTCGAGGCCTTCGGTCGCCGCGACGTGAGTAAGACCGCGTGACTCCGGTTCGTCCATCTCACCGTCGCCGAGGAACGCCCACACGTGCTGATCGGAGGTGTCCTTGATTCCGCGGTCGGCCAGGTAATGGTTGAACCGGGCCTGGTAGATGGCGTTCATGGGTCCGAGACCCATCGACACGGTGGGGAATTCCCAGAAGTTCGGAAGCAGGCGGGGGTGCGGGTACGACGGCAGACCGCCGCCCTTCGAGGCGTGGCTGTGTTCCTGACGGAACCCGTCGAGTTGCTCGGCCGGGATACGGCCCTCGAGGTATGCGCGGGCGTAGATGCCGGGGGAGGCGTGGCCCTGGATGAAGACCTGGTCGCCGCCGCCGGGATGGTCCTTGCCGCGGAAGAAGTGGTTGAAGCCGACCTCGTAGAGCGCAGCAGACGACGCGTATGTCGAGATGTGGCCGCCGACACCGACTCCGGGGCGCTGCGCCCGGGTGACCATGATCGCGGCGTTCCAGCGGATGTAGGCGCGGAAGCGGCGCTCGACCTCTTCGTCACCGGGGAACCACGGTTCGTTCTCGGTGGGGATGGTGTTGACGTAGTCGGTGGACGTCAACGCCGGGAGCGACACCTTGCGCTCGTTCGCGCGCTCGAGCATGCGGAGCAGCAGGTAACGGGCGCGGGTCGGACCCGCGGCTTCGAGCATTCCGTCGAACGATTCGAGCCATTCGTCGGTTTCTGCCGGATCGATGTCGGGCAGGTAGGAAGCCACGCCCTCGCGGATGACCCGGACACGGTTGTCCTTGGTCGATGCCGTTTCATTCGAGGGGCCCTTTCCCGCGGAGCCTTGTGCGGCGTCCTTTTGCGAGTCGGGTCCGTGGATCAGGTCTGTCAACGTCTGCTCCTCATCGTGGTAGGGCGCGCAGGTGGGGCGCCCATTCAGAAGGTCGGCTCTTGTGGGGGCCGGCCCAATCGACATCTGAACATGATGCTCGTCTCATTCTCCCCCATCTCGTGGCGGAAGAGGCGAGATGCCCCCTGATCGGGACCTCCGAGCGTGTGTGCTCCGACACCGCACCTGGGGTCTGCGACGGGGGACGGCGTAGCGTCCGGGGAAAGATTATTGCCCTTTCCCAGCGATTCGGGTTGCGTTGAGCCTCCCGACCATGTTCGCTTTGACCATTGATCGTCACACACCGGTACGCCGAAGCGATTCGCGCACCACTACTTTTAGGAGGAGCCACCGTGGTCGCCGCGGCGGATGCCAAGAACTACGTTTCCAAGCTCGGTATCACTCACGACCATGTGGTGCAGGAACTCGGGTGGGACGAGGACACCGACGACGAGCTGAGGTCGGCGATCGAAGAGGTCACCGGAACCGAGCTCCTCGACGAGGAGTCCGACGAAGTCGTCGATGTCGTGCTGCTGTGGTGGCGCGAGAGCGACGGCGACCTGGTGGACACCTTGATGGATGCCGTCAGCCCGCTCGCCGACGACGGTGTCGTCTGGGTTCTCACCCCGAAGAACGGCCGCGTCGACCACGTGGAGCCCAGTGAGATCGCCGAATCCGCCACCACCGCCGGGTTGACCCAGACCTCGGCGGCCAACCTCGGGGACTGGATCGGCAGCCGTCTCGTGCAGCCGAAGACCGGCCGTCCGCGTCGCTGACCGGCTCTCCCCGAACGAAGGACCAGTACCGCATGGCGATCGCAGTGGGCACCGAGGCGCCCGACTTCACCCTCAAAGATCAGAACAACCAGGAAGTCTCCCTCGCGGATTACCGGGGAAAGAAGAACGTCCTGCTGATCTTCTACCCCCTCGCGTTCACCGGGGTGTGCCAGGGCGAGTTGTGCGCCGTGCGCGACGACCTGCCGACCTTCGACAACGACGACACCGCGATCCTCGCGGTGTCGGTCGGGCCGTCGCCCACGCACAAGATCTGGGCGGCCGAGCAGGGGTACCTCTTCCCGTTGCTGTCCGACTTCTGGCCGCACGGTGAAGTCGCTCAGGCGTACGGGGTGTTCAACGAGAAGTTCGGTTTCGCGAATCGCGGCACGTTCGTCATCGACAAGGGCGGCATCGTGCAATTCGCGGAAGAGAACCAGCCCGGAGAGCCCCGTGACCAGGGAGCTTGGGTGAGAGCGCTGGCCGCGCTAGAGTCCTGATGCGACGTCGGCGGCTTCGGCCGCCGACGATGCGGGCGTGTAGCTCAGTGGTAGAGCTCTGGTTTTACACACCAGCGGTCGGGGGTTCGAAACCCTCCGCGCCCACCAAAGTTGTAGCAGGTAGAGGGCACTTTCCCGAGTTGGGGGAGGTGCCCTCTCCGCATTCGTGGACACACTTTGGACACAACATATCCTCGAGTGCTGTCACGAACCACCTGGACGCGCGAGCTTGTCGAGTCGATCCGCGACCATTCCGAGATCGTCATCGAACAGGTGCCCGTACCGGTCGAGGGTGAGCGCCGCACTCGCATGCCCGAGCATCCGTTGCAGTGTCTTGATGTTCGCCCCGGCCGTGATCGCCAAGGATGCGGCAGTGTGCCGCAGCTCGTGAAGCGTGAGCCCTTCGGGAACCCCGGAGTCCTTCACGGCCTTGTCCCACCATCGACGACGGACGTTCCCGGCGCGCATGTAGCCGCCTCGGGTATCGGGGAACAGCAACTCGCCGGCACCCTTGCCTCGGGCGTGCTCACCGAGCATGTCGGCGACGAACCTCGGCACCGGCACATCCCGAGCTTGGTTGGCCTTGGGGGAGGACACCACGATCTTGCTGTCGACGACGGTCGCGGACCGGTGGATACGTAGCCTTTGGCGCTCGAGGTTCACGTCGGCGACCCTGAGTGCCGCAGCCTCGCCGAACCGGAGTCCGCAGTATGCGAGGACGTACACCAGCACCCCATTGTCGCCCGAGGCTTTGGCGAGCAGGTCGACCTGCTCGAACGTGAGGTATCGCCGGTCCTTGTGCTCGAGCTTCGGGAGGTCCAGACCGTCGCACGGGTTCGACACGATGCGTGAGTCCTGCACCGTTTGGTCGAGGATCTGGGACATGACGAGCACGTTGGTGCGTGTCGTGGATGCTGAGCGGTTCTGAGACATGTCCGCTACCCACGTACGCAGTCGCCCCCGGGTCACGTCGACGAGGGGTGTTTTTCCGAACCGGGGGAGGAGGTGCACATCGAGGGCGGAGCGATAGCGGGCCGCGGTCGATGCGGACAGGTTCACCTTGGATGCCATCCACTTTTCGGCGACCTCACCGAAGAGAATTCGGCCGGCCGATGGGGCGACGTAGCTACCGGTCATCTTCTCGACCTCAACGGTGGCGGCGAAGTCCTGTGCCTGCCGCTTCGAGGCGAACCCGCGCTTGCGGGTGGTGCGCCGTTCCGGGGTGCGGTAGCGGACCTCCCAGCGTCTTCCGGAGGCTGTGTCGTAGCTACTGACCGTCGCCATCGGTTCTCCTCGAAGCGAGGTAAGCCTCGATCTCTTGCTTCATCTCCCGACTGATTCGACCCCGACGCTGCGCGTTCGCGTCCTCGCCGGCCCGGCCGTCGCGCTCTTCCGAGAACGACTTCCCCCAGAGGTGGTGCGAGAGGGCCGCTAGGACGTGGGGTCGAAGCGAGAAGTCCTTGCACAGACGTCGCTCGGCAACGCCGGCCGCCGCTGCGATTCGGTCGACCTCGATTGGGTCCTCGTGCTGGAGCTCTTCGGGCACGTTCTCCCAGGCGTCATCGTGAAGGCGCCGGATTTCTTCGAAGATCCCGAATGCCTTTTCGACCTGGCCGTGAATATCTCGTGCGACGAGCGCGAGTGGTTGCCCCTCAAGGGATTGTTTGAGCGTCTCACCACG
Organism: Rhodococcus sp. NPDC019050; assembly: GCF_055664235.1. Taxonomy (NCBI): domain Bacteria; kingdom Bacillati; phylum Actinomycetota; class Actinomycetes; order Mycobacteriales; family Nocardiaceae; genus Rhodococcus; species Rhodococcus sp. NPDC019050. The sequence goes on along the minus strand of NZ_JBVOON010000019.1, from coordinate 62,281 downwards.
AATAGTGAGGGCCGGGTTCAGCTCGACCCAACCGTCATACCAGACGAGATCCGCGACCGAAACGCGCTCATCCGTCGCATCTCCCAGTGCTTGCGCAAGTACGACGAGGGTCGGGAGCGTCGCCGGAATTCGCCCGCTCTCAAGGTCTCCCACTCGGCCTGTGTTCCATCGCAAACCGAGGGCAGTGGCTCGTTTCGCCACGTCTTCCAAGGTTGCGCCGTGCCGCTTGCGATGTGCCCGCGCGTTCCGGCCGACAACTGCTGCGAGTGCTAGGGGCTCTTTCATGTCGCTCACCCTACTTGATTCCTAGTGACTTGACAGAACTATGAGTCACTGATCTACTCGTGACGTCACGTAAATCTCAGTGAGGAGACGATATGAGGAACCCCGATCCCTCCCAGATGACAGGTCAGCGCACGCGTCCCTGGACCACAAAGGAGTACTGCGAGTTCATGGACATCACACATGGCGCGGCCGCACAGCAGCGGTACAAGGGGACTGGCCCGAGGTTCATCCGTGTCGGATCGCGGATCTACTACGACCCCGCCGATGTATTCGCCTACCTCGACGCGAACAAGCTACAACGCACCGACGATCGTCCCGGCGCTGCGTGATGGTCGGCGACCTCGCATCTAAACCGGCCAGTAAATGCTGGGTCTACCTGCGCGGACTAGGCCGCTTGCTCAGAGTCGAGAGCGACTGCACCGAGCGACCGAAAGAGAACGCCCCCGACGCCGGCCAGGGCATCGAGGGCATCGAATCCAACCCCTACCAAGAGAAGGACACATGAAGTCTATCCGACCTACGGCCTATGAGATCGCCGACACTGCGAACACCACGGGCGTCCCGGAACTGAACGTCACACACGCCCTCGCGGTATGGATCCAACTCCGCGACATACCCGATGCCGGCTACACCCGCGAGGAATGGCTCGAGGTCGCAATCAACCGCCTCGCCGCGCTCGAGGGGGCGTCGCTGTGACCGACCTCGAACTGTTCCTGACTGTCCTGGTCATCCTCGAAAACGTAGTGATCTTGCTGATTGGCGCAGTCGGAACACCAGACCGAAACCCGCGCGACGTGTTCGCCGAAGACCTCGAAACGTCCATGCGCCGAGGGAGACACCCGCGTCGTGACGCGCCCATTCTCCGCGCTCATCCGAACCCACACATTCGTTGACACCCGACGAAACGGCACACATCCGTTGAACGCCGCGGGCCGGGAGCCCCAGAAGCTCCCGGCCCCACACCCAAGAAAGGCGCACCATGCGTCAGGAACAGAATACTGCACACGGCCCCGAAGCCGCTCTCGCGGGAGCGCATTCCGACCTACTGGCTCTCGCGCAGCAATGGATCTCGGATCAGCCGGCAGGAATGACCTTCACAGCCGCTCAAATGGCGCTGTATCTCCCGCCCTATGTCGACGACAAACCGTGTCGCCGAGGTGCGCTCGTACGCGAGTTGAGCCGCCGCGGGTACATCGAGTTCGCGGGATACGGGCCGCGGGCCGCAGACGACGATTGGGACGCTCCAGCACGTGTCTGGCGCCGCACCGACATGCGAGTCGGCGGTGAGGCCGCGTGACGATGAGCGCATACGACAGCCTTCTCGCCCGGCTCGTCGAAAACGGAAAACTCGTTCGGCACCGCGGCAACGACCAAGCATCCGCACAGTGCCCGGCCCACGACGACAACAATCCTTCGCTGTCGATCACACGCAAACCCGACAAGGCTGTCTTGTACTGCCACGCCGGGTGCGACAACCGCAGCATCCTCGACGCGCTCGGTCTGCACATGCGGGACATGTTCGACAACCGCATCGGCGAAACCTACACCTACTCGGACGGCCGAATCGTGCACCGCCGGTACGGCGATGACGGCCGCAAGACATTCCCTCAAGCCGGTAACAAGTCCGGTACCGCGCTGTACCGCGTCGAGCACCTCACCGGTTCTACTCCTGGACAGACAGTCTTTGTCACCGAGGGTGAGAAGTGCGCGAACGCTCTCGCCGAGCTCGGGCACCTCGCGGTGTCTCCGGCGATGGGGGCAGGCAAGGCCCACAAGTTCGACTGGTCTCCGCTGGCCGGCCACAACGTTGTGATCGTCCGCGACAAGGACGAACCGGGCCGCAAGCACGCACAGGCAGTCCTCGAATTGGTGGCACCGACCGCCGCCGGTGTCGTCATCGTCGAAGCGAAGGAAGGCAACGACATCAGCGATCACCTCGCGGCCGGTCACGGAGTCGACGAACTCCAACCCGTCGAGACACCGAAACCGCGGACCGACGACGAGAAGCCCGAGAAAATCTCCGCAGCGAGCGCACTGGTGAACATGGCACTCGCGCACTACAACCTCGGCACCACCCCGGCTGGCGAACCATATGCGCTCGCCAAAGGCGGCGGACACATCGCCCGACCGCTACGTGGCGGAAAGACCGGACTGCGCCCCGAACTGTCGAAACGCTACTTCCAAGAGACCGGCAAGGCCGCGCCCCAGCAAGCTCTCGCCGACGCTCTGCTCGTCCTCGAAGGGATGTGCGCCGACGAAGAGCCGATCGACACGCACCTCCGAGTGGCCGAACACAACGGTGTGGTCTACATCGACATGGGCGACGTCGAAGAATCCGTCATCCGCATCGACAGCACCGGCTACTGCTTGCTCACGACCGATGTGCCGGTCCGGTTCAAAAGGACCGTGCTCACCGCTCCGTTCCCGCGGCCCGAACCGGGTGGCGACTTGAACGACCTTTGGACGTTGGTCAATGTCGCCGAGGCAGACCGGCCGCTTGTCCTCGCGGGCATGATCGCGGCGCTGATCCGGCCTCAGATCCCGCACCCGATCATGTCGCTGTTCGGGGAGCAAGGTTCGGGTAAGTCGAGCGGTGCGCGCACGTTCGTCGCGTTCACCGACCCGTCAGCGGTGCCGTTACGGAAACCGCCGCGGGACATGGACTCATGGGTCACAGCCGCGGCCGGCTCGTACGTCGTCGGCATCGACAACCTGTCCACGGTCCCGGATTGGCTGTCGGATTCTCTGTGTCGCGCCGCCACCGGGGAAGGTGACGTCAAGCGACAGCTCTACACCGACGCCGGACTCGCCGTGATCTCGTTCCGTCGCTGGATCATCCTCAACGGCATCGACATCGGTGCGATGCGCGGCGACCTCGCCGAACGGTCCCTGGTGGTGAACCTCGAGCGGATCTCACCGGAGAATCGCCGCACCGAGGAACAACTCGGGCAGTTGTGGGCCGAGTCCTACCCGAAGATCTTCGGAGCGCTGCTCGAGCTCGCGGCGGGGGTCAAGCGTGTCCTTCCCTCTGTTGAGCTCGACTCGAGTCCACGTATGGCGGACTTCGCTCGTGTTCTCGCTGCGGTCGACCAGCTACTCGGAACCGACGGATTGAAGCGGTATTCGGAGCAGGCCGAGACACTGGCCGAGGACACCCTCAGCGCTGATCCGTTCCTCGATGTGCTCCGCCACAGCCTCACGACCGAGTTCGAAGGCACTGCTGCCGAACTACTCATCCATGCCGCGCCGCTCAACGAGGACTGGAAGCCGCCACGTGGATGGCCGAAGAGCGCCCGGCAGGTCACCTCGACGTTGCGTCGTAACGCCCCGGCGCTACGCACCAGCGGATGGACTGTTCGGGACCTCGGGAGCAGCAACAAGGCCAAGACCACCAGGTGGCTGATTGCTCCTCCTGAGAAGGCCCGTTCCGGAGACCCGCTTAACCCGCCTAACCCGCCTTCGCAGGTCAGAGGCACAAAATCAGGCGGGTCAACGGCGGGTCAGGCGGGTATGGCGGGTCAAGACACCCGCCGCAGCGACACCACCATCGGCGGGTCACGCGCAGTGACTAACCCGCCTAAACCCGCCACACCCGCCAACGAAAACGCTCTGACCAGCACAGACGGGTCAGGCGGGGAAGGCGGGTTACTTTCCGGACCTTCTCAGGAGACGCAGGTCTGCCCCGAATGCCGATTCCCGCTCGACGGAGTAGCGGCCGGCCGAACCATGCACGCCGACTGCGAGCGACGTGCCTCGCAGCGTGACAACGATCTGACCCTCGGAGGGGATGCAGCATGACTCACGAAACAACTCCCCTCGCCTGCGAGACATGCCGGCGAAGCCTCCAAGAGGACGCCGCACACAACATCGCCGAAGATGGTCATCTCATGTGCTCCCGGTGCATGAACCGGCGCAACATGCACTCCGAGTGGTGGCCCGAATGCCCTCACTCCTGGCACGACAACTTCGACCACATGAAGCACGTGCTGGCCGACCGAATTACCGCGGCACGAATCCTGGCGGGTTTGCGATGACCCGCGCGAAGTCCCGCCTGCCGCATATCCCGAACCTGTTGACCGGTCTCGTCGATCCACGACTCGAAGGTGCCCGATGCACCGGCCGATCCCCACTGTTCGACGCCGAACTCGACGGAGAGACCGCCGAGGCCCGGTCGGCGCGTCTCGCGGGGGCCCGAACCGAATGCACCCGCTGCCCCGTCCAGGGCCTGTGCCGCACCGCAGCACACGAACAAGACCATCCCTTGGGGATGTGGGGCGGCAAGGTCCACGGACTGCCCGGCCGCCCCCGACTCGAGGAGAAGACCGAATGAGCACCGACACCACACCCGACCTCGGGTGGCGAATCTGGCACCTCACCCCCGACGGCAACCTCAAATCCATCTGGGGAGATCGCAAGAGTTACACCACCAGCACAATCACCGCTAAGTGCAAGCGTGGACAGTGCCCCGAGATCCCAGGACCTACGTGCGAATGCGGAATCTTCTTCGTCGCCGAACGGCACGTCATCTCCCAACAAGCATTCAGATGGGCCATACGGAAGAAGCGGGCCGACGAACCGAGACTGGCCGCCGCAGTAGTTACCCTCATCCAACCAGTCGGGCGCACTCGCCCCGGACCCCGGACCTTCGGCGGCGCGAACGAGTGGCGATCAACAGCCGCAGAAATCAAAGGCATTGCGATCGACCCGGCCCTCAGCGGATTCTCTCAACAGCTCGCCACTACCTACCAAGCCCCTGTACTGCCCGGCCTGACGGATCCCGTCCTCAGCATCCTCGAACGGGCACACCGCAGCACAGACGACATAGCCGCGAACGCAATCATCCAGCGCTACAACACACCGAACGTCGCACGGACGATCATCGCCAGACCCCGATGCAAGACGATCGGATGCCCCGTCGAACCAAGCGCGGGAATGAATCTGTGCCTCAAGCACCGCGGCGGCGGATGGGCGGCGATCCTGTGAGACTGCACGCGAGAAATCTAGAACCCCACGTCTACACCGACCGCGCAGCAACCCGTCCCGTCGTGTTGCGTTTCGCCGGACTACGTATCGCGATGACACCGACTGAAGCGCTCACTCTCGCAGATGCCCTGCACGACGCTGCAGAACAGATAGGGACGCCATGACCACACCACCCATTCAACGACTCGGAGATGCCGTGCTGCTGCAAGGCCGCGCCGTCGATGCCGCCTACCTCGCCGCGGCCGCGACCATTCACCAACTCACCCAGAAGGGCGCACCCATCCCGGCACCGCTGTCCGCGCTGCTCTCCGCCTGCCGATCAGCGTCGACCCACCGACACGGCGACGACGCACCCACCGCCCCCAGCACAGACTCAACACAACAGATCGACACCACCGAGGCCGCACACCTACTCGACCGGACACCGCGCAGTGTCCAACGAATCGCCCGCAGCCTCGACGGACGAAAGCTCAACGGCACCTGGATATTCGACCGGGATGCCGTCCTCGAATACCGCACCATGCGCGACCAGACCGAAAGGGCATCATGACCGACCACGCCACAATCCTCGGACACCTCAGCCGGCAACTCCCCACCAACTTCGGAGAAAGCAACCGGCCAGGCCGCATCGTCGCCGCCGCAACCGCCGCCCTCGACCTCGGACTCACCCCCTCGAAGAAACTCACCGCCGCCCTCACCAACTTCGACCGGCACAACCAGAAAGCCACCGAGCACCGGGCAACCCTCGCCACCGGAACACCTCTCGACCTCACCGCCGATGACTACCCCCAGCAAGTACGGAACCACGTCCTCGCAGCCCAGATCCGCGACGACGCCGAACACATCACCCGAGGGCTACTCGCCACTGCGGCCGCCGACACCGTGCAGGTCATCACCGAGGAACTACCCGACCTGCTCAACCAACTCGACACCCTCTACCAACAGCGGTACCCCGACCTCCTCAACCTCGGGGACACCCGCCAACCAACCGCAGTGCTCGCCGCCCACCACGACTTCGCCGGCCAACTCTCACGAGCGCACCGCGCATTCATGGCAACAGACCCCCAACACAACAGGATCGAACTGGACTACCGCACCGACCTGTGGCTCTACCACCGTTGGACGCCCGAAGCGTGGCAGAAAGCCCTCAACACAACAGGGCCAGCAATGAGCATCAACCGTGATGTTGACGTGTGGCACTTCGCAACACGATGCGGCGCAACCCCACGACTCGCCCGCAGTCACGCTCACGCAGTCGCAGAGTTCCGCGCACTCGATGACGCGAACGAACAACGAGACATCCTCGAAGCGCACGCACGATCAGCGTCAGCGGCAGGCGCACGATCCGTCCGCGAAGCAGTCAAGAACTACATCCACTGAAGACCGCGGGCGTGACCTCCTCTCGTCGCGCCCGCCCGTGCCTGCCCGCTGGTCCGTTCCCTACCAGCGGGCAGGCACACCCCAAGCCCGACAACGACGACACATCCACGACACCGAAGGAACCGACACCGATGCCAGGCCACTACAGCGGCAGCACCCGCCGTGCCCGGCTACCCCGCGACTGGCACACCCTCCGCCGCCGCGTCATCACCCGAGACCGAGGGCGCTGCGTCCAATGCGGCGCCCCCGGCACCGACGTCGACCACATCACCCATGGCGACGACCACAGACTCACCAACCTGCAGCTGCTCTGCCACCCCTGCCACAACACCAAGACCCAAGCCGAAGCCCAAGCCGCCCGCCAAGCCAAAAGCACCCGCCGGCCCCCACCACGACACCCCGGACTGCTCTGACCAGCAACAGGGGTGGGGTAGGGGAGTCGAAGCCGCCGAACCTCCCCCGGTAGGCATAGAGCCCCGGGCAGCGCGCAGTGCAACCAGACTTCCAAGAAAGGACGATCGACCGTGAGACGACCAAAGACTGCCGCGGGCAAGCGGCTGGTGGATGCGATGAATGCCGCGCTAGGCCGTACCAGCGCCGAGACCGGGCAAACCGTGGTGTGGTCGGAGCAGGAGGAAGCCGCCCTCGAGCGGGCCGGGGAAACCGTGGACCGGGCCGAGAAGGTACGAAAACTGCTCGATTCCGCGCTCAAAGCCGACGAGCCGAACCCGTCGGTGGTGGTGAAGCTGTCCGCTGAATTGCGGATGCTGGATAAGCAGGTGGTCGACTTGATCGGGAAGCTGAACCCCGAGGGGGAGGGGCCGGCGAAGTCTCAACGTCATGTGCGTGCTGCCCGCTCTCGCTGGGATCGTTCCGCCGGGGGTGCGTGATGGCGCGTGTTGCTGCTCCCATTCGCCGGGACGATCACCAGAGGGAGTTCACTGGGTCGGAGTTGGCCCGCATCCGGCATCTGACGTCACGGGCGATGCCCGCCGAGCATCCTGTGCATCGCGGCGTGGATGGGTTATCCGCTGCGGAGATCCGCCGCGAACTCGAGCACCTGCATCGCGCTGCGGGTCGCCGCCGAGGGTTCATCGTGTGGGAACTCGGCGCACGGGGCGGCCGGCACGACCCCGAGGCCGCGTTCCTCGAGGAGAGCGGGGGTGCGTGAAGGTACCGGCCGGGTATGTTCGTCGCTCTACGGGCCGTACAGGGCGCGCTGTGTTCGCCGCTGAGCGTCGTTGTCGCCGGGGGTAGAGGTACCGGCACCGCTACGGACACCGCCACGTCGTTCGAACGGCCACCAGCCCGACTGGGCAGTGACCGTGAGCTAGAGCAGTGGAAGACCCCACACACCGAAAGGAGGAAGGGGTCTTTTCGCCGTTCTCAGACGAGTTTCTGGCGATTGTCGAGTCGCTCATTCATGGCGTTCTGTGCGGACTGCATGAACTCGATCGGCGTCGTGTCGAGTGCCTTGGCGAGGCGGATGAGGTCTGGGAAGGTCGTGTCCTTCTCCCCGGCTTCCATGCGGGCGAGCGTGGTGCGGCTGATACCCGACGCCTCGGCGAGTTGGACCTGAGTCATGCGGACGCGTGCGCGGCGAGAGCGAAGCTCATCGGCGATCGCTTGGCGTGCTGCCTCAGACTCGGAACCGTGTGTGTCCATGCGGCGGACCCTAGGTCAGGTTTGACACAGCATCAACACCAACGCGCACGGCGGTGCGAGCAGATCCAGCGGTCTTCACGCGGCACGGGGCATCTGTCGATTGACGCGATGAGTCGCGGAACACCGGATTCCGGTTGCCACCTGGTGCCCACCGAGGGCTCGCCGGAACTGCCACTACCGACGTGGTTCTCGCCTGCCGGAGCGGGCAGTGAAGTGGGTAGGCACTGTGGACACCGTTTGGACACACTCGGCAGAAAAGCAGCGTGATTTCGCGTGATAACCAGAGGTGCTAATCCGCTGGTCATAGCCTTCTTGGCCATCTGACCTGCATGGCGTTTCGGCTTTACACACCAGCGGTCGGGGGTTCGAAACCCTCCGCGCCCACCAAGGTATGAATGCTCCGGGGGCATGCACATGCACTGGCCTCATACGAAATTGGGTTGTTCTCGTGTCGGCCGCACTGCTTCGATCGGTGCCATGACCGAACGCGCACGACTGACCCGCAAACCCGAACGCGGCGACGACGATCCGGCAGTACTGCGCCGCCTCCTCGACGAGGCGCGCGTGGCCCACGTCGCGTTCGTGCGTCGCGGCTGTCCGGTCGTGTTACCGATGGCCTTCGGCAGAGAAGGCAATCGGCTGTTCCTGCACGGTTCGACGGGCGCTGGTGCCTTCCTCGCGTCTCGGGAGGGACTGGACGTCTCGGTCGCGGTGACGCACCTCGACGGACTCGTGTTCGCCCGATCGGCGTTCGACAGCAGCATGAACTATCGCAGCGCGGTGATCTTCGGGCGTGCTGTGCCTGTGCCTGCCGAAGGCAAGCAGGACGCGCTGCGGGCGGTCACCGAACACCTCATGCCCGGCCGCTGGGGCGAGGTGCGTCCCCTCACCGCGAAGGAACTCGCGGCGACGACGGTGCTCGAACTTCCGCTCGACGAGGTGAGCGTCAAGGTGCGCGCCGCCGGTCCCGGCGAGGACCCGGAGGACGGCGAGGACCGTTCGGTGTGGGCCGGGGTCGTCCCCGTGCGCACCGTCGTCGGCGTTCCGGAGCGGTCACCGCTCACAAATCCCGCACTTCCGTTGCCGGGGTCCGTCGCCTCGCTGCTCTGACGGCTACCTGCGTCGGGTGCCGTCGTCGGCTCCGAGCGATCTCGAAGCGCGTGTGTCGGCGGGGCGCGCCGTAGTCCCGAGTGAGTAGCTCAGTCGCCGTGATGTAGGACGGGTCGCCACGGTCGAGCACGACAACCTGACACAGGCCGTGCAGGACGCGATGTGGCAGCCCGTGTACCGCCCGTTGGACGGGGGCTGAACGGTGCCGGCAAAGGGACAACGGCGATGGGATGACCCCGCACGAATTCCGGCGTAGTTGGTTAATGTAGGCTTGCCTTACTAATGACCTCTCGCCGAGCGCCCTGCGCTCTCCGATCCGGAAGAGTCCTGTGCCAGAAGCCGATTGCTCACCCGCCACCCTGCCTCCCGATGGGCACGCTCCCGTCACCGCACCCGTCCTGCACGTCACCATGGGCACCGAGGGCCCCAGCGACGACCCGCGCATGGCCCGTGTGGATATCTATCGCCTACCCGAGATCGACCTGTCCGCGGTGCGCGGTCTCGTCCTCGGCGGAGGTGTCGACCAGATCTTCCTCGCGCGCAACAAGGATCTGCTCACGGACTTCGTCACCTCCGGCGGCCGCATCGCGGTGATGGGCCACGCGCTCACGGACTTCCTTCCGGGACTTGGGGTATGGCGCAAGCTCGACTACACCGGGCCGAAGGATCTGGCGATCACCCTCGGCGAGCCGCATCCCGTGTGGGCGGGCGTCGAACCCGTCGATCTGAGCACCCGCAAGGGCGTGACCGGATTCTACGGCCGTGGATACATCGACAAGATCCCGGACGACGCCCTCGTCACGACCCGCATCGGACGACACACTCTTCCGTTCGACTACGTCTACCCCCTCGGGAAAGGCCAGGTTCTCGCCCACGGCGGCAACGACCTCCTCGGATGGAAGAACGACCCGAACAGTTCCGCACGGCTGGCCGTCCAGCTCGTAGATTGGCTGGTGCAGCGATGACGATCGTCGAACCCTTCACTCGTACCGACCGCGCACCCAAGCGCGTCCGCAGGCTCGCCATCATCCACGGGGGCACGTACTTTCACCTCCAGACGATGAAGGATCCCGCAGTGCTCGCCCACCAGCCGGACTTCCTCTACCTTCCCGAACTGCTGCCCGGCGATCTGGACTGCTACGACACCGTGATCGTCGGCGACCGACTGCACCCGGACCTGGTCGCCAAGAACGCAGCACAGTTCTATTCCGTGGCCGAACGCGGTGGCACTGTGGTCGCGCTGGGTGAAAGCGGCGCCCACACCTGGCTTCCCGGTGTGACGTGGGATCCGCGACCCACGAACTTCTGGTGGTGGCTGACCAAAGAGGATCCGATGATCCGGACCCGCAGCCACGACCACGAGTCTTGGCAGTACCTCACCACCAAAGCCGTCATCTGGCATCACCACGGCATCTACAACACCGACGTCGACGTGGTTCCCCTTCTGGTGTCGGAAGAGCCTGACTCCGAAGGTGTTCCGCGTGACGCGGGCATGATGCTGTACGAGGACACCGTCACCACTCCCGGCCGGATCATCGCGACCACGCTGGACCCGATGTACCACCACGGCAGCAATTTCATGCCGGGCGCGACCCGCTTCCTGTACGCGTTGCTGCGCTGGGTCGACAACACCTGAGCGCTGTCACCGGCGAGTTCAGCTCGCGGCGTCCTCTTTCCGGGTATGCGCCACAAGAGCATTGGCGTGGCCGTGACCGAGACTGTGTTCGGCCTTCAGCCAATTCACCAACTCGGTATGTTTGCTCAGATCCGACGCGCGGATGAGTTCTTTCCACTCCGCGATCGGCCGGCCGTACTTCTTCTCGATCGACGGAAAGTACGACTCCGGACCCTGCACTTTCTCACCCATGTCCGAAAGCTAGCAGTCCGGTCGGACACCCGCGGGGTGTTCACCCACCTGCGGTGCGTCTCCGGACCAGCAGAGTGAGGAACGCGACCACGGACAAACCCGCCGTCGTTCCGAGCACCAGCAGCGCCAGGCCCACGACCCACAGCCCGCTGGTGTCGTCGGACGACGCGTCCAGTGCCCACATCACCGCGAAGGCGCCCGTCGCGGAGAGGACCACTGCGGCAGCGCCGCCTCGTGAGCCGCGGAGAGCCAGGCATCCGGCGACGACGACGGCCGCGACCGTCACCGCGCATGCGATCACCTGCACGGCCGAATACGGTCCCTCCACGCTGCCGTCGGGCAGTTCGCGGTAGCCGGTCTCCCAGCCGAGCCACGCGAACCAGGACAACGCCGAGGCCGCGGCCACCGCGATCAGGACCGGAGCCGTGCGTGAGAAATGGGACATGGGTGCACCGTACGGGCCGCCCGCCATACCAGCGTGCCCGCCACCGACGAAAGGTGGCGGGCACGTCACGCTCGATCACACGAGTGGTTACCCCACGATGTCGTAGACCTCGTCCGCCGGCGCGGAGAGCAGTCGGTCTGCCATCTCCTGCTTGAGCACCGTCAGCCGTTCGTCCTCGGCAGGGGCGCGGTCGGCCTTGCGGCCGAGGGAGATGAACTCGTCGGTGACGAACCCTTCACGGATCTCGAGCCTGACCGTCTTTCCCCGGTAGGTGAGTTCGAATACGTACCGCTCGAGGGTCGCTCCGCGCTCGGGGCGTTCGAGTGCCGGGTCCACGGTGAAGCGGCCCTCGGTGACGCCGCGCGTGACGACCTCGAACGTGTCGCGTACCCCGGGGCCGCGGTGTGCGGTGACGGCCGAGATCTCGCGGCGCTCGGCCGGTGCATCAGGGCTCAGAACCGGCAGGGCACGCTCGAGTACCTTGACGGCGTGCGCGACGCCACCGGGAAAACCCGGGCCGTGGTACTTCATGATGTCGTCGACACCGAAACCGATGACGGTTCCGTTGTCGACGACCTCGAGCACTGCAGACATGGTCGATCCTCCTTGTGTTGACGTTGTTTTCGACGCTCGGTCAGCGGGCGCCGGACGCGGCGGCGACGAGTGCTGCGGTGTAGGCGTGCCGGGGACGGGCGAGAACCTCGCTCGCGCGGCCGGATTCGACTACACGGCCGCCCTGCATGACGACGATGTTCTCGCAGCTGCGTTCGGCGAGCGCGAGATCATGCGTGATGTGCACGACGGCGAGACCGGTGCCGGCGGCGAGTTCGGCCATCAGGTCCACGATCCCGATGCGTAGCGACGCGTCGAGGCCGCTGGTCGGTTCGTCGGCGAGCAGGAGGCGCGGGCGCGTCACCAGTGCCCGCGCGAAGGCCACGCGTTGTCGCTGGCCGCCGGACAGTTCATGAGGAAAACGGTCCAGATAACGGGCCGTCGGCGTGAGATGCACGGCGTCGAGAGCGGCGACTGCCGCATCTCGTCGCTCGGTCCGGTCACCGAGTCCGTGGATCACCATGGGTTCGGCGACGATGTCCCGGACCCGCAATCCGGGTGGCAGCGACGCGTACGGGTCCTGGAAGACCATGTGCATGTCGCGGCGCACCTGTCGCCGTTGCCGTCCGCGAGCAGTCGTCACGTCGGTACCGTCGAAGACGATGCTGCCGGCGGTCGGAGTGACCAGTCCGGCGATCGCCCGCGCCACCGTGGACTTCCCGGCGCCGGAACCGCCCACCAGGGCGACGGATTCGCCCGCCGCGACCCGCAGGGACACATCGGATACGGCGGGGACACCGTCGAACACCACGGACAGTGACCGGATGTCGAGCAGCGGGCTCACCGTGCGGCCTCGAGCAGCGCGGGGCGGAGCCGGGGAGCGGATTCGACGAGGTGCCGGGTGTAGGGATGTTCGGGTGCTCCCGTGATCTGCGAGACCGGGCCGATCTCCACCAGGTCTCCGTCCTTCATCACGGCGATGCGGTCGGCGATCCGCTCGATGACCGGGAGGTTGTGGGTGACCACCAGTAGCGCCAGCGAGTGCCGGGTCCGCAGGTCGTCGAGCAGTGCGAGCACTTCGGCTTCGCGGAGCACGTCGAGGCCGCTGGTGGGCTCGTCGGCGATGAGAACGTCCGGGTCGTTCGCCAATGCCATCGCGATGACGACACGCTGGCGCATGCCCCCGGACAGTTGATGCGGGTAGGCGTCGGCCCGATCGGCACCGAGACCCACCTGGGCCAGCAAGTCGAGCGAGCGTGCCCGCGCGTCGGCGCGGCTGGAGGAACGGTGTGCCCTGACGGCTTCATCCAGTTGAGAGCCGATGGTCATCACCGGGTTCAGGGCGCTGAGGGCCTCCTGCGGAACGAGAGCGATTCGGTTGCCGCGCATGGCGCGCAATTCCGCGGGCGTCATGGCCGCGACGTCCCGGCCCGACACCAGCACACGCCCGGACACGATCTGCGCCGCGGGCGGCAGCAGACCCACTGCGGCAGCGGCGACGGTGGATTTGCCGCTGCCCGATTCCCCGACCAGTCCGACGAGTTCGCCCGGTGCGACCGAGAAGGACACGCCGGTCGCTCCGCGCCCGTCCGTGCCGTAGCGGACGGTGAGATCGTCGATCATCAGGGGGTGCTGCGCGTCGCCGGTCGCCGTTTCGGGGTTGGTGCGCAGGAGCGTCCGGCGAGAGAGTTTGCGCGGCAGAAGAATCGGTCGGGATCGCTCTTCGATCGCGTTGCCGAGCAAGGCGAACCCGAGCACCGTGACGGCGATCGCGATGCCGGGGGGAAGGACCCACCACATCCACGCATCGGTGAGGAACGCATTGCGCGCGTGTGCCATCGACAGCATCGAGCCCCAGCTGGCCGCCGAGATGTCGCCGAGGCCGAGGAACGACAGAGATGCTTCGAGGAGGATCGCGGTCTTGACGGTGAGGACGAATTGCGGGACGACGAGCGGGGCCACCGCGGGTGCGATGTGGCGGCGCAGCACATGGATCGAGCTCGCGCCCATCGCTCGTTCGGCCTGGATGTGGTCGCGTTCGCGCAGGGTCAGTACCTGCGCGCGCAGTTCACGGGCCATGCCTGCCCAGAGGACCGCCGAGATGACGAGGATCTGGGTGCGCAGACCGGGGCCGGCGAACACACCGATCACGATGGTCAGTGGCAATACCGGGAGGGACAGCACGACATCGACGGCGCGCATGAGAACGGTGCCGACGACACCGCGCGCGTAACCGGCGACGACACCGACGAGTGTGCCGATCGCGGTGGCGACGCTTGCGGCGACGACACCGACGAACAGCGAGACGCGGGCGCCGTGCAGCAGCATCGACAGTAGGTCGTGCCCCACGTCGTCGGCGCCGAGCCAGTGCTGCCCGGACGGCGACGCGAACGGCCGTGTCGCGCGCTCGGCCGGGTCGAACGGGGACAACCACGGTGCGGCGAGTGCGCACACCAGCAAGATCCCGAGGATTACGGCCCCGGCGAGCGCGAGTCGTTGCGACCGTGTCTTCGTACCGAGGATGCTCACACGGTCACCTCTTCGTGAGTCGTGGCGGAGGTCCGGTCGCGACGGACCCGGGGATCGAGCAGGGGATAGGTCAGGTCGGCGACGATGTTCGCGACGACGATGCCGACCGTGGCGAGCAGGAATGCGCCCTGGAGCAGGGGATAGTCCCGCGCGGTGACCGCGTCGAAGGTGAGTTTGCCTAGACCGGGATACGCGAAGACGGATTCGACGACGACCGCGCCGGACAGCAGGACGCCCACGGTGAGCGTGAGGGTGGTGTAGACGGGCAGCAACGCGTTGCGCAGGGCGTGTCCGACCGCGACGCGGAACTCGCTCGCCCCTTTCGCGCGGGCGAGGCGTACGAACGGCTCGTCGAGGACCCCGACCATCGACGCCCGGGTCATGAGGAAGAACCCGCCGATACCGGCGATCGTGAGCGTGGCGACGGGAAGCGCCATGCGTGAGGCGACTTCGAGCAACCATTCCCCGCCGGTGGAGGTGATGGCCGCTGCCCCGTAGGACGGGAACCAGCCGAGGGTCACGGAGAACACCGCGATGAGGATCATTCCGATGAAGAAACCGGGCATCGAATCGAGAACGAGAATGCCGACGACGGTTCCGGTTTCCTTGCCGGTGCCGCGGCGCCAGGCCGCCCATGCACCGAGCAGGGTGCCGATGAGGAACGCCAGGAGGGTGCCGATACCGACCAGCGCGACCGTCCAGGGCAGCTTGTCCCACAGAACGTCGACCACGGGCCGGTTGTGCTGCACGGAGATTCCGAGATCTCCGTGCAGCAGACCGGACCAGAACGAGAGGTATTGCTCGAGGATCGGCCGGTCGAGCCCGTACTCGGCGCGCATCTGCGCGATGTATCTCGGATCGAGGGCCTGCTGGTCGCCTCCGTAGAGATATTCGACGGGATCGCCGGGCGCCAAGTAGGGCAACGCGAAGTTCAGCGTCACCGCCGCCCACAACACGAGCGCGTATTGCCCTGCTCGACGCACGACGGTCATGGGTCAGTCCTGGGGTGCTTGTGCGTTGGCCGCCTCGACGACGTCCGCCGGCAGGAACGACCACTTGTGGACGATGCCGTAACCCGGGGTTACGATCCATCCACCGAACGTGTCGGCGCGGAAGGCCCAGTACTCGTCCGGGTAGTACAGGGCGATGGCGGTCGGCTGGCGGTTGAACAGCTTCTGCATGTCCTGCATGGCGGCGATGCGCGCGTCGTTGGTCTCGGTGGCCTTCCACGCGTCGTACAGGGCGTCGAACTCCGGGTAGGCGAGGTCCGGGTGCTTCCACAGGTTGCCGGAGCGGTGCGACATGATGAACTGCGTCGAATCGGCCACGGCGTGCGGGCTGTTCGTGGTGACCATCATGTCGAAGGTCTTCTTGGACGACGCGTCGGAGAACGATCCGGAGTCGAGCGGGCTGACGGTGACGGCGATGCCGATCTCGGCGAAGTCCTCGACGAGCAGTTCGGCGGTGCGGACCTGCGGCGCGTTGCCACCGTTGACGGCCAAGGTGAAGGTCGCCGGTTCGCCGGCGGGATTCTCCCGGGTGCCGTCGCCGTCACGGTCGGTCCAGCCGAGGCGGTCGAGCAGTGCCGTGGCCTGCTCGGCGTCGTAGGGGGTCGAGGCGCCGGGGTCGGCGAACGGCGCGTCCGGATGGACGTAGCCCTGTGTGCCGGGACGGCCCTGACGGAGTCCGACGACGTCGAGCAACTGGTCGCGATCGACCGCGAGGTTCAGGGCCGCGCGGAAGTCGGACTGTGCGAACGGTTCCCGGGTGAAGTTCAGTTTGAGTTCCGGGTAGCTCAGCGGCGCGACGGTGATCACGCCGATGTCGTTGGAGGCAGTGAAGCGATCCACGAGTTCGGGTGTGAGCGCGCGGTCGGTGGCGTCGATCTGGCCGGAGCTCAGTGCGGTGAACGCCGCAGCCGTGTCCGCGATGACGGGCATGACGAGCTCGTCCACCGTCGGGGTTCCGGCGAAGTAGTCCGCGTACGCCTCGAAGCGGTAGCCGCTGGTGGGGCTGTAGTCGACGAGCACGAACGGGCCGGTGCCGACCGGAAGGTCGGACATTTCCTTGGCCTTGGACGGGTCGACCTTCGACCACACGTGCTCGGGGATGATCGGCAGGTCCGCGAGGGTGACGGGGCCGAGTTCGGGGCACGCGTAGTCGCACACGAAGCGAACCGAGTCCTCGTCCACGGCGTCGACCGTGGAGATGGACGGCGTGTCGTTGACGTGGTGGGTGTAACGGCCGGTGGGGGCAGCGTGCATGTAGTGGAAGCTGAAGACGACATCGTCTGCCGTGAACGCCTCACCGTCGTGCCAGGTGACGTCGTCGCGGAGGTCGACCTCCCAGGTGGTCGCGTCGACCTGGCGGACGTCGGTGGCCAGCCACGGCTGGGGGTCGGCGACGTAGGGGGACGGCGACAGAAGCTTGTCGTAGATCAGCTCGGTCATCTGGTCCGTCTGGCCGGCGAAGATGTTGAGGGGCCCGGAGTCCTCGGAGGCGGCGATGGTGAGCGATCGGGCCGAGGACGGTCCCGGAGCCGACTCTGCCGCCGTGCTCGACCCGCCGCATGCTGCAACGAGAAGTGCCGGCGCAAGAACGAGGGGCAGGGCGTGAGAACGCCGGAGTGTGCGCGTCAACTGAGTTCACATTCTGCTGAAGGGAGTGCAGGGCCGCACTACCCGAGGTAAGGCAATCCTTAGTGCGGTAAGGCTACCTTAATCCAGATCCGGGCATAAAAGGCAACCGCCCCCTCGTGTGAGGGGGCGGTTGTGTGTCTCCGGAGAACGGACGGTTCGGCTACGGGCGGGGCTCCGCAGCCGTTTCGTAGGCCTCGCGCAGGAGTTCGGCCAGATGGTCGTCGAACCCGGCGGTGTCCGCGAGGCTCAAACGGTGGGTGGTGATCGGGCCGGTCGGGAACGCCTCACGGAGAGCCGCGTGGTGTACCCGCCGTGGAAGATCCAGGGCTACTTCGAGCTTGGAGGCGTATACGAATGCGGCAGCGAATATCCGGCCGCGGGACCACGAGATCTCCGACGCGTGGACGCGCTCCTCGATGTCGTCACCGAGGTCGAGAACCATCGTGCGGAATCGCAGGAACGCCTCGACTGCGGCCGGGTCCTTGTCCGCCAGGTAGTCGTCGACCGTGGCGTACATCAGGGCTCCTCGAAAGGTCGGTCGGCGGAAGTGCGGTCGGCAGACGTGCGGTCGGCCCAGCCTGTCACCGGGACCGTCCGTAACGGTCGGCCAGCTTGTCCTCGCGAGACGGCGGCG
The DNA here is from genome assembly GCF_055664235.1 of Rhodococcus sp. NPDC019050. Classification (NCBI taxonomy): domain Bacteria; kingdom Bacillati; phylum Actinomycetota; class Actinomycetes; order Mycobacteriales; family Nocardiaceae; genus Rhodococcus; species Rhodococcus sp. NPDC019050. The sequence goes on along the minus strand of NZ_JBVOON010000019.1, from coordinate 44,192 downwards.
CCGCAGGAGCAGCGGGCACCGCGTCGGCCGGTGCTGGCTCAGCGTCGGCGGAGACGCGGTCGGCGGGCACATCGCTGTCCGCCTCCTGGGTTTCCTGCGCGTCGGAGTCCGGCCGGGCCTTGGCCTTCCGGCGCTCGCGGATCTCCGCCCATGCGAAGTAACCGAGCCCGAGCGGCGCCATGATGCCGAACGCGAGCCACTGGAGACCGTATGAGAGGTAGGGGCCCGCATCGAGCTGAGGCAGAGGGATGGTGCCGAGCCCGCCGGGCTGACCGTCGTCGAGTTGCAGGTACACGTCCTCGAGCGGGAGTCCGGTGACCTGAGCGACCTGCGGGGCGTCGATGAAGTAGACCTGCTGGTAGCCCGCATCGGTGAACGGGTCCTTGCCCTCGGCAGTTCCCTCCGACATCCGGATCCGGGCTTGGAGAGTGACCTCCCCGGCCGGCGCGGCCGGGACCTCGGGCACCGCGGTGCCCTGCACCGGACGCACGAATCCGCGGTTGACGAGAATCATCCGGCCGTTCTCGAACTCGAAGGGAGTGAGCACCTCGTAGGCGGGACGGCCGTCGATGTTGCGCAGGCGCACGAGCACGTCGGAATCAGGAAGATAGGAACCTTGTGCGACGACCCGTCGCCACTCGTCGTCGACGGTCGGGCCGGTACCGGTAAGCATGTCGCTCACGGGCACCGGGTCCTCGGACATGGACGCGGCGAGACGATCGTTGCGTTCCCCCGTGCTCGTGTTCTTGCCCAGCTGCCAGGGGGCGAGGACGGTGAAACACGCATAGGCGAAGCCGCCGACCACCACAGCCAGGACAAGCCAGCTCGGACGGAGGAGAAACGTCAATCGGCGCACGTGTCCACGGTAGACGGTGAGTTGGGTCTCACTGTTGCCGCACCCAGTCGAGCAGGCCGGGAATTGCCGCCTCGATCTGGTCCCGGACAAGCTCGAACTCGGGGAGTCCGCCGTAGTACGGATCAGGCACCGAATCGCCGTCGGCGTCCGGATCCAGAGAGCGCAGCAGTACTCGTCGTTCCGCCGGCACACCGAGGTGCGCCAGCGTCCGATCGTGGTCGGTGGTCATCGCCACCACGAGATCCGCCGAAAGATGCGACGGCCCGAGTTCCGCCGCGACGTGCCCGGTCGGATACCCGTGCCGCTGGAGCACCGCATTCGTGCGGGGGTCCGCCTCGGAGCCGACATGCCAACCGTGGGTTCCCGCGCTGGTCACCCGCACGCGGTCGGCGAGTCCTTCGCGGCGCACGTGCTCGGCGAAGATCTTCTCGGCCATCGGAGACCGGCAGATGTTGCCGGTGCACACAAATGTCACGTGGAGCACGTCGTCAGCGTTCACCCGTGAGCACCTCGCGGAGTTCGTCGACGCTGGTCGCGATGCGCGCTGCGGCCCGTGCCTCGGTGTCGTCGCCGTAACCCCATTCGACGAAGATCGCCGGTATGCCCCAGCGGCCCGCGCCGTGGATGTCGTGCTCGCGGTCGCCGACCATCACCACCCCCGTCGTCCCCGCCTCGACGGGCCGGATACCGAGGGCTTCGAGGCTGTGCGCGACGACGTCGGACTTCGAGCGGCGTGTTCCGTCGTCGCTCGCCCCACCGATGAACTCGAAGTAGGGCGCGAGTCCGAAGTGCTCGAGGATTCGCTCGGCGAAGGTCTGCGATTTCGAGGTGGCCACGGCGAGCCGGCTACCGGCGCTGCGCACCGCCTCGAGCAGGGGTTCGACGCCCTCGAACACCGCGTTCTCGGCCCAGCCGGTCTCCGAGTAGTACTCCCGGTATGCCGCGATACCCGCGGCGATCTGTTCCTCGTGGAGCCCGAGTTCGAGCAGGCTGTCGCGCATCGGAGGACCCAGCAGTCGGTGCAGGTTGCCCGTGGGAGGGGCGAAGCCGACGGTGTCGGCCGCATGGAGGAAACCTCTGATCACGCCCGTCGCGGAGTCGGTGAGCGTTCCATCGAGGTCGAACAGGACAACCGGGGCGGGCAGGAGCAGTGGCTGTGGTTCGACAAGAATGGTCACGCATCCATTGTCCCCGGTTCGGCGGAACCGTGCCGCGTAGGGTCGTCGGCACAGCCGCCACAACCCAGGAGGACACGTGACTGCGCCGTCGCTGCGTGAGGTGATCGACGTACTCGACACGGCATACCCACCGTCGCTCGCCGAAGGATGGGATTCCGTCGGATTGGTGGCCGGCGACCCCTCAGACCCGGTCCGCAAAGTGCTCCTGGCCGTCGATCCGACCGCGGCGGTCGTCGACGAGGCACTCGAGTGGGGTGCGCAGTTGCTGCTCGTGCACCATCCGCTGCTGTTGCGCGGCGTGGACACGGTCGGTGCGCACACCCCGAAGGGCGCGCTGATCCACCGGCTCATCCGTGGTGGTTGCGCGTTGTTCACCGCGCACACCAATGCCGATCGTGCGAATCCCGGCGTGTCCGACGCCCTGGCCGACGCACTGGGGCTGACCGGCCTGCGGCCGCTCGAGGCGAAACCCGAACCTGCCACCGACAAATGGGTGGTGATGGTGCCGGTGGACGCCGCCGATACCGTCCGGCAGGCATTGTTCGATGCCGGTGCGGGCGCGCTGGGCAACTACACGGAGTGCTCCTGGACCACGTCGGGCACCGGTCAGTTCCGTCCCGTCGGCGCAGCCGAGCCCGCCGTCGGCATTCTCGGCGAACTCGAGCGCGTCGAGGAAGCCCGTATCGAGGTGATCGCGCCGCGGCGTTCCCGCACTCGGGTGCTCGCCGCGCTGCGCACGGCGCATCCCTACGAGGAACCGGCGTTCGATGTGCTCGAACTCGCCGAACTGCCGAGTGCTCGCGGGCTCGGACGAATCGGCGAGCTGCCCGAGACGGTGACCCTGACCGAATTCGCCGAGCGGGTGGCCGCGGCCCTGCCCGCGACCGTCTGGGGAGTGCGCGCTGCGGGAGACCCGGAACGGCCGATCCGGACGGTCGCGGTGTGCGGTGGATCGGGCGACTCGTTCCTGGATAGGGTCGCCGCGGCCGGGGTCGACGCCTACGTGACCGCCGACCTGCGGCACCATCCGGCCGACGAGCACCTGCGCGCGGGTGGTCCGGCGCTCGTCGACGTCGCGCACTGGGCGAGCGAGTATCCGTGGTGTGCCCAGGCACGCGACGTTCTCGACGCGGCATTCTCGGATCGCGACGGCTGGCAGACTCGAGTGAGCGGGCTGCGAACCGATCCCTGGACGACCGCGGCGGTGCGCGCGGTACCGTAATCAGCTACGACCCGTCTCCGGGGCAGCCCGTCCACCCCGGCCCATCGATGCCCCACCGAAAGCAGGAACCACCCGAGTGAACGTCGAATCCGCAGTGCAGGCCAAGCTTCTGTCTCTCGCTTCCGTGGACGCGGAGCTGAATCGCCATGCGCACCGCCGTCGTACGCTGCCCGAGCAGCAGACGGTGGACCGGCTCCAGTCCGACCGCAATGCGCGCAAGGATGCGGCCGTGGCTGTCGAGATCATCCTGGACGACCTCGATCGCGACATCCGCAAGCTCGAGGGTGAGATCGAAGCGGTGCGCATGCGCGCCCAGCGTGATCGGACGATGCTCGAGAGCGGGTCGGTCGGATCGAAGCAGCTCACGGAACTGCAGCACGAACTGGGAAGCCTCGAACGACGCCAGGGCGCGCTCGAGGACGACCTGCTCGAGGTGATGGAACGCCGCGAGGCGTCGAAAGGCGACCACGATCACGCCGGGGCGCAGGTCTCGCAGATCGACGACCAGCTTGCCGACGCGACCCGCGCTCGTGACGAAGCGCTCGCCGACATCGATGTGGCCGAGCAGCGGTGCCGCAGCGACCGTGCGGCACTGATCGCGGCGCTGCCCGAGGATCTCGTGGCGCTGTACGAGAAGCAGCGTGAGCAGACCGGGATCGGCGCGGCGTTGCTGCAGGGACGCCGCTGCGGGGCGTGCCGCCTCGAACTCGACCGCGGTGAGATCGCCCGGATCGCGTCTGCACCCGCCGATTCGCTCGTGCGATGCCCGGAGTGCAACTCGATCTTGGTGCGTACCAAGGAATCCGGACTGTGACCCGGGTCGTCGTCGAAGCCGACGGCGGCTCGAGAGGAAACCCGGGTCCGGCCGGCTACGGGGCGGTGGTGTTCGACGCCGACCACCGGACCGTTCTCGCCGAGCGGCACGCGAGCATCGGGCGGGCTACCAACAACGTCGCCGAATACCGGGGACTGCTTGCTGGGTTGACCGCCGCCGCTGAGCTCGGAGCCGACGAGGTGGACGTCCGCATGGATTCCAAGCTCGTCGTGGAGCAGATGTCGGGTCGCTGGAAGATCAAGCACGCGGACATGATTCCGCTCGCTGCGGCTGCGCGGGAGGTGGCGGCGAAGTTCCGCCGGGTCGAGTACACGTGGATTCCGCGTGCCGAGAACGCGTATGCCGATCGTCTTGCGAATGTGGCTATGGACGCTGCCGCCGAAGCGCTCGTCTCCGGCGAGGAGGCGCCCGCTCCCGTGCAGTCGTCGTCGCCGGTCGCAGCGAGTCCGGCACCCACCGCGCCGGGCTGGACCGGGGCCACCGGTTCGCCGACACGGCTCCTGCTGCTGCGGCACGGCCAGACGCCCCTTTCGGTGGAACGTCGATACTCCGGCCGGGGCAATCCGCCGCTCACCGAACTCGGCCGGGAACAGGCCACCGCCGCCGCCCGCCGGATCGGAGCGCGAGGCGGCGTCGCCGCCGTGGTGTCGTCGCCGCTCGGGCGCGCACGGGAAACCGCGACCGCAGCGGCCGATGCGTTGGATCTGCCCGTGACGGTGCACAGCGGTCTGATCGAGACCGATTTCGGGCAGTGGGAGGGCCTCACCTTCGGTGAAGCAGCCGAGCGTGATCCGGAAATCCATCGCGCGTGGCTCGGCGACACCTCGGTGCGACCCCCCGGCGGGGAGAGCTTCGACGAGGTGCACGCACGCATCCTTGGCGTGCGGGACGATCTTGTGGCCGAGTTCGGGGGTGCGACCGTACTGGTCGTCACGCACGTCACCCCGATCAAAACGTTCCTGCGCATGGCGCTGGATTCGGGTCCGTCCCTGCTCTACCGCCTGCATCTCGATCTGGCGTCGCTCAGCATCGCAGAGTTCTACCCGGACGGCGGGTCCTCGGTGCGACTGGTCAACGACACCTCGCATCTGTAACAGATGACGTCCCGGTGCCCGGGATAATCGACGAAAGGAGTGGCCGCGCAGGCATGTCGGGGGGTGCCTGCGTGGCCACTCACATCATGTATCGCTGGGATCGGTGGGGTGTTACCGATCACCCGAGCATTTGTTCGAACATTTCTTTACGGGGTGCAGTTCGACCCGGCGGGCGTCCCGGCAAACCGCTGATCGAGCCAGTCGATGCCCTCCACCAGAGCCGGGAAAAGCCCGACCACGTGGCCGAAACCGGTCTTGGTCAGTGCCGGCGCCACGTCGTACCGCTGGTAGGTGACATTCGCTCCCGACGCACACCATTTGGCGACCATCGTGTCGACGCCGCCCACGAGAACGAAGTCGTCCCCGGTGGCCTGCGCCACGAACACCGGAACGGACGGGGTCCGGTTGCCGAGTTCCTGTTCGGCCACGAGCGAGGCCCACGGCTCCTCCGAGAGATGCTCGACGATCGGCCGGCCGTCGACGGTGTACCGGGTGGTCGAGGAGAACGGGTCGAGCAGCGGTGCGTCGAACACGCACGCATTCTCGGCCCGGCCGAGAATATCGAGGCCCGCGGGATTGAACACCGTCAGCATGTCGTCGGCGTGTTGCGGGTACGCGGAAATGAACCCGTTGACGACCCAGCCGATGCCTCCCGACAAGAACGAACCGTCGCCTGCGACCGCGAGATCGTTGAGGGACGCGGGCGGTGATCCCGCGACCGCACCGGCGACCGGCAGTTCCGGGGCGTAGGTCGAGGCGAGTTCGGCTGCGGAGGCCGCTGCCATACCGCCCTGCGAATAACCCCAGAAGGCGATCGGGCTGTCCTGATCCACGCCGAGAGTTCCCAGCGACCGGGTAGCGCGGGCGAGGTCGAGCATCGCGTGCCCCTGGGAGGCACGGTTGAGATAGGGGTGGACTCCGGCGGTGCCGAGCCCTTCGTAGTCGGTGACCGCGACCGCGTAGCCGCGCGCGAGGAGCGGACCGATCTGGAGGTGCTCGTACTCCTGGCCGAAGGTCATGAGCTTGGACGGGGCACACTGATCGCCCATGCCCTGAGTGCCGGGCCCGACCACGACGGTGGGCCGGGGGCCGTCGCCGGCCCACGGCAGTGACGGGACCATCACGGTGCCGACGACGGCGACAGGCTTGTCGGTGGCGCTGGTGCTGCGATACATCACGCGGGTGACCGAGGCGTCGAGCACGGCGGGGGTGCCGGGGATGATTGCGGCGACCGACGGGGCAGTGCGCAGTACCTCTCCCGGAGAACCGGAACTCAGGTCGGGCGTGGCGTAGAAGTCGTCCGACTGTGCGGCGGGGCCGGGCACCGCCGGCTGGGCTGCTGCGGTGGTCGTCGCGCCGAGGGAGAGTCCTGCTAGAGCTGCTGCGGCAAGCAGTCGTGCGGCAATCCGCATGTGTGTCCTTCGAGTCCGGATTCATGTGCCGCGACTGCGGCCCCGGGGAGGCTAACTGCACTTACGAGGACGTCCGAGGATTTGCTTACTTGTGGTGACAAGTCACAGCAACTTGCGGAGTGTTTTCAGATTTCGAGCGGTGGTGACCGCCTTGTACCGACCGGACCCGGTCTTCTTCCCGAGCGCGCTGTCGAGAGTGTTCCCCTTCTCGACCTGCCAGTAGAGGACACCCGCACCCGGTGCGGCGCACTCGACGTCACCGTCGAGACCGTTCGCATCCGCAGCCAGGGCGTCGAGAACATCGGGGTCGGACACGAACACCACATAGGAGTGCCGATCCTCGCGGTCTCCGAAGGGGTAGGCCGCCACGATGTCCGCCACCCGGGATTGCTCGACGACGAAGGTGTAGGCGTCGTACCCGAAGCGATCGGTCAGCGCGCGTTCGAGTGCGGGTTTCAGCGACGAGGCATCGTCGTCGGAGTCGAACAGCACATTGCCCGACGCGAGTACGGTGCGGACGTCGCGATGTCCGGCCGCGGAGAACAACTCCGCGAGATCGGCCATCTTGATCCGGATCCCGCCGACGTTGATTCCCCGCAGCAGGGCGACATACCGAGTCATGGGCTCACCGTAACGCTCCCGGTGCAGGCCGGGCGGGGGATCGGTGGCGGTCCGGATGCGTTCGACGGGACGGGGTCTGTGCGATCGGCGCCGGTGGAGGCGCTACGCTGTCCGGGCGGACGAGTTGGCCGGGCGACCGCGGAACAGGGAACCGGCACCGGACGGTGCCAGGCCCTGCGTCGAGGAAAGTCCGGACTCCACAGAGCAGGGCGGTTGTTAACGGCAACCCGAGGTGACTCGCGGGACAGTGCCACAGAAAACAGACCGCCTGCCCTCACGGGCAGGTAAGGGTGAAACGGTGCGGTAAGAGCGCACCAGCACCCCGGGTGACCGGGGTGGCTAGGTAAACCCCGCCCGGAGCAAGGTTGAAGGTCGCATCGCTTTGCGGTGCGTCTGCGCAGGTGTTCGAGGGCTGCTCGCCCGAGCCTGCGGGTGAACCGCTCGAGGTACCCGGCGACGGTGTGCCCAGATGGATGGTCGCCACCCCGTTTCGGCGGGGGACAGGATCCGGCTTACAGGCCGACTCGTCCGCCCTGCATCCCTGTCCCACCCCGCCGACGCGCGTGCCCGCCCCGGTCGGTCGACGGCATCGCCGCCGCCGGGAGTCGCTCAGAGCGGTCCGACGACCAGCAGGTGGGCCCAGTACGAGGCGGACTCGGGGCCTACATAGGGCAGCAGTGCATCGAAAAGGATGTACGACACGTGTGATCTCCTTCGGTCGGTGACGATCTTGTGGTCCGGCCGACGCTACCAGCTGCGCCGGTAGCCGAGTTTCGCCGAAACCGCGCCCGATATACCGGGTATCGCGCCGCTGTTCGGGCACACTGGGGCCATGAGTGACGACGGTTGGTATTTCGATGTGAAGACCGGCAAGGTGACCCAGGGCAAAGATCCCAGCGCCCTCAACCGCATGGGTCCGTACCCCGACCGGGAGACCGCCATGCGGGCCCTCGACATCGCTGCCGCCCGCAACAAGGCAGCCGACGACGCGGACGACGAATGGAACAAGTGATCGCGCGACGAGGAGCCCCGCCGCTTTGGTGACCACACCCATCGTCGTCGCACCGGAGATCGATTTCACCGGTGTCCGCGCCGAGTTCGGCCTCGTCGACGAATTCCCCGACGAGGCGCTCGCAGAGGCCCGGACGGCGACCGACAGATTCGCTTCGGAGCGCGACGATCGCACAGATCTGCCCGTGGTGACGATCGATCCACCCGGTTCGATGGACCTCGACCAGGCACTCCACCTCGAGCGCACGGACACCGGATTCGTGCTCCACTACGCGATCGCCGACGTGTACGCGGTCGTCGAACCCGGCGGTGCGCTGGATCTCGAGACGCACCGCCGCGCGCAGACCTTCTACCTTCCCGACGGGTCGGTGCCGCTGCACCCGCGGGTGTTGTCGGAGAACGCGGCCAGTCTGCTCCCGGGCGCGGTGCGACCGGCCGTGTTGTGGCGCATCGAGATGGACGAGTACGCAGAGCCCGTCGCAATCTCCGTGTCGCGGGCCCGCGTCCGCTCGGTGGCGCGACTCGACTATGCCGGTGTGCAGCGCGATGCCGATGCGGGCACCCTCCATCCGTCGATCGCGGCGCTACCCGAGTTCGGGCGGTTGCGCGAAGTCGCGGCGCGGGCACGGGGCGCGATCGAACTGAGACTCCCCGAGCAGGACGTGGTCGAAGACGGTGACGGCTGGCGACTCGACATCGAACCGCGCACCGAGGCCGACGACTGGAATTCGCATGTGTCGTTGCTGACCGGAATGTGCGCGGCGCGCATCATGATCGACGCGAAGACCGGGCTGCTGCGCACGTTGCCGCCCGCCGATCCCGACGCTGTCGCCTCTCTCCGCCGAACCGCCTGTTCGCTGGGCGTCGAGTGGCCGGGCGGCATGTCGGTGGGCGCCTTCCTCGCCGGTCTCGACGCGAATCTGCCCACCACGCTCGTTCTCATGAGCGAGGCGCCGACGCTGCTGCGCGGCGCGTCCTACGTCGCATTCGACGGGGAACTGCCGGAACTGACGGTGCACGGCGCGATCGGCGCCGCCTACGCGCATGTCACCGCGCCGCTGCGCCGGCTGTCCGACCGCTACGCCACCGAGGTGTGCCTTGCGGTGTCCTCGGGTACCGAGTTGCCCGGCGATGTGCGCGACACCCTGGGTCTGCTGCCGAAGATCATGTCCTCGTCCGATTCGCTCGCCGGCAAGGTCGGGCGCGCGTGCATCGACCTCGCCGAAGCGGTCGTGCTGTCGTCGCGGGTGGGGGAGACCTTCGACGCCACGGTCCTGAAGGACGCCACCGAGCGACGCGACGCCGAGATCTTCATCCCGTCGGAGACGGTGATCGCGCAATGCACCGGCACACCCGCGGAGGGACAGCGCGTCACGGTCCGCCTGGTACTCGCCGACCCGGCGTCCCGGAGAGTGCAGTTCGCCTGTGAACCCTGAACGGACCGTCGGGCGCCGACCGCTCGCGGCGATCACGGCGGTCGTGGTGGTCGCCGTGGCTCTTGTTGCCGCGACCGTGTGGTGGAGTGCCCCCAACAGGTTGTTCCCCTGGGACAGTGCATCGTTCCCGGACGTGGACACGTCGGCGCTGTCACCGACGCAGGTGCAGATCGTCGAGTTGCTCGAGGATCAGCACGACGCGCAACGGCCCGGGACGTTCTACTCCGAGGGCGTCCGGGAGCCGTGGTGTGCGGACTTCGTCAGCTGGATCATGCGGGAAGCCGGTGTGCCCCTGGCTAATCCGCATTCCGGTCACTGGCGTATCCCGGGGGTGTACACGCTCGGGGAGTACTACGAGCAGACCGGCCGCTTCGAACCCTCCGGATCGGGCTACCGCCCCGCCGTCGGCGACGTGGTGCTCTACCACAGCTCACTGGGTTTCGGGCAGCGTGAACACACCAACATCGTGATCGCGGTGGAGGGCAGCACCGCAACCACCGTGGGCGGCAACGAGTTCGGTAAGATTCGCGTCCACACCCTCGATTGGGAGGGCGACGGCGCCGTGGTCGGTTTCGGGCGGTTGCCCGCCTGAACCGGCGGCGGACTACCGGAACCGGTCCGTGGCCTCCAGGAGTTCATGGGTGATACCGGGTTCGGTTGCCGCGTGACCGGCATCGTCGACGATGCGCAGATCGGACTGTGGCCAGGCCCGATGCAGATCCCATGCGCTGCGCGCCGGACACACTACGTCGTAGCGGCCCTGCACGATCACCCCGGGAATGCGGTGCAGCAGATGCGCGTCGCGCAGAATCCGACCGTCCTCGAGAAAACCACGGTGGTAGAAGTAATGGTTCTCGATCCGCGCGAACGCGAGGGCGAACCGGGGTTCGGAGGTTTCGGCGACGCGGTCGGGATGGGGTAGCAGCGTGCTCGTGGCGCCTTCCCACGTCGACCATGCGATCGCGGCGTCCAGTGCCACGTCCGGGTCGGGGGAGTGCAGCAGACGGTGATAGGTGTCGACGGGATGCTCCCCGGGTTCCGCCGCGGCGAGTGGTGCGGTGAATCCCTCCCACAGATCGGGGAAGACCTCTCCCGCACCGCCGTTGTAGTACCAGTCGATCTCGCTGCGCCGTAGCAGGAAGATTCCGCGCAACACCAGTTCGGTGACGCGGTCGGGGTGTCGCTGGCTGTAGGCGAGCGCGAGCGTCGAACCCCACGATCCTCCGAACACCAGCCAGCGCTCCACGCCCAGGTGGGTGCGTAACCGTTCGATGTCCGCGATCAGATGGTCGGTGGTGTTGACCGACAGGTCGGCTCCGTCGGCGACGTGCGGTCGCGACCGCCCGCAACCGCGCTGATCGAACAGCACGATGCGGTAAGCGTCGGGGTCGAAGAACCGGCGCTGGGAAGGCGACACACCGCCTCCGGGGCCGCCGTGCAGGAACACCGCGGGCTTACCCGCAGGGTTGCCGCTGACCTCCCAATACAGTTGCTGTCCGTCGCCGACGTCGAGCATGCCCTGCTCGTACGGTTCGATCGGCGAATACAGTTCGCGACGCTCGGCCATCAGAAACCGACGAGACCGGATGCGAAATCGGGGATTTCGAGCGCGGTGATCGCTTCTTCCCGCACCTCGGGGCACTGTTCGGACGTGATCGTGTCGATCTGCGCGCGGTCGCCCGCGACGGCGAGAAGATCCAGTCCGTTTGCCCCGGCCCATTCGCCGACGAGGATGTTCAGTCCGCCGCGCCCGACCGACGGGGTGTAGGTGCGCCACGGCGACAGTTGCGCTTCCAGGCGGGTGCACAGGTCCTCGGCTTGGGCGTCGGTGACGTTGGCACCGGTCTGCGGAGACCGCGTCGCCGAGGTGGTCGCCTCGGCGGACGACGACGGGTCTGCGCTCGAACCGGCCGGCCCGGACTCGGGGGCCGGGGCGCACGCCCCGAGGACGCCGATCATCGCGGCCGCGACGGCGGCCGCGGCCGGCACCTGATGGAATCGGTTCATAGGTAGTGCACCTCGCGGGTCGGGGTCATGGTCGCCGTCGAGTGTGCCACCGAATTCCCGTGTGGCGGTGAGGCTGCCCCGCCCGCAGCGAGGGACGAACATCACAGCGAGGAGCCCTTCCCCGTCACACGCTGCGGGAAAGGGCGTCTCAACTCGGTGATCTGCGGGAACTCAGAAGGAATGCTCGGCGCCGGGGAAGGTTCCCGCGGCCACCTCTTCTGCGTACAGGCTTGCGGCGCGACGCAGTTCGTCGCCCACTGCCCCGAACTTCTTGACGAACTTCGCGGTCTTGCCGCTCGTGTAACCGGCCATGTCCTGCCACACGAGAACCTGCGCGTCGCATTCGCTTCCGGCGCCGATACCGACCGTCGGGATGGTCAGTTTCTGTGTGACCTGAGCGGCGAGTTGAGCGGGCACCATCTCCATCACGACGGAGAACGCACCGGCTTCCTGGACTGCGATCGCGTCGGCGATGAGTTGCTCGGCACCGTCGCCGCGACCCTGGACCCGGAAACCGCCGAGCGTGTTGACCGACTGAGGGGTGAACCCGATGTGCGCCTGCACCGGGATGCCGGCCGCGGTGATCGCGGCGATCTGCGGGGCGACGCGTTCGCCGCCCTCGAGCTTGACCGCGTGCGCGCCACCTTCCTTCATGAATCGGATGGAGGTCGCGAGCGCCTGCTCGGGGGACGCCTCGTAGGAGCCGAACGGCAGGTCGGCGATCACGAGCGCGTGGGGTGCGCCGCGCACCACCCCGCGGACGAGGGGCAGCAGTTCGTCGATGGTGACCGGCACGGTGGTGTCGTAGCCGTAGACCACGTTGGCGGCGGAGTCACCGACAAGCAGGACCGGAATCCCTGCTTCTTCGAAGATCCGGGCCGAGGAGTAGTCGTAGGCAGTCAGTTCCGCCCAGCGGCGGCCTTCGGCCTTCATCGCGTGGAGGTGCTGGACCCGGGTCTTGCGCTTGGGTGCATCGGCGGCGGGAGCGGATCCGCCGTACACGGACGTCATGTTCTCGGACATCGCTGTCCCTTTCTGCCTCGAGGCCCTAGGGGTCCCCGGGTTGGGTGATGACCGTCTCAGTCTGCCACCGTCGCCCGGTGCCCGAACACCAGCTGGCGGTGCGATTGGTCACAGCGCAGGCGATATATCGGCTCATGGGACGATCGACGGGTGTCGATCTCCTCCCGTATGCGTCTGTTCCGTCCGGTCGCTGTTGCAGTCGTTGCGGGTTTCGCCGTGCTGGGGTGCTCGGCGCCGGCAGAGGTGCAACCGCCGTCGGATGTCGCGGTGCCGGCGGAACTCGAGGAGTTCTACCACCAGAGCGTGCGGTGGGAGTCGTGCGCGGGATACGGAACCGACGGCCCCAACCTCGCCCGGAACGGGGTGGAGTGCACGCGGATCTCGGTGCCGCTCGACTACGACGATCCCGACGGGGAAACCGTCTCGGTCGCCTTGTCGCGCTCACGGGCCGGTGGGGAGCGCATCGGATCGCTCCTGACGAATCCCGGCGGTCCCGGCGCCTCGGGGTTGGCGCTCGCGCTCGCCGCGGACGGAACACCACTCGGCGAGCGCTTCGACGTCATCGGGATGGACCCGCGAGGGATCGGTGCTTCCGAACCTTCGATCGTGTGCCGCACGGACGAGGAGACCGACGCAGACCGCGCCCTCGACCCGGGCGACACCAGCCCCGCCGGCATCGCAGAGGCCGAAAAACTCAACCGCGAGTACGCGGATCTGTGCGCCGAACGCACAGGCGTGGACGTCCTGGCGCACGTCGGCACCCGCGAGGTGGTGCGCGACATGGACGTCGTGCGCGGGGTTCTCGGCGACGACCGGCTGAACTACCTCGGCTTCTCGTACGGCACCCGGCTCGGTAGCGAGTACGCCGAGGCATTTCCCGACCGTGTGCGCGCAATGGTGCTCGACGGGGCGATCGATCCGGATCAGGATCCGGTCGAGGAGATGCTGTTGCAAGCAGAGGGATTCCAGCGCGCGTTCGAGGAGTTCGCGAACTACTGCGCGGGCTACGACGGATGTCCGCTCGGCGACGAACCGTCCGAGGCGGTAACCCGGTTCCGTGCACTCGTCGGCCCACTGCTCGAAACACCCGCCCCCACGACCGATCCGCGCGGCCTGAGCTACAACGACGCCATCACCGGGGTCCAGCAGGGCCTGTATTCGCCGGCCCTGTGGGGCTCGTTGCGCGGCGGACTGGATTCGCTGGCGAGCAGCGGCACGGGAGACACGCTGCTGCGCCTCGCGGATCTGTACGAGGGACGCGGCGACGACGGCACCTACAGCAACATCACGGCCGCATTCGACGCCGTGCGGTGCGTCGACGACGTGCCCGTGACCGACCGGGCGCTCGCCGGCGAAATCGACACCCGGTTCCGGGAGGCGGCGCCGTTCCTCGACGACGGGCGCGGCAACGGATCCGCCGCACTCGACGCGTGTGCTTTCTGGCCCGTGCCGCCCACCGGCGACTCGGACGAGGTGGAGATTTCCGGCCTCGCTCCCGTGCTGGTGGTGTCCACGACAGCCGATCCGGCCACCCCGTACCTCGCGGGCGTCGAACTGGCCGACTATCTGGGCGGCGCGCTGGTGACTTTCGAGGGCACCCAGCACACCGTCGTGCTCGACGGCGAGAAATGCGTCGACGACACCGTGACCAGCTATTTCATCGATCTTGCGGTCCCCGAAACCGACCCTCACTGCTGAGTCCGGCAAGATGTGAGCGACACGCCATGGGTACGAAGCGGTGTATGTAACACGGAATTAACGGACGATGCCTACTCTCGCGGATATGGATCGCCAGAAGGAGTTCGTGCTCCGCACCCTCGAAGAGCGCGACATTCGGTTCGTTCGCCTTTGGTTCACCGACGTCGTCGGCACCTTGAAATCCGTGGCGATCGCCCCGGCCGAGCTCGAGGGAGCCTTCGAAGAGGGCATCGGCTTCGACGGCTCGGCCATCGAGGGGTTCTCCCGCATCTCGGAAGCCGACATGGTCGCGCGTCCCGATGCGACGACCTTCCAGGTGCTGCCGTGGACCGACGACCGGGGCCACCAGTACTCCGCGCGCATGTTCTGCGACATCACCATGCCAGGCGGCACACCCAGCTGGGCTGATCCCCGGCACGTGCTGCGCCGTCAGCTCAACAAGGCGTCCGACCTCGGTTTCAGCTGTTACGTGCACCCCGAGATCGAGTTCTTCCTCGTGGAGAACGGCGAAGAAGGCGCTCTGCCGGTTCCGGCCGACACGGGTGGATACTTCGACCAGTCCGTCCACCGGTCCGCCCCGCACTTCCGCCGTCACGCCATCGACGCACTCGAGTCGATGGGGATCTCGGTGGAGTTCAGCCACCACGAGACCGCTCCCGGCCAGCAGGAGATCGACCTCCGCTACGCAGACGCACTGTCCATGGCGGACAACGTCATGACCTTCCGCTACGTGGTCAAGGAGATCGCGATGCAGGAAGGCGTGCGCGCGACCTTCATGCCCAAGCCCTTCCGCGACCACGCGGGATCGGCCATGCACACCCACATGTCGCTGTTCGAGGGCGACACCAACGCATTCCACGACCCCGACGACCCGCTGCAGCTCTCGGCCACCGGCAAGGCATTCATCGCCGGCGTCCTCGAGCACTCCAACGAGATCAGTGCCGTCACCAACCAGTGGGTCAACTCCTACAAGCGGCTCGTCCACGGCGGTGAGGCGCCGACAGCAGCGAGCTGGGGTCCGTCGAACCGTTCGGCCCTCGTCCGTGTGCCGATGTACACGCCGAACAAGGCGTCGTCGCGCCGCGTCGAGATTCGCACGCCGGACTCGGCATGCAACCCGTACCTCGCGTTCGCAGTGTTGCTCGCGGCGGGGTTGCGCGGCATCGAGAAGGGGTACGAACTCCCGCCGGAGTCCGAGGACGACGTGTGGTCGCTGACGTCGGCGGAACGTCGTGCGATGGGTTACCGCGAACTGCCCACCGACCTCGACATCGCGCTCCGCGAGATGGAGAAGTCCGAGTTGGTTGCCGAAACTCTCGGCGAACACGTGTTCGACTACTTCCTGCGCAACAAGTGGCGGGAATGGGAGAACTACCGTAGCCAGGTCACGCCGTTCGAGCTCGAGCAGTACCTGGGGCTCTAATCGTTCGGCGATGGCGGATGATGTGGTGGTGAAACCGCCGACTTCTCGTTCCACTGTCCCGGCTCCCGGTCGGCTCGGCCTCGTCGAGCCGACCGCGCCCGAAGAGCTCCAACGGCTCGGCTGGAACGACGCGGAAAGCGTCGAACTGCTGTGGGCGTTGTCCCGCGCCGCCAACGCGGATCTTGCACTGCGCACGCTCGCTCGGCTCGCGGACAGTCTCGGCGACGAGGGCTGGGCCGAACTCGATGCGGCGCTGCGCGTCGACAAAGGGTTGCGCGGACGACTGTTGGGCCTGTTCGGGGCGTCGTCCGCGTTCGGTGACCACGTGGTCGCCAACCCGGACAGCTGGCGGTTGCTCGAAGGCTCGCTGGATCTGCCGGACAAGCACACGTTCACCGCGCGCATGCTCGACAGCGTCGACGCGTATCCGGAGCCCGGAGGCAGCGTCGGCCGGTTGCTCTACCGCGCCGAGGTCACCGGTCCCGCCGCAGTCGCGGCGTTGCGGACGGCCTACCGCGACCAGCTCATGATCATCGCGGCCGCCGACCTGGCCGCCACCGTGGAGAACGAGCCGGTCCTGCCGTACCTCGATGTGGGAGCGCTGCTCGCCGACCTCGCGGACGCGGCGCTCACGGCGGCGCTCGCGGTCGCGGTATCGACCGTCATCCCGGACGGGCCCTGCCCGATCCACCTCGCGGTGATCGCGATGGGCAAGTGCGGCGCACGGGAACTGAACTACGTCAGCGACGTCGACGTGGTCTTCGTCGCCGAGCCCGCCGATTCGCGTGCGAGCCGGATCGCCGGCGAGATGATGCGCATCGGCACCTCCGCCTTCTTCGAGGTGGACGCGGCCTTGCGCCCGGAGGGCAAGCGCGGAGAACTCGTGCGCACCCTCGAGTCCCACATCGCCTACTACAACCGGTGGGCCAAGACCTGGGAGTTCCAGGCGCTGCTCAAGGCCCGGCCGATGGCGGGGGACCTGGATCTGGGCCGCCGGTACATCGAGGCGTTGAGCCCCATGGTGTGGACGGCGTCCGAGCGTGAGGACTTCGTGCCGGAAGTGCAGGCGATGCGCCGGCGCGTCGAAGAACTGGTGCCCCCCGAGTTGCAGGAACGCGAACTCAAACTCGGCCGCGGGAGCATCCGGGACGTGGAGTTCGCGGTGCAGTTGCTGCAACTCGTCCACGGTCGCGTCGACGAATCGTTGCGAGTCCCCAACACGGTCGAGGCGCTCGGGGCGCTCGCCGACGGCGGTTACATCGGCCGCGACGACGCGGCGAACCTCCGCGCCTCCTACGAATTCCTGCGGCTGCTCGAGCACCGACTTCAGCTGCAACGGCTCAAGCGCACCCACACGCTGCCGCCTGCCGACGACCGGGAGGCCCTGCGCTGGCTCGCCCGCGCGTCGCACATGCGCGCGGACGGTCGCAAGGATGCGCTCGGCGTGCTCGAATCCGAGATCAAGCGCAACTCGTCGCGCGTCCGGAAACTGCACGCGAAACTGTTCTACCGGCCGCTGCTCGAATCGGTGAGCAAGCTCGACAAGGAAGCCGTCCGGCTCTCGCCGGACGCCGCCGTCCGCCAACTGGCCGCACTCGGCTACAGCGCACCCGCGCATGCCCTCGACCACCTGACCGCACTGTCGGGCGGCGCGTCCCGCAAGGCGCGGATCCAGGCGATGTTGCTACCGCAACTGCTCGAATATCTTGCCGACACCGTCGATCCCGACGCCGGCCTGCTCGCGTACCGCCGTCTGTCCGACGCGCTGTACGACACCGTCTGGTTCCTGCGGGTACTGCGCGACGAGCCGGCGGTGGCCGAACGCCTGATGACGGTGCTCGGGTCCTCGGCGTACGTCGCGGATCTGCTCGTGAAGTCGCCCGAGGTGCTCCGGTTGTACGCCGACGGCCCGACCGGCCCGCGGTTGCTCGAACCGAAACCGGCGGAGGTCGCCCGCGCACTGGTCGCGTCGTCGTCGCGGTACGGCGATCCGTCGCGGGCGATCCTCGCCGCCCGCTCGTTGCGCCGCGCCGAACTGGCCCGGATCGCGAGTGCGGACATCCTCGGGATGCTCGACGTGCCCCAGGTGTGCGAAGCACTGTCGACGGTGTGGGCCGGCGTGCTCGAAGCCGCACTCACCGCCGTCATCCGGGCGTCGGAAAGCGCACGTGGACCGGCACCCGCGCGGATCGCGGTGATCGGGATGGGTCGTCTCGGTGGCGCCGAACTCGGCTACGGCTCCGACGCCGACGTGCTGTTCGTCTGCGAACCGCACGCCGATGCGGACGACACCGACGCCGTGAAGTGGGCGACGACCGTCGCCGAACAGGTGCGGAAGTTCCTCGGCGCGCCGAGCACGGATCCGCCTCTCGAGGTCGATCTGAACCTGCGGCCGGAGGGACGTAGCGGTCCGCTGGTGCGCACCCTTACGTCGTACGAGGCTTACTACACCCAGTGGGCAGAGGTGTGGGAGGTACAGGCGCTGCTGCGCGCGCATGCTGTCGCCGGCGACCTGGAACTGGGCACGCGCTTCCTGCGCATGATCGACAGGGTGCGGTATCCGGAGGGCGGCCTGTCCCAGGAGGCGGTCCGCGAGATCCGCCGGATCAAGGCACGCGTCGATTCGGAGCGTCTGCCCCGCGGAGCCGATCCCGCGACCCATACGAAACTCGGACGCGGCGGCCTGGCGGACATCGAATGGACCGTGCAGTTGCTCCAGTTGCAGCACGCGCACCACATCGAGGCGCTGCACAACACATCGACGCTCGAGACCTTGGACGCGATCGGTGCGGCCGAGTTGATCAGCGCCTCGGACGTTCAGTTGTTGCGCGACGCGTGGATCACCGCCACCAGTGCGCGCAACGCTCTGGTGTTGGTCCGGGGCAAGCGCACCGACCAATTGCCCGGGCCCGGCAGGCTTCTCACGGCGGTCGCGAGAGTGACGGGGTGGCAGGGCGAAGACGCCTCGGAGTATCTCGACCACTATCTGCGGGTCACCCGTCGTGCGAGGGCGGTGGTCGAGCGGGTGTTCGGTGCCTGACGGCGTCGGGGGTCAGTCGCAGAATACGACCAAGGCGACCCCGCGCCAGACTTCCGTCTCGGTCTTGTCCCATTCCTGGTCGTCGGCGTCCCACGAGTATTCGACTTCGGTGTCGTAGCCGCGGTCGCGCTGCTCGGTCACGTTGCAGTTCCGCAGGGTGCTGCCCGCGCGGCTGAGGATGATGTATTCGACGCCGGCCTCGGACAGTGTGGCTTCGGCCTGTTCTTGGGACATTCCGACGGTCGAGATGTCTGTTTGGGCACCGGCCACACCGGCGCCGATAGTGCTTATGAGCAGGGCGGCAGAGCATGCCGCAGCCCTGAGGATGTTTCTGCGCATCACGATCTCCTCCGGGAGACATGTCGTGCGGAGGTACTCGGCCGGGCACGAGCCCGGGTTCGACAGGGCCGAACGCGCAGGACGGTCTCGCACGACGACCGGATACGCAACGACAGGCGTCGCGTCGGCAACGGACGCGGCGACCGGAGAATCCGGTGCCGTGACGCAGGCGGCGTATCCCTGTCTTTGCCCCGACGCAAAGAAAACGTTCTCCATCACCTGAGGCGTGATCGAAGTCACCCTCACGGCACTACAAGGGTACGCCGGTGCGGCGGGTCCCCGCGCCGCTTCGCCTCGGCACCGGCCACACGGCCCCCACACGACGAAGCCACCCGCCGAAGTGCGACGGGTGGCTTCGGTGTCGCGGTGCCGTCCGGCGGCACCGTTCCCGGACGGCTCAGGCCAGATCGAACCGATCGAGATTCATCACCTTGGTCCACGCCTTCACGAAGTCCTGCACGAACTGCGGCTGCGCGTCGTCGGTGGCGTACGCCTGGGACAGCGCCCGCAGTTGGGAGTTCGCGCCGAACACCAGATCGACGGCGGTCGCCGTCCACTTGACCTCGTCGGTTCCGCGCGCGCGGCCCTCGTAAATCCCCTCCGACGACTCCGACACCTTCCACTCCGTGCCCATGTCGAGCAGATTACGGAAGAAGTCGGTGGTGAGCACCTGAGGCCGATCGGTGAGCACGCCGTGGTTGCTGCCGCCGTGATTGGTTCCGAGGGCACGGAGCCCGCCGACGAGCACCGTCATCTCGGGGGCGGTCAGTGTCAGGAAATTCGCACGTTCGAGGAGCAGCTTTTCCGGAGGAAGCTTCTCCCCGCCCTGCAGGAAATTGCGAAACCCGTCGCTCTTCGGCTCGAGCACCGAGAACGACTCGACGTCGGTCATCTCCTGGGACGCGTCCGTCCGGCCCGGAGCGAACGGCACCGTGATGTCGTGTCCGGCCGCCTTGGCTGCCTTCTCGACCGCAGCACTACCCGCGAGCACGATCAGGTCCGCGAGCGAGACCTTCTTGTTTCCCGTCGCCGAGCTGTTGAAGTCGTCACGGATGCGTTCGAGCACCGGCAACACCGCGTTCAGCTGGGCAGGTTCGTTGGTCTCCCAGTTCTTCTGCGGCTCGAGGCGGACACGTGCGCCGTTCGCGCCGCCGCGCATATCGGTGCCGCGGAAACTTGCCGCCGACGCCCACGCGGTGGCCACCAACTGCGGGATGGTCAGCCCGGAGTCGAGGACCGTGCTCTTGAGCGACGCGATCTCGTCGTCGCCGATCAGCTCGTGATCGACGTCGGGCACCGGGTCCTGCCAGAGCTGCGGCTCCGGGATCCACGGCCCGAGGTACCGCGAGAGCGGTCCCATGTCGCGGTGCAGCAGCTTGTACCAGGCCTTGGCGAACTCCGCTTCGAGTTCTTCGGGGTGGTCGAGCCAGCGCCGGGTGATCTCGCCGTAGATCGGGTCGTATCGCAGCGCGAGGTCGCTCGTGAGCATGCCCGGTGCATGCTTCTTCGACGAATCGAACGCATCGGGCACGATATCCGACCCGGCGTTGTCCTTCGGCGTCCACTGCCAGGCACCCGCGGGGCTCTTGGTCTTCTCCCACTCGAACCCGTACAGCATTTCGAGGAACGTGTTGTCCCACTTCGTGGGAGTAGGTGTCCAGGTGACCTCGAGGCCACTGGTGATCGTGTCGGGCCCCTTGCCCGTGCCGTACGAGTTCTTCCAGCCGAGGCCCTGCTGTTCCAGCGGCGCCGCCTCCGGTTCGGGACCGAGATTGTCGGCGGGCGCCGCACCGTGCGTCTTACCTACCGTATGGCCTCCGACGATCAGCGCAGCGGTCTCGACGTCGTTCATCGCCATGCGGGCGAACGTCTCGCGGATGTCGCGGCCCGACGCGAGGATCTCCGGATTGCCGTTGGGGCCTTCCGGATTGACGTAGATCAGACCCATCTGAACCGCGCCCAGCGGGCCCTGCAGTTCGCGCTCGCCGGCGTAACGTTCGTCGCCCAGCCAGGTGTCCTCCGGGCCCCAGAACACCTCGTCGGCTTCCCAGATGTCTTCGCGGCCGAATGCGAACCCGAACGTCTTGAATCCCATCGACTCGTAGGCGCAGTTGCCGGCGAAGACGATGAGGTCGGCCCACGAGAGGCTGCGTCCGTACTTCTGTTTGATAGGCCACAGCAGCCGACGCGCCTTGTCGAGACTGACGTTGTCGGGCCAGCTGTTCAGCGGAGCGAAGCGCTGCGCGCCCTTGCCTCCGCCGCCCCGGCCGTCGGCGATGCGGTACGTGCCCGCGGAGTGCCAGCTCATGCGGATGAAGAGGCCGCCGTAGTGCCCGAAGTCTGCGGGCCACCAGTCCTGGGAGTCGGTCATCAGCGCGATGAGGTCCTGGCGGAGCGCGTCGACGTCGAGGTTCTCGAACTCCTTCCGGTAGTCGAAGTCGGGTGGCATGGGGTTGGCCATAGGGGAGTGCTGGTGCAGGACTTGGAGGTCCAGCTGATCCGGCCACCAGTCCAGGGCGGTCCTGGGGCGATGGGGCTGCGGCTTGGGGGAGGGGACTGCCGGGTTTTCGCTTTCGGACACTGCGGGTTCCTTCCGGATCTGGGTGGATCGGACAGATTCAGGGCTGTGGTCGCGAAGCTGCCGATGAGGAGCAGCCGGGGCACAGACCCCAGAAGACGACCTCGGTTTCGTCAACGGCGAAATCGCCGTCGTCGTACCCGGTGAGACAGGGTGTGTCACCGGTCGCGCTGTTCACGTCTGCAATGACTCCGCACGCCCGGCAGACGAGATGGTGATGGTTGTCGCCGACGCGGGCCTCGTACCGCGCATGGGATCCCGACGGCTCGATCCGCCGGAGCATCCCCCGTGACGTCATCGCGTGGAGTACGTCGTAGACGGTCTGGCGAGAAATGCCGGGAAGCGCGGTGCGCACCGTGTCGAAGATCGTCTCGGCGTCGGCGTGCGGGTGTGTACCGGCGGCGTCGAGGACAGCGACTCGCTGGCGCGTTACGCGGAGACCTGCTGCGCGCAACTGCTGTGCTGCTTCCCTGGAGGTGGGCACCACCCCACTATGACGCACTTTTCTGGAATGAGTCGTGATTTCGGCCGATCCGTCGCCTGCCTTCGCGAGTGATCGTCGGGTCAGTGCTCGCTATGGGGCGCGGGTGGCAGTGCGGGCGAGGCGGCCCCGACCTCGATGGGTTCCTCGGGGTGGACGCGAAGGAAGGCTGCGAAGGCGTCGAAGACGGCGATCAGGCGTGCCAGGTCGTCGGTCGCCGCGATGATCGGCATCCCACACCGCTTTGTGCATCGCCCTCACTGTCCGCCAGACGACCGGTTCGGTGGCGCTGAGAGTGCTGCGCGGTGCGTCGCCCGTCTTCGCCTTCGGTTGTTGCCGGCGCGATCGGGATCCTTTGCCGTACGGCCCGTCCGTCCGGACCCCGGACGCCGCGCACGTGAGGAGTACGACGCAGTAGGCGTGGACTCAGCAGGGGGTGTCACCCTGGAACGCGGGGATCACCTCGTTTGCGAACAGTTCCGCGTATTCCATGAACCTTTCGGCCGGCAGTCCTGCGGGCATCATCATCATGAAGTGCTCGAACGGCATGCGTTCCTGCATTTTCCTGAACTTGTCCACTGCGCGGTCGGGCGTGACGATCTGTAGGATTCCGCTGCGCTCGAATTGCTCCAGGCTCATGGTTTCGAGCACGGGGTCGCTCATTCCGATGGCTTTGTCCTCGTCGAGCAGGCACCGTAACTGTTGTTGATGTAGTGGTAGTACGGCGCGAGTTCCTCCATCGCCTTCTCCGGGTCGTTCGCCACCACGAAGAACAAACCCTGGATACGGATCCCCGCGCCCGCCGGGTTTTTTACCCGTTGCCTCAGTTTTTCAGCGTAGAGGTCGCTGAACTCTTCATTCCCGAAATAACCGTCGGCGTACTCGGCCACTCGCTCGAGTGCCTTGTCTGCGAAACCGCCGATGTAGAGCGGGATCCGCCCGCGCGTCGGCGGGGGCATGATCTTCGCGTCCTCGACGGTGAAGTGTCTGCCCTCGAAAGTCACGGTCTCCCCCGCCCACAAGGCGAGGACGATCTGAAGGAACTCGTCGAATCGCTTTCCACGCGTGGAGAAGTCGAGTCCGAGCGCGTCGTACTCACGACGTCGGTAACCGAGCCCGAGGGCGCAAAACGCACCGGATGGTGGAGTGGCGCGAGTGCGACTGCCGACCCGAGCCGAAGTGACGTGGTGCGCGCCGCGATGGCCGCGAGCGTCAACAGCGGTGAAGGTTGATAGCCGTCGTCGGCGCCGTGATGCTCCGGCACCCATGCGCCGGTGAAGCCGACCGTCTCCGTCCAGGCGATCACGTCGAGCGTTTCCGCGTAGAGGTCGCTCCACGGACGCTCCCACGCAGGTGGGTTACGGAAATCGTACAGATAGCAAAAGTCAGCTTGCGGGTCATCGGGAGTCCCCTCACGCCTGGTGGAGTGAGCACCATATGGCAATATCCTAGTAAGCATTGCAAGACTTGCGCATGAAGGTGTGGTCCGATACGTACCGGAAGGAAATGCGCTATCCGATAACTGATGATGGGCGGTATGGAGAACGTAGAGTCCCGCTCCTGGGCCGTCCGCGAGTCGTACTCGGCCAGATCCCGGGAGTACTCGGATCTGTTCGGCTCTGTGACGTCGGCGCATCCGTCGGACCGAGCGCTGATCGCTAGCTGGGCCGAGACCGTCGCAGGTCCCGTACTCGACGCCGGGTGCGGTCCGGGGCAGTGGACGAGTTTCTTGGCCGAGCGCGGGCTGCCCGTGAGCGGCGTCGATCTGGTTCCCGAATTCGTCGAGCGCGCGCGTGCGCAACATCCGGGACTGTCGTTCGAGGTCGGCAGTTACGAAGCATTGGATCCACCGCCCGGAACGCTGGGAGGCGTGCTGTCGTGGTATTCGCTCATCCACCACAGTCCGAAGGACATCGGGACTCCGCTCGCCGAGTTCGCACGGGTAATCCGTTCGGGTGGAGGTTTGTTGGTGGGATTCTTCGAAGGACCAACCGTCGAGGCGTTCGATCACGCGGTGTCCACCGCGTATCGATGGCCGGTAGTCGCACTCGCCCAAGAGTTGGTCGACGCCGGCTTCGAAATAGTCGAGACGCATACGCGGTCGGGGAGTGGCTATCGTCCACACGGCGCAATCGCCGCGGTCCGACGACACACGCCGTGAAACCGTTGTGGTTGCGACCACCGAATCACCGGACCGGACTGTTCACCGTGACCAGATCATCTGTCTTCCCACCGACTCCATCGATCGTGTCGGTGCGATGAAGTCCTGGACGGCGAATGAGGCAACTTCCGCTGCTATGCGAACTCGGTCGACACTTTCTGAAGGCCGATCGTTCCGAGGAGCGCGAGCTTGCTGTCGGATTCACTACCGGGTTCGGTGGTGAATATCATGATCCGCAGGTCGTGGCGTTGAGTGGTGAGGATGTCGCAGTCCAGTTCGAGGGTCCCGACCTCCGAGTTCACAACTCGCCTGATCGTCGGTCCGTGCTCATCGATCCTATTCATGATCGTAGTTATCGGAGTTACAGGTCAGCTGGGAAGCCAGATCGTCAACTACCTCCTCGACCGAGGAGTCCCGGACGACCGGATCGTCGCTGCGGACCGCGATTGTTCCGGATCAGCGGACTTCGCTGCTGCGGGTGTCGAGTTCCGCCGAGCCGACTACGATCTGCCCGAGACACTTCCGGCTGCCTTTGCAGGCGCCGACAAGGTCTTGTTGGTGTCGTCGCCTGCAGGGCAGATGCCAAGCGAATCCAGCAGCACCAGAACGTGATCGACGCGGCAGTCGCTGCCGGTGTGAGCCTTCTCGCCTACACGTCGGTCACTCACGCCCCCACGAACACGATGGGGTCGGCGCGCGTGCACCGCGCCACCGAACAGGCCATCGCTGCCTCCGGGCAGCCCGCTGTCATCTTGCGCAACGGTTGGTACACCGAGAACCACACGGCCGCCATCGGCAATGCCGTCGGACACGGCACACTCATCGGGAGCGCGGGCAACGGCCGGATGGCGTCGGCGAGCCGTGCCGACCTCGCCGAAGCAGCCGCGATCATCCTGACACGTGACGATCAGGCCGGAAAGATCTACGACCTCACCGGCGACACCGCGTGGACCCTGTCCGAACTGGCCGCCGAGGTAGCAGCACAGTCGGGCGTGCCCATCACCTACGCCGATGTCCCCGCCGAGCAGTACCGGGCGATCCTGCAGCACGCAGACCTGCCCGAGCATGCCGTCGAGTCGATCGTCGATGCCGATGTAGCGATCTCGCAGGGCGCCTCGGCCCACGTGACCGAGGATCTGCGCACGTTGCCGGGGCGGCCCACCACCCCGATGGCGGCGGGCGTCGCCTCGGCTCTGGAGGGCTGACTGCCGGCCCGGCTGCACCCGTCCTCGGCCCGAAGCAAGCCTTCGGGCGAAGGGCGATCGATTTGCGGCGCGTCGCGAGCCGCTGATCCACGCACCGATGGACACCCTGCGACGAGCACGACCTCCGTAGATCATGCCGTGGCATATCGAATCACGAACGGCAACAATCTGTTTCGATAAACTTCGATTCTGGGAGGCCATCGCCTGCCGCGAGGTCCGGCCGGTGCGTGGCCGAGCGGTGAAAAAGGCACTACATTTCACACACGTCGACGGTCGCTGGACGGCGCAGGGCAGGTGGGTGCCCCGGCACGTCGGCAGGAGACGGATTGCGGGGTCGACGGATTCGAGGGGGCGCCAGGCATGGCGATAGGTGACAGCACAGCCGGAGGACGCCGTGAAGAGGCGCCGGTACGACTGGGTTTGTCGACCGGCGACGCGGTGTCGTTGCTCGTCATTGCCCCGGTCGTCGGTATGGGCATCGGCGTCGGCTTGCCGTGGGTCGCGGAATGGGCGGAGAACCTTCCCTGGGTGCCGTTCCAGGGTCCGCTGCAGTTGCTTGCCTCCATCGACAAGACGTGGGGTATCGCATTCGGTGTGGTTGCCGGCCTCGTGCTGGGCGCTGCGCTTGCCGTGAACACCATCAGAGACACGACACGCGTAACCATCGCTCCGGATGAGGTGTCGCTCCAGCGGAACGGGGACACCCGCCGGATCACGTGCACCGACATCGCGGCGGTGTTCCTCGACGGGAAGCAACTGGTCCTCACCGACGATGCCACCCGCGAACTCGCCCGCGAGGAGATCGATGCCGACGCGGGCAGGATCGAGCAGGCATTCCGCAGTTACGGCTATCCCTGGCACGACGACGATCCGCACGCCGGAACGTTCCAGCGCTGGATCCCCGGCACCCCTGAGCTGTCCGAGACCGTGAACACGATTCTGGTGGCTCGGGAGCGGGCTCTGCGGGAGAAGGACACCGAGGATGCCGACGATCTGCGCACGGACTTGATGAAGAAGGGCTTCGTCGTGAAAGAGCAGGGTTCGAGGCAGTTCTGGCGGCCGATCCCGTGAGCGCGCGCCGCGCAGAGACGAAGCGTCGGAGATCGCGGCGGACGCTGAGGGTCGTCCTGGTTGCAGGACTGGGCTCGTGCGTCCTCGTCGTGAGCGCCGCAGTGTGGTTCGAGACGACGTCGTACCGCCCGAGCGTGCAAGAGCACGCAGGTGACCTGGCGCTGGTCGGTGGAACAGTATTGACCGGCGATTCCCTCACGTCCGTCACGGATGGGGTCGTGTTGATCCGTGACGGAGTGATCACCGACGTCGGTAGGGCGGGGGAGGTGACGCCTCCTGCGGGCGCAACGGTGGTCGACGTCAGCGGATACACGGTGTCACCCGGGCTCGTCGACATGCACGTCCACCTCGGATCACCGGACCTGGAGGTGGGGGAGGAGCCCGGGGTGAGTGCGACGGTGCAGGCCGTCCTGGAGACGGTGCGGTTCGCTCCCGGGTATCGACGGTCGGCTCTGGAACACGGTGTCACGACGGTGCGCAGCCTCGGTGACGAACTCGGCTGGGTCTCGGACATGCGCAGCCAGGTCGCCGGCGGTGAGCTCGAGGGGCCACGAATCGTGATGTCCGGCCCGTTGTTCACCACGCGGGGTGGGCATCCCGTCGCGACCGTCGGTACCGATGCCGACTCCGACACGGTCCGGCTTCCCTCCGGTCCACAGGAGGCACGTTCGATGGTCCGTGCACTGGCACTCGATGGGGATGCTGTCGATGTCACCAAGGTGGTGCAGGACCGCGGATCCGGGGACAGGCCGTTGGATCCGCTTCCGCTGGACACATTGCGAGCGATAGTGGAGGAAGCGCACCTGCACGGACTGCCGGTGACGGCGCACTGGGGCACGCTGCGGGACCTCGACGACGTGCTCTCGGTGGGTGTGGACGGCCTCGAACACATCGAATCTCGCGACCTGCTCGGAGGGTGGCCCGACGATGTGCTTGCCCGCCTCCTCGCGGCGGACGTGCCTATCACCGCCGGCGTGGTGGTGTCGGAGGCTGCTCTGGCGGAAGGGGATGTCCCCAGCGCCGTCTCGGCGCTCCAGGCCAGGGTGGGTGAGTTTCATGCCGCCGGCGGACGCGTGGTCGTCGGCAGCGATGCCGCCCGGCCGGGTGTTCGGTTCGGTGCAGGCGTCCACCGGGAGTTGAAGCTGTTGGTGGAGGCCGGAATGAGCCCGCGGGAGGCCCTTCACGCTGCGACGGTCGAACCCGCGCGAGTTCTGGGCGTGACCGACTACGGACTCATCGCATCCGGCATGTCCGCGGATCTCGTTGTCGTGGAAGGTGATCCGACCTCGGATATCGATGCGATCAGCAAGGTGATGGTCGTGGTGCGAGACGGCCGTTTGGTGGTGGATCGCCGCGACCCCGCCTGACCGAACCGAATCCTCCACTAGCCGTGGTCCTGAAACGAAACCGGTCCGCCCGCCCGAGGAGGGCGAGCGGACCGGTTCCTTGGACGGCGAACCTCTTGCGAAGAGAGGCTCGGTAGCCGGCGACCGACGGACTCAGCAGTCGAAGTACAGCTGGAACTCGTACGGGTGCGGGCGCAGGTTGACCGGAGCGATCTCCTGCTCACGCTTGAGCGAGATCCAGGTCTCGATCAGGTCGGTGGTGAACACGCCGCCCTCGGTGAGGTACTCGTGGTCGGCCTCGAGGCGGTCGATGACCGCGTTGAGCGACGTCGGAGCCTGCGGGATGTTCTTGGCCTCCTC
Source organism: Rhodococcus sp. NPDC019050 (assembly GCF_055664235.1). Taxonomy (NCBI): domain Bacteria; kingdom Bacillati; phylum Actinomycetota; class Actinomycetes; order Mycobacteriales; family Nocardiaceae; genus Rhodococcus; species Rhodococcus sp. NPDC019050. Next base: position 15,795 of record NZ_JBVOON010000019.1, on the reverse strand, counting down.
CGGCGGAAGCTCGTAGAGGTCCTTGTCGACCGGAGCCATCGGCTCGATCTTCTTCTTGATACCGTCCAGGCCGGCCATCATCTGCGCGGCGAAGTTCAGGTACGGGTTACCCGAGGAGTCGGGCGCGCGGAACTCGAGACGCTTGGCCTTCGGGTTGTTGCCCGTGATCGGGATACGGACCGCAGCCGAACGGTTGCGCTGGCTGTAGACGAGGTTGATCGGCGCCTCGTAGCCCGGAACCAGGCGGTGGTACGAGTTGATCGTCGGGTTGGTGAACGCGAGCAGCGACGGCGCATGGTGCAGGATGCCGCCGATGTACCAGCGGGCGAGGTCGGACAGGCCCGCGTAGCCGGACTCGTCGTGGAACAGCGGCTTGCCGTCCTTCCACAGCGACTGGTGGACGTGCATGCCCGAGCCGTTGTCACCGAAGAGCGGCTTCGGCATGAAGGTGGCGGTCTTGCCGTTCTTCCACGCCGTGTTCTTGACGATGTACTTGAACAGCTGCAGGTCGTCGGCTGCCGAGAGCAGCGTGTTGAACTTGTAGTTGATCTCGGCCTGGCCGCCGGTGCCGACCTCGTGGTGGGCGCGCTCGAGCTCGAAGCCCGCGAGCTGCAGGTTGGTGGAGATCTCGTCGCGCAGGTCCACGTAGTGGTCGTACGGAGCGACGGGGAAGTAGCCGCCCTTCGGGCGAACCTTGTAGCCACGGTTCGGGGTGCCGTCGGCGTTGTAGTCCACGCCGGTGTTCCATGCTCCGGAGATCGAGTCGACCTCGTAGAACGAGCCGTTCATCTTGGAGTCGTAGGAGACGGAGTCGAAGATGTAGAACTCGGCCTCGGCACCGAAGTACGCCGTGTCGGCGATGCCGGTGCTGATCAGGTACTCTTCGGCCTTCCGCGCGACGTTACGAGGGTCGCGGGAGTACGACTCGCGGGTGAACGGGTCGTGGACGAAGAAGCTGACGTTGAGGGTCTTGGCTGCACGGAAGGGGTCGATGCGCGCGGTGGTCACGTCCGGGAGCAGGAGCATGTCCGACTCGTGGATGGACTGGAAGCCACGCACGGACGAGCCGTCGAACGCCAGGCCGTCCTCGAAGACGTCCTGATTGAACGCCTTCGCCGGGATCGAGAAGTGCTGCTCGATGCCGGGCAGGTCGGTGAATCGGATATCCACGTACTCGACGTTTTCGTCCGCGATGTACTTGATGACCTCTTCGGCCGTGGTGAACGCCACGCTTGTGCTCCTTCAGTCGGTGCGCGCCATGGTGGTGGGGCGCCTGCGTCGGATCAGACGGTATGGACCTGGTGTTGCCCGCCCATCAAACCTATGTTTCGGCGGTGTTACGCCTCGCATTGCCCCCGCTATGAGGGCAGAAACGTGGTAGAAGTCACCGCCGGTACATGGGATCGTGGTGATCCGCAGCGACCAGCCTATCCTGGACGTATGGCACGAATGACGGGCAGTTGGCTTTCCGGACCTTCTGCGGCGCTCCCGAAGGGGCAGCAACAAGAGCAGGCGTACCCCGGCGAACTGCTCGGTCTTCCCCAGCACGGTCCCGGGTCTCTCGTTTCGACGGCGCGGCGTGTGCTGGCTCTGTCGCTCGACTGGTTCCTGTCGCTGGCGATCGCGGCGAGCCTGGTCGGGGAGAACCCGCTCGAGAGCTCGCGGCTCTCGGGATACACGTTGATCATCTGGTTCGTGGTCGGTGTCGTGAGCGTCACGCTGTTCTCGTTCACTCCCGGCCAGTTCATCGCAGGGGTGCGGGTCATCCGGGTGGATGCGCCCGCTCGGGTCGGCATCGTCCGGGCGCTCGCACGTCAGGTGCTCATCGTGTTCGTCGTCCCCGCGACCGTTACCGATGTCGACGGCCGTGGCATGCACGACCGCGCGACCGGAACCGCGATCGTCAGCGCCCGCTAGTCGCTTCCGTCGTCTGCGTCCGCTGGGCGCACCCAGTCGTACAACGACGACCGCCTCCGATTCACGTCGTGAATCGGAGGCGGTCGTCTCGGGGTGAGGGGTCGTTCGGGACCGAGGGTCAGCGGCGGCGGATCGTGCGCTGCACGCTGCGCATCTTCGCTCCGGCGGGCAGCGGACCCTTCGGCATGGCCGGTCCGGTCTTCTTGGTGCTGAGCGCCGACAGCCGGCCCTCGATGGTGTCCATACGCTTGTTGTCGATGTTGCGGGGCAGCTTCGACAGGTGCTTCTGCAGCTGCGACAGCTTGACCTGGCCCTCCTCGTTGCCCACGACCACCTCGTAGATCGGGGTGTCGCCGACGAGGCGGGAGACGCGCTTCTTCTCCTGCGCCATCAGCCCGCGGACGCGGCCGGCGTTGCCCTCACCGACGAGGATGACGCCCGGACGGCCGATCACGCGGTGGACCGCGTCGAGCTGCGTGGTGCCCGCAACGGCCTGGGTGACGCGCCAGGCGCCCTGAAGATTGTCGAGAGCCCACGCTGCTGCGCCGGCCTGTCCGTCGGCCTTCGTGTACACCGTCTTCTGGACACGGCGTCCGAAGATGATGAAGGCGAGAAGCACGCCGACGAGGATGCCGATGGGCAACAGGAACCACTGGAGCCCGAAGATCAAACCGATGAGGAAGAACACCACGATCGAGGCGACGAGCGCCCCGATCATCCACGGAAGGAGAAGCTTGTCTTCCTTGCGCTGAATTTGGAACGCCTGCCACAACTGGCCGCGACGCTCCTTCGACGCCTGCTTCTTTGCGGCTTTCGCCGCAGCCTTCGCTTCCTTGTCGCTGCTACTGCCCTTGGCCATACCCCCAAGGATACGGCCCCGGCAGAGGCGTATTCGCCACCACCGGGGCCGATCACACAGCGTCGCTGTTACGGAGTGTCAGCTACCGAATCGGGCCAGGACCGAACCGGCTTCCTGGGAGGCGGTGCCTTCCTCGGCGAGATGCGCCTGGGCTGCGGGAAGTTCGCGGCCGTGATGCGCCATCGCCTGCGCGTACAGACGACCCGCGCGGTACGACGAGCGCACCAGCGGTCCGGCCATCACACCGGCGAAGCCGATGGCACGGGCGGTGTCGGAGTGCTCGACGAACTCCTCGGGCTTGACCCACCGCTCCACGGGATGGTGCCGCGGCGACGGACGAAGGTACTGGGTGATGGTGATGATGTCGCACCCGGCGTCGTGGAGGTCGTGCAGCGCCTGGGTGACCTCTTCGGGGGTCTCGCCCATACCCAGGATCAGGTTGGACTTGGTGACCAGACCGAATTCGCGGGCGGCGGTGATCACGTCGAGCGACCGCTGGTAGCGGAAGGCCGGGCGGATCCGCTTGAAGATCCGCGGCACCGTCTCGACGTTGTGGGCGAGCACCTCCGGACGGGACTCGAACACCTCGCGCAGGAGTTCGGGCTTGCCGTTGAAGTCGGGAATGAGGTTCTCGACACCGGTGCCGGGGTTCAGTTCGTGGATCTGCCGCACGGTTTCGGCGTACAGCCACGCGCCGCCGTCGGGCAGGTCGTCGCGGGCGACACCGGTGATCGTCGAGTAGCGCAGGCCCATCACCTGAACGGATTCGGCGACACGGCGCGGTTCGTCACGGTCGAGCGCCGCGGGCTTGCCGGTGTCGATCTGGCAGAAGTCGCAGCGGCGCGTGCACTGTTCACCACCGATCAGGAACGTCGCCTCACGGTCTTCCCAGCATTCGTAGATGTTGGGGCACCCGGCCTCTTCGCAGACCGTGTGCAGGCCCTCGCGTCGTACGAGCCCTTTGAGTTCGGTGTACTCCGGGCCCATCTTCGCCCGGGTCTTGATCCAGTTCGGTTTACGTTCGATCGGCGTCTGCGCGTTTCGGGTCTCGATCCGGAGCAGTTTGCGTCCTTCTGGGGCCACAGTCACGTCCTCGATCGTACGCCCGCGCTCGCGCCGGGACCCGGTCGGGGAGCGCGGCAGGTCAGAACCTCAGAGTGGTGAATTCCGGGGCGGTCGAAGAACCTTCGGACGCGGCGACGGCCTCCTCGAACGTGACCCGGTCGATCTCCGCGGCGGTGACGGGGATACGTCCGTCGAGCGCCCCGAGCACAGCCTCGGTCACGACCGGTGTGACGTCGTCGATCGTGATCTCCCGGCCGAGTTCACCCGTCAGCGAGGCGACACCGGCGTCGCGGATCCCGCACGGCACGATCGAGTCGAACGCGTCGAGCGCGGAATTGCAGTTGAGGGAGAAGCCGTGCATCGTGACGCCGCGCTGCACGCGGATACCGATCGCGGCGATCTTCCGTTCGGGCAACCACCGGCCGTCGCGCAGTTCCGCGGGCAGCCACACGCCGGACCTGCCGTCGATGCGCCCGCAGGTCAGACCCAGGTCGGTGCACACGGTGATGAGCGCCTGTTCGATCCGCCGGACGTACCCGACGACGTCGATGGGTTCGGCGAGTTTGACGATCGGATACCCGACGAGCTGGCCCGGGCCGTGCCAGGTGATCTTTCCGCCCCGGTCGACGTCGATGACGGGGGTGCCGTCGCTGGGACGGTCGCAGTCCTCGGTGCGCCTACCGGCCGTGTAGACGGGCGGATGTTCGAGCAGCAGCAAGGTATCGGAGCAGGTGCCGTCGGCGCGCGCGTTGAGAATCTCACGCTGCCGCTCCCATGCCTCGACGTAACCGATCGTGCCGAGGTGCACCACGGAGACCGGTGAGATGTCGGAACGGGCGGACGCGGTGGCGTTGCTCATGTCTTCGGACCTTACGCCGGTCGGGTTCGGGCGGAGCGGCCTGTACCGGTGCCGGACAGCAGAAAGCGGGGGTTCCGTCGTGACGCGGAACCCCCGCTTCCGTGGAGCGCGGCTGTGACCTTCAGGCCGTCACAGGCCGAGGTCGGCCTCGAACGCGGCTTCCTCGAGACGATGCTTGATCGTCGTCAGGAAACGACCGGCGTCGGCGCCGTCGATGAGCCGGTGATCGTAGGTGAGTGGCAGGTAGCACATCGACCGGACGCCGATCGACTCGTTGCCGGTCTCGTCGGTCACCACGACCGGGCGCTTGACGATCGCGCCCGTGCCCAGCATCGCGGCCTGCGGCGGCACCAGAATCGGGGTGTCGAACAAGGCGCCCTGGCTTCCGATGTTGGTGATCGTGAACGTTCCGCCGGCCAGCTCGTCGGGCTTGAGCCCGCCGCCGCGCGTGCGCTTGGCGAGGTCGGCGATGGCCCGTGCCAGCCCGGCCAGTGACAGGTCGCCGGCGTTGTGGATCACGGGGGAGAGCAGGCCCTGCTCGGTGTCCACGGCGATACCGAGGTGCTCGGCCGCGTGGTACGTGATCTCCTTCTTGCCTTCGTCGAACGAGGCGTTGACGTTCGGGTGGGCCCGAAGTGCCTCGACGACTGCCTTCGCGAAGAACGGCAGGAAGGTCAGGTTCACGCCTTCACGCTCGGCGAACGACTTCTTCGCCTGCGCCCGCAGCTGCGCGATCTTGGTCATGTCGACCTCGAACGTCTGCGTGAGCTGTGCGGTGGTCTGCAGCGACTCGACGGTCTTCTTGGCCGTGATCTGACGGATCCGGTTGACCTTCTGCGTGGTTCCGCGCAGATCTGCCAGTTCGGGACGCACGCCCGGTGCGGCACCGGACGGAGCGGCCGCCTTGGCGGGAGCCTTCTGCTGGGCAGCGGGTGCCTTCTTGGCCTCGGCTGCGGCCAGCACGTCCTGCTTGCGGATGCGGCCACCGACACCGGTGCCCTTGACACTGGCCAGGTCGACGCCGTGCTCCGCGGCGAGCTTGCGCACGAGGGGAGTGACGTACGGGCTGGATCCGTTGGACGAGGTCGACGAGGCCACTGCCTGCGGCGCCGGGGCCGTCGCAGCCTGTTCTGCCTTCGGAGCGGGGGCAGGCTTGCTCTCCGCGGGCTTCTCGGCCGGCTTTGGAGTCTCCTTGGGAGCTTCCTGCTTGGGCTCTTCCTGCTTGGGAGCGGGCTTCACCTCGGGCTCGGCAGGCTTCTCGGCGGGAGCCTCGGAGCCGATGACGGCGAGCTGTCCACCGACCTCGACGGTCTCGTCTTCCTGCGCGGTGATCTCGGTGAGGATGCCGGCGACGGGCGAGGGGATCTCGGTGTCGACCTTGTCGGTGGAGACCTCGAGGAGGGGTTCGTCGACCGCCACTTCGTCGCCGACAGCCTTGAGCCACCGGGTGACGGTGCCTTCGGTGACGGACTCGCCCAGTGCGGGCATGGTGACGGGGGTGCCTTCGCCGCTGCCACCGGACTTCGCCGGGGCAGACTGCTCGGACTGCTTCGGCTCGGGCGCAGCCTCCTCTGACGGAGCCTCGGCTGCCGGTGCAGAGGAAGGCTCGTCCGCGGGCTTCTCGGCGGGAGCCTCGGAGCCGATGACGGCGAGCTGTCCACCGACCTCGACGGTCTCGTCTTCCTGCGCGGTGATCTCGGTGAGGATGCCGGCGACGGGCGAGGGGATCTCGGTGTCGACCTTGTCGGTGGAGACCTCGAGGAGGGGTTCGTCGACCGCCACTTCGTCGCCGACAGCCTTGAGCCACCGGGTGACGGTGCCTTCGGTGACGGACTCGCCCAGTGCGGGCATGGTGACGGGGGTGCCTTCGCCGCTGCCACCGGACTTCGCCGGGGCAGACTCCGCGGGAGCTTCCTCTGCTGCCGGTTCTTCGGCGGGCTGTTCTTCGGCGGACTCTTCTGCAGGTGCGGCGTCGTCGGCGGACTCGCCGGCGTCACCGATCACAGCGAGTTCGCCGCCGATCTCGACCGTGTCGTCTTCCTGAGCGACGATCTTGACCAGGACGCCTGCTGCGGGCGAGGGGATCTCGGTGTCGACCTTGTCAGTGGAGACTTCGAGCAAGGGCTCGTCGACATCGACCGTGTCTCCTTCCTGCTTGAGCCATCGCGTGACAGTTCCCTCGGTGACGCTTTCACCAAGCGCTGGCATCTGGACGGAGAAGGCCATGTCTGTTGACTCCTCGACGGTTGTGTTCGTGTGTGTTGAGTTGTACCGACTCGTGGTCGACAACCATTGTGTGGTCGTCACCATTGTGCTCGAGGCCGGGGACTCGTGCGGGTGCTTCAGGGGTAGACGGACCGCTGCCCAAGCGAGGCATGGCCGTATCCATCCTTGCACTCATCGCCTGGAAGCGTTCGAGGAGGGGGAGGCGGTCCCACCCCTCGGACGGTGCGCGCCCGGCTCTTCGCGGATGGTGCCGCGGGGAGCAGGGCGCGCCCGGTGCGGGTCAGCCGCGTTCGGCGATGTCCTCGATGACGGTGATCATCGTGCGCACCGGCACCCCGGTTCCGCCCTTTCCGACGTACCCGAAGGGACCGCCGGTGTTGAACGCCGGACCGGCCACGTCGATGTGAGCCCACTGCACGCCCTCGGCGACGAACTCCTTCAGGAACAGCCCGGCGGCGAGCATCCCGCCCCACCGGTGCGGAGTGACGTTCGCGAGATCCGCGACCCGCGATTCGAGGTCGCCGCGCAGTTCTGCCGGCAACGGCATCGGCCAGCCGTTCTCCCCGACCTCCTGGGACAGTGCCGCGACCCGGTCGCGGAACTCCTCGGTGCCCATCACGCCGGGGGTGCGGTTACCCAGGGCGACCATCTGGGCGCCGGTGAGCGTCGCGGTGTCGATGAGGTAGTCGGGTCCGTCCTCGCACGCACGCACGATCGCGTCGGCGAGGATCAGGCGACCCTCGGCGTCGGTGTTGATGACCTCGACGGTGGTTCCGCCGTACTGAGTCAGCACGTCGCCGGGGCGCTGCGCGGTCGAAGACGGCATGTTCTCGGCCATCGGGACGGTAGCGACGACATCTGCGGCTACACCGAGTTTCGCGGCGAGCACCACGGTGGCGACAACCGCGGCGGCACCGGCCATGTCGGAGGTCATCGCTTCCATGCCGGCGGCGGGCTTGATGGAGATGCCACCGGTGTCGAACGTGACGCCCTTGCCCACGAGGGCGATCTTCGGCGCCTTGCGCTTCTTCGCGGAGTACGACAACCGCACCAGGCGCGGCGGACGCGAGGACCCCTTGCCGACGCCGACGATCCCGCCGAAACCCTGCTTCTCGAGGGCCTTCTCGTCGAGCACCTCGACCTTGAGTCCGGCGGCTTCACCGAGCGCCTTCGCGCGTGCGGCGAACTCGGCCGGGTAGAGGTGGCTCGGCGGGGTGTTGACGAACTCGCGGGCGGTCGCCACGGCCTCGGCGATCGCGGTGGCGCGGGCGAGGGTCGCCTTCGCCGCGCGGTCGCGCACGGACGGGACGAGCAGTTCGATCCGGGTGGCGTGGCGCGCGTCGTCCTTCGGGGCGGACTTCGCCGAGCGGAACTCGGTGAACGTGTAGGAGCCGAGCGCGAAACCCTCCGCGGCAGCACCGAGATCGACCGACGACAACGTGGTTGCGACCGTCTCCACGCCGGTCAGCGCTCGGGCGGCCGCACCGGCGGAGCGTCGCACCTGCTCGGCGTCGATGCGGTCCGCTGCTCCGAGACCGACGGCGAGAACGCTCGCGACGGGCAGGCCCGCAGGTGCGGGCACCCGGGTGAGTTCTTCGCTGCGGCCCGTGGCGCCTACCGCCTGCAGCGTGTCGAGCAGTTCTCCGAGCAGCGACTCGTCGACGGGGCCGTCACCGAAGAGGATCTCGGCGCCGTTGTCGGACGAGGTGAGTCCGATGACGAGCACCTCGGCTCGCTTGGATACCGAACCGGCGAGTGCGAGTTCGGGAAGTACGGGGGTCGGTGTGCTCACAGGCAACTCCTAGGAAGCGGGGGTGATGCCTCGATGCTAGTGACCACCCACCGGACGGTGGCAGCGGTGGGATAGCGTCGGCGCCATGAGTGACGAGGAACTCCAGCAGGGGCCCATCCATGCCGTCCATGTCGAACTCGGCGCCACCTTCGCGCCGTTCGGTGGGTGGGAGATGCCCGTGTCGTATGCCGGGACGGTGGCCGAGCACACCGCGGTCCGCGAGGCCGTGGGACTGTTCGATGTCAGCCACCTGGGCAAGGCCCTGGTGACCGGTCCGGGTGCCGCCGAGTTCGTGAATGCCGCGCTCACCAACGATCTTGCCAAGATCGGCCCCGGCAAGGCGCAGTACACGCTGTGCTGCACGGAAACCGGCGGCGTCACAGACGATCTCATCGTCTACTACGTCTCCGACGAAGAACTGTTCCTCGTCCCCAACGCCGCGAACACCGCTGCCGTCGTCGCAGCACTCGTCGCCGCGGCGCCGGACGGTGTGAGCGTGACGGACCAGCATCGCGACTACGCGGTGTTCGCCGTGCAGGGACCGCGGTCCGAGGACGTACTCGCCGGCCTCGGGTTGCCGACCGACATCGAATACATGGGCTTCGTGGACGCGGACTATCAGGGCAGGCCGGTACGGGTGTGCCGCAGCGGATACACCGGTGAACGCGGTTACGAGGTGCTGCCGCGATGGGGCGACGCGGAAATCCTGTTCCGGGCGCTCACCGAATCGGTCCGCGCCGCCGGTGGACAGGTTGCGGGCCTCGGCGCCCGCGACACGCTGCGCACGGAGATGGGCTACGCGTTGCACGGCCACGAACTGTCCCTCGACATCACGCCCGTGCAGGCCCGGGTGGGATGGGCCGTCGGATGGAAGAAGCCGCAGTTCTGGGGCCGCGACGCCCTCGTCGCAGAGAAGGAAGCCGGACCTGCACGACGGCTGTGGGGGCTCCGCGCCCTCGACCGAGGCGTGCTGCGGCAGGGCCTGACGGTCTCGCACGACGGGCAACCGATCGGGGAGACCACGTCCGGGACCTTCTCGCCCACGCTCAAGGTCGGGATCGCCCTCGCGCTGCTCGACACCGCGCCGGGAATTGCGGCCGGAGACGAGGTCACCGTGGACGTGCGAGGCCGGTCGTTGCGGGCCGAAATCGTCAGCCCGCCGTTCGTGGAAGACCACACCAAGTAGGTTCCCTCCGGCTGATTGTTAGGATTGTCGTTCATGACAGGTGTCCTCGATTTCGTCCGCGTCCCGCATCCCTCCCCGAGCACCGCGGAGCGACGACAGGAGATTCTGTCCGAGCCCGGTTTCGGCCAGTACTTCACCGATCACATGGTGTCGATCACCTACACCGAAGGTGTCGGCTGGCACGACGCGAAGGTCGAGCCGTACGCCCCGATCCAGATCGACCCGGCGGCGATGGTTCTGCACTACGGGCAGGCGATCTTCGAAGGACTCAAGGCGTACCGGCAGGCGGACGGCAGCATCAAGTCGTTCCGGGTGTCCGCCAACGCGGCACGGATGAACCGGTCCGCCGAGCGCCTGGCCATGCCGTACCTGCCGCCGGAGTTGTTCGAGAAGTCGGTGCGCGAACTGCTCGACATCGACCACGAGTGGGTTCCCGCGGCGGGCGGCGAGGAGTCGCTGTACCTGCGGCCCTTCATGTTCGCGACCGAGCCTGCGCTCGGCGTGCGCCCCGCCAAGGAATACCGGTACCTCCTCATCGCCTCTCCCGCGGGCGCGTACTTCCCGCGCGGCGTGCGGCCGGTGAGCGTGTGGCTCTCGCGTGAATACGTGCGCGCCTCGCCCGGTGGCACCGGCGCCGCGAAGTTCGCCGGCAACTATGCGGCCTCGCTCGTCGCACAGGCGCACGCCGCCGAGCAGGGTTGCGACCAGGTCGTGTGGCTCGACGCGATCGAGCGCAAGTACGTCGAGGAGATGGGCGGGATGAACCTGTACTTCGTGTACGGGTCCGGCGCGGATGCACGCCTCGTCACCCCGGAACTGTCCGGATCGTTGCTGCCCGGCATCACCCGCGACTCGCTGCTGACCCTCGCCAAGGATTCCGGACTGGTCGTGGACGAGCAGCGGATCAGCACCGACGAGTGGCGTGAGAAGGCCGCGAGCGGTGAGATCACCGAGGTGTTCGCGTGTGGAACCGCGGCCGTCATCACCCCGGTCGGCCGGATCAAGGACAAGCACGGCGAGTTCACCATCGGTGACGGAGAGCCCGGTCCCATCACGATGGCGCTGCGCGACACGCTGACCGGCATCCAGCGCGGAACCTTCGCCGACACGCACGGCTGGATGACGACGCTGCACGCATAGATCTGCAGTAAGAAAAGGCCGCGACCGTACCGACGGTCGCGGCCTTTCTGTTCGGGTCGGGCTGTTTTTCGGTCGGGGGAGTTGCTCGTCAGAGCGCGATCGCAGCTACCAGAGCGACGGCCGCGACCGTGCCCTCCAGCGCCGCACCGAGCACGTCGCCGTTGAGTCCGCCGAATCGGCGGGCGCAGTGCTGCACGAACAGCACCGTCAGCAGCAGTGTCACGAGAACGGCCACCGGTCCGAGCCACGGCACCGCAGGTGTGGCGAGGACGGCGGCGGCGATCACCGCGACCGTCCAGAGCGCGATCGGCACCGGGCCCTGTGTGTCGGCGACGAGGCTGCCGAATCGGCTACCCGGAGCAGCGGGGATGCCCCGCCGGCACGCGAGAACCACCGCGACCCGGCCCGCGACCACCGCGACGACGATGGCTACCCATCCGCCGTCGTCCGCGAGCGCGCCGAACGCCGTCGCCTGGATGCCCAGTACGACGATCAGCGCAACGACGCCGAACGGACCCGCGCCGCCACTGTGCATGACTTCGCGGGCACGTTCGGGCGGTCCGTAACATCCGAGTCCGTCGGCGGTGTCGCTCAGGCCGTCGACGTGCATCCCGCGGGTTCCGACGGCGAGCACACCTACACCGAGCAGGCCCGCGGCGAAGACCGGCGCACCTGCGATGCACGCGAGCCAGGACACCGCTGCTGCCGCGACGCCCAGCACGACACCGGCGACGGGCGCGGCGGAGATCGCCCGGCCGGCGACCGCCTTGTCGATGTCATGCGGTCCGCGCACCGGGAGAACGGTGAGCCAGGAGAGGGCCAAGGACACGCCCTCGATCCACCGGCGCATCATCAGCCGAGGGTCTTGGTGGGGGCCTCGTCGCGGGTGCTCACTCCGGCCTCGGAGAAGGTCGCCATGTTCGCCAGGATCTCGACGGCGCCCTGCAGAACAGGAAGGGCGGTCACGGCTCCGGACCCTTCACCCAACCGCATGTTCAGGTCCAGGAGCGGCTCGAGCCGGAGATGGCGCAACGCGATGGTGTGCGCCGGTTCGGCGGACCGGTGACCGGCGACCCACCACCGTGCCGCGCCCGGAGTCAGTTCCTCGGCCACCATCGCCGCAGCGGTCACGACCACGCCGTCGAGGATGACCGGTGTGCGCCGCACCGCAGCCTGCGACAGGTAACCGGCCATCGCGGCGAAATCGGCGCCACCCGCGGTGCGCAGGAGTGCCAGCGGATCCCGGGTGTGCGGACGGGCACGCCGCATGGCGTCGCGGATGGCGGTGACCTTGCGCATCCACCCGGCGTCGTCGACACCGGTACCGCGGCCGACGGCCGCGACGGGCTCGGTGCTGGTGAGCGTGGCGATGAGAACGGTGGCAGGGGTGGTGTTGCCGATGCCCATGTCGCCGGCGATGAGCAGATCGGCGCCTTCGTCGACTTCACGATCGGCGAGTGCGCGGCCCGCCTCGACGGCGCGCACGGTCTCGTCGTGGGTGAGAGCGTCCTCGCGGTCGATGCTGCCGCTCGACCGCCGGATCTTGAATGCGGAGACCTCTCCAGGGGTGTCGCCGTCCACGGCCATGTCGACGACGCGGACACCGGCCCCGGCTGCGGCGGCCAGCACGTTCACCGCTGCGCCACCGGCGGCGAGGTTGGCGACCATCTGTGCTGTCACCTCGGGCGGATACGCGGAGACACCGTTGCGCGCGACTCCGTGGTCACCGGCGAACACGACGACGCGGGGTCGCCGGAACGGGTGCGGCGGGACTTCGCCCTGGCACGCGGCGACCCAGCAACCGAGTTCCTCGAGCCTGCCGAGCGAACCGGCCGGCTTCGTCAGGTCCCGCTGTCGTTCCTCGGCGAGGAGACGCACCTCCCTGTCCGGTGCGGTCAACTGGGGGAACTCGATATCGGCGGGGGAGCCGGGGGTGCTGGTCACAGGTCACCTCTCGCGTGGGGAATCACCGATGACGCTATCAATTCGCCCGGTGGCAGAAATTCGAGGATAGATGTCTTTCCTGCCACTTTTGGACCCTGATCATTCGAAGCAGGCTGGCGATATGACGGACATCATTGTGATCATCGTCTTCCTTCTCGGCCTCGCGGCAGCGCCCGAACTCGGGCGTCTCCTCCCGCCCGCCAGACCCCGGTGGGCCGGCAGGGCGTGGTGGCGGACCAACGCGTTCCGGCCCGGAGAAACACCGGTCCCCGAAACACCGGCCCCAGAAACGCCGCAGCCGCGGCTCCGCCCGTCCGAGGACGAGCAGGCCGCGGCCGGAAGCCACGATGTGTGCCGAGGGGGCGAAGACCTCTAGACGGCGTCGCCGGGCTTGACGCGGGGGAGCGGCGCGCGCAGTTTCCTGATCTGCGATGCACGCACGAACGCGTACCAGCCCAGCCCGAACCCGCCCTGGGCGGAGTCGGGGTAGCGTTCGCGAACCTTCCGGTTCACGAGTCGGCCCAGGTAGATGCCCTCGATGACCATGAGCAGCATCAACAGGAACATCGCCAGCGTGACGTACTGCTGCACTACAGGGCCGAGGAACATCGACATGATCAGCACCAACGCCAGCGGCATGAACAGGCCGACGAGGTTGCGCCGGCTGTCGACGAGGTCGCGGACGTAGGCACGCTCGGGACCGCGGTCGCGGGGAAGCAGGAACTTCTCCTCGCCCGCGAGCATCCGGTTGCGGCGCTCGGAAGCGGCTGCGCGGCGCTCGGCTGCGGCGGCTTTGCGCTGGTCCTTCGACTGCGACTTGCGCGCGGCTTTGCGTCGCTCGCGTGCTTCCTTCGCGGTCATCGGAGCGGGCGCCACCGGGCCGCGCCGGCGGCCTTCGGCATCGCGACGCTTGGGGGTGGGGCGGCCCTTGCCGGTGGTGACCTTCGGGGTGGCGGCGACAGCCTCCCCGTCGGGCAGGGCCTCGGGCACGGGAACCTCGTGGTCGGCGGACTCGTCGGAACCGCCGCGGCGTAGCAACTTCACCCTTCCAATCTATGGGATATTCGCGAGAACGGGTAAATCAGGATGCACTATCACCTTCTCGGGCGGCTCGTGCGAGAGGAATACATCCGGGCGCGGTACCGTTGAGTCATCCGGGTCCGACAGAACCACTGGTCCGACACGAACAACAGGGAGCGCCCATGACTGTGCAGCAAGAAACCGCCACTCACGGCGTCGTCCTGACCGAGGCCGCCGCCTCCAAGGCGAAGGCACTTCTCGATCAGGAGGGCCGTGACGACCTCGCACTGCGTATCGCCGTGCAGCCCGGCGGCTGCGCGGGTCTCCGGTACCAGCTGTTCTTCGACGACCGCAGCCTCGACGGCGACCTGACCGTGGACTTCGGCGGCGTCAAGCTTTCTGTGGACCGTATGAGCGCTCCGTACGTCGAAGGCGCGTCGATCGACTTCGTCGACACCATCGAGAAGCAGGGCTTCACGATCGACAACCCGAACGCCACGGGTTCGTGCGCGTGCGGCGACTCCTTCAACTGAGTCGGTTTCGAGAGGGCCCCGGTGCGAGAGCACCGGGGCCCTCTCGCATCTCCGGGTACCGTGAGGGCGCTACGCGCTCGTCCCCGAGTGCCTCATCGCCCCGATTCCTGCGGAAAGGTTCAGCCACGTGACCATCGCTGTGACCGGCTCCATTGCCACCGATCACCTCATGCGCTTCCCCGGCCGATTCGCCGAGCAGTTGCTCGCCGACCAGCTCGCCCACATCTCGCTGAGCTTCCTGGTGGACGACCTCGTCGTGCGACGAGGCGGTGTCGGCGGCAACATCGCCTTCGCAATGGGCGTGCTCGGCGGTTCGCCGGTGCTCGTGGGCACCGTCGGCGCGGACTTCGCCGAATACCGTGACTGGCTCGAGAAGCACGGAGTGAACTGCTCGTCGGTGCACGTGTCCGACACCGCGCACACGGCACGATTCGTGTGCACCACCGACGAGGACATGGCGCAGATCGCGTCGTTCTACCCGGGCGCGATGTCCGAGGCCCGCGACATCTCCCTCGACGACATCGTGAAAGAACACGGGGTCGACCTCGTGCTCGTCGGTGCCAACGACCCCGATGCCATGATCCGCCACACCGAGGAGTGCCGACGGCTCGGCATCCCGTTCGTCGCGGACCCGTCCCAGCAGCTCGCCCGCCTCGACGGCAAGCAGGCGGCGCAGCTCATCGAGGGCGCCGAGTACCTGTTCACCAACGAATACGAGTGGGGACTGCTCCAGCAGAAGACCGGCCTGACCGAAGACGAGATCGGCGCCATGGTCGGTATGCGGGTCACCACGCTCGGCGGCAACGGCGCGAACATCGTCGACCGCGACGGCAACTGGGTGCACGTCGGCGTCGTCCCGGATCGCGAGAAGGTGGACCCCACCGGTGTCGGTGACGCCTTCCGGGCCGGATTCCTCGTCGCGCACCGCGCCGGGCTGAGCGTCGAACGTGCCGCGCAACTCGGGTCGCTGGTCGCGGTGCACGTCCTCGAGACCACGGGCACGCAGGAATGGACCTTCGATCGGACCGAGGCGCTCGAACGCCTCGCCGGCGCCTACGGTGCGGCGGCGGCAGCCGAGATCGCCGCCGTCCTCTAGCTCACCGGCCACGGCGCCCACAGTGGCAAAAACGGTCGTGGGGGGGGGGGGGGGGGGGGGGGGGGCCCCCCCGGGGGGGGGGGGGGGGGGGGGTTGGGGGGGGGGGGGGGGGGGGCGGGGGCGGGGGGACCACAAGGGGACCGCCCCCAAAAAACAGC
>NZ_JBVOON010000018.1:0-97093 GCF_055664235.1 Rhodococcus sp. NPDC019050 | reverse complement strand
GGAAGCTAAGCCCCATTGCGCCGATGGTACTGCACTCGTCAGGGTGTGGGAGAGTAGGACACCGCCGAACACCCGTTTGCTGGAGGCCCCCAACTATTGTTGGGGGCCTTCAGTGCGTTCGGGGGGATTGGTGGGCCGCCCTGAATCCTCTCGTCTCACTTCCGTCACGGATCCATCAGGTTACGAGATGGTAACGACGCGCTTCCGCATCGCGCTTCGGTACGTGATGTGGGTAACGTCCGCTGATGCAAGATCCGCTTGGATCGTGCTGCACCGCGGTGCGCATCCTCCCGGGTCGTTTCTTGGACGACGAGAGGGACGAGACTGATGATGAAGCGATTGACCTCCACCGGACTTTCGAAGGCGGCGGCCACTTTTGCCGGCCTGGCACTCGTCGGGGCGTCGATGACGGGGTGCACCAAGGTGGACAACTCGGGGGAGGGGTCGACGCTTCAGCGGATCCAGGACTCCGGAACCGTCACCGTCGGTTTCGCGGGCGAGGCGCCGTACAGCTTCATGCAGGACGGCGAACTCACCGGTGCGACCGTGGCACTGCATCGGAAGATCTTCTCTAACCTCGGCGTCGACGACGTCGAGGGTGTGCCGACGGAATTCGGCGCACTCATCCCGGGGCTCCAGGCGGGACGATTCGACGTCGTCAGCGCCGGCATGTCGATCCTGCCGCAGCGCTGCGAACAAGCGTTGTTCAGCGAGCCCGAATTCAACTACACGACAGCGCTGATGGTTCCCCAGGGCAACCCGGAGCAACTCAGCGACATGCAGTCGATCTCGGACAAGGGCGTCCGCATGGCGGTACTGACCGGTGCGATCGAGTCCGATTACGCCACGGCTCTCGGCATCGACGCGATGCAGGTGTCGTCGCCGCAGGACGGGATGGATGCTGTGGTCAACGGCCGCGCCGACGTCTTCGCGCTGACCGGTATCTCGCTGAACTGGATGAAGCAGAACAACGAGAACGCGCCCGTCGACGTCACCGAGTCGTTCGTCGCGGTGATCAACGGCGTTCCTCAGGTCGGCGCGGGTGGCACCGTGTTCCGCAAGGAAGATGCGGATCTCCGAGACGCCTACAACGCCGAACTCGCGAAGATCACGTCGGACGAGGCCTCGTACCTCGACGCCGTCGGTGAGTTCGGTTTCACCGCTGCCGAGTTGCCGGATCCGAACCTGACCACCGAGATGTTGTGCAAGGGAACAGCCTGAGCTCGGGATCCGGACCATGGCTGCGGAGTCGAACTTCGACCAGTTTCGGGATGCGATACCCCGCATCTTCGACGGGATCGTCGTCACACTCGAATTGACCGTAGGTAGTGCGATTTTCGCGTTTCTGATCGCCCTCGCGCTGGGGCTGGCGGGTGCCGCGAAGAACATTGTTCTCCGCGGCAGTGCCCGCGTCGTCATCGAGTTCTTCCGGGGCACGTCGCTGCTGGTGCAGTTGTTCTGGTTCTTCTACGTCCTCCCGCTCTTCGGGTACCGGCTCGAACCGATCGTGTGCGGCATCCTCGCGCTCTCGCTCAACTACGGGGCGTACGGAGCGGAGGTGGTGCGCGGCGCCATTGCGTCGGTGCCCCGCCCGCAATGGGAGGCCGCGACCGCCCTCAACTTCGGGTACTGGCAACGGTTGCGCCGGGTGATCTTCCCGCAGGCGTGGGCGGAGATGATTCCGTCCCTGACCAATCTGCTCATCCAGTTGCTCAAGGGCACGGCTCTCGCGAGCTACATCCTGCTGCAAGATCTCACGTTCGAGATCGAACAGTTGCGGCAGAGCACCGGCGACACGTTGTTCGCGTTCGGAATCGGGCTCGTTCTCTATTTCGTGATCGGGTACGTCCTGACGTTGTTCATGAACGCCCTCGAGGTGCGCGCGAAGAGCCGCCTGGGCGCCGGTCCGAGCATGCGTGAAATCTTCGGAGTCGCGCCCGCTCTCGACGAACCCGCGGGGGTGGTGAAATCGTGAACGTCCAATGGAGTTGGCAACGCGCCGGGGAGGCGCTGCCCGTTCTGCTCGAAGGGTTCCGGATCACGCTGCTGGCGACGGTGCTGGGCTTCGCCCTGGCCGCCGTACTGGGTCTGGCGGTGGCGATCTTGCGGCGTTCCCTGCCGAAGGTGCTCGCGAAACTGTTGTCCGGTGTAGTCGAGTTCATTCGGTTGACGCCGCTTGTGGTGCAGTTGCTGTTCGTCTACTACCTGCTCCCGCAGTTCTCGGCGTTGCAGATTGGCATCGCGGTGCTCGGTATCCACTACTCGACCTACATGGCAGAGGTGTATCGGGCAGGGATCGAAGCGGTCCCGGTGGGGCAGTGGGAAGCGGCGCGTGCGTTGTCTCTGCCGCCCGTGCGCACCTGGCGTGCGGTGATCCTGCCGCAGGCCGTCCGGCGGGTCGTTCCCGCACTCGGCAACTATGCGGTGTCGATGTTCAAGGACACGCCGTACCTGTTCACCATTTCGGTCGTCGAAATGGTCACTGCTGCTCAGCAATTCGGTGCACGGAACTTTCAGTACCTCGAGCCTCTGACGATGGCGGGGTTGATCTTCCTCATCGCGAGTTACCCCACGTCAGTACTCATCCGCAGATTGGAGCGTCGACTTGCCTACTGACCCCGCCATCGACGAGGGCACCGCCACCACGCGAGGCAAATCCGGTGTGCCGATGATCGAATTCGATTCCGTCGTCAAAAAATTCGGCGACAACGTGGTTCTCGACCACCTCGACTTCACAGTCGCGGCCGGCGACAGGGTGACCCTGATCGGTCCGAGTGGCTCCGGAAAGACCACCATCCTCCGGCTACTCATGACATTGGAGAAGGTGGACGACGGAGTAATCCGCGTCAAAGGTGAACCCCTGAGCCACGAACGGAAAGGGGATCGTCTGGTTCCCGCGTCGGAGCGGCACCTTCGGGCGATGCGCCGCAGTATCGGCATGGTGTTCCAGCAGTTCAACCTCTTTCCGAACATGAACGTGATGGAGAACCTCACCGAAGCTCCCATCCACGTGCTCGGCCGCAAGAAGTCCGAAGCGCAGGAGCGCGCGCGTGAACTGCTCGCGACGGTCGGGTTGTCGGACAAGGAGACCGCACATCCGACGCAGTTGTCCGGTGGGCAGCAGCAGCGTGTGGCGATCGCCCGCGCGCTCGCGATGGATCCCGACATCCTGTTGCTCGACGAGGTGACCTCGGCACTGGACCCGGAACTGGTTGCCGACGTGCTCGACGTATTGCGCACCATCGCCGAGACGACGGACATCACGATGCTGATCGTCACCCACGAAATGAACTTCGCACGCGACGTCTCCAACCGGGTGCTGATGTTCGATCAGGGCCGCATCGTCGAGGAGGGGACGCCCGAGCGCATCTTCACCAATCCCGAACAGGAACGCACCCGTAGATTCCTCGACGCGATCATCGCGGGGGAGTGAGTACGCGCCGGACTTTCAGCAGGACGGAACCGCCAAGTGGGTCGGTTCCGTCCGTCCCCGGAGCACCACTTCCTCTCCCAGCGTCCAACGCGAGCGTTCGGTGGCAGATGCGGCGTCGAGCGCACGGCGTGAGGCGACAACGTGTCCGGGCACCGTTTTGGCGAGTTCGGACAGCCGGGCCGCCTCGTTGACCGGATCGCCGATCACCGTGTACTCGAACCGTTCTTCTGCTCCGATGTTGCCGGCCACGGCGATTCCCGCGGTGATTCCGATGGCGGCCCGGCATTCGGGTACCTCGGCTTCGAGTCGCTGCGCCATCTTCCGTGCGGCCGCCAGAGCTTGGCCCGGAGCATCGTCGACGGTCACGGGCGCGCCGAAGATGGCGAGGGCCGCGTCACCCTCGAACTTGTTCACGAAGCCGCCGGCAGCGTGGATCTCGTGGACGACGACGGCGAAGAACCGGTTCAGGATCTCGACGACCTCGGTGGGAGGCCTGCTTGCTGCGATCCCCGTCGATCCGATGATGTCGATGAACAGCACAGCAACGTCCCGCTCTTCACCACCGAGAGTCTCCGCCCGGTTCAGGGCGGCGGCTGCGACGTCCCTCCCGACGTGCTTGCCGAACACATCCCGCATGCGTTCGCGCTCGCGCAATCCTTCTGCCATCTGGTTGAACCCGGCCTGTAGCTGGCCGAGTTCGGTGCCGTCGTAGACGACCACGGCGGCGTCGAAGCTTCCCTCCTGGATCCTCCGCATACCGAAACGCACCGATTCGATCGGGGCGATGGTCGACCGCACGGCCAGGTACATCAGGAGCGATCCGGTGAACAACGCAACCGTGCCGAGCACGAGGATCGTGATCGCGAGACGGGTGGTGGTGACCGGGCGGAGGAAGGTGAACACCGCGACGAAGATCAGCCCCACGACCGGCACCGCGCTGCCGAGAGCCCACGACAGCATCACCCGTCCGGTGGTGCCCGCGAACTTCCGCCGGGGCGGTGTGCCCGCCTCCAGCGCCCGGGCAGAGATGGGGCGCAACGCGAATTCGGTGAACATGTACGCGAAGCCGCACACCGTCACCCCGGCGAGCGTGATGGTCAGCGCGACCTTCGGGATCGTCTCGGGGTCGATGATGCCGAAGCACGTCGTGAACAGAATCAGCCCGAGGAACCACAACCCGCCCTGTTCGAGCGTGATCCGCCACGGCATCTGTAGAGCCTGGCGCTGCTCGTCCGCGGTGGGACGCCGATTCTCGAGTGCCCACCGCAACCGACGAAGTGCGCCCCGCGTGAACATGACCGACCCGACCACGATCGCGACCCCCACGTACACGGGGGCGAGGATCGCGGTGACGACGAGGAACTCCGAGGTAAGAACGGACGGGCCCGGGATCACGACGTTGATGAGTGCCGCCACGAGGGCGGCACCCACGAGGTGGGTGACGACGAGCGAGAGGGTGAGCAGCGTCTGGATACGGATGCGTTGCCGCCGGACGGGTTCGGCGGGCTCACCGAGGATCGCGGACCCCAGCGGAGCGGTGCGGTTGCTGCGTGCTGACATGGTCGTTCGAGACTAGTCGAGCCGATCCACTAGGGTAGGTCCGTGCGTCTTGTGATTGCCCGTTGCCGTGTGGACTACATCGGACGCCTGACGGCGCACCTGCCCACGGCCCGCCGACTACTCCTCGTCAAGGCCGACGGTTCGGTGAGCATCCATGCCGACGACCGTGCCTACAAGCCCCTCAACTGGATGAGCCCGCCGTGCTGGCTCGTCGAAGAACCTGCCGACGACGCGCAGGCACTCTGGGTGGTGACGAACAAGGCCGGTGAGGAACTGCGGATCACCCTCGAGGAGATCGAGCACGATTCGAGCCACGAACTCGGAGTGGATCCCGGGCTGATCAAGGACGGTGTGGAAGCGCACCTGCAGGAACTCCTCGCCGAACATGTGGAAACACTCGGGCAGGGGTTCACTCTCGTGCGGCGTGAGTACCCGACTGCGATCGGCCCCGTCGACCTGCTGTGCCGCGACGCGGACGGCGCCACGGTGGCGGTGGAGATCAAGCGCCGCGGCGAGATCGACGGCGTCGAACAGCTCACGCGCTACCTCGAACTGCTCAACCGCGACCCCTTGCTCGCTCCGGTCAGCGGCGTCTTCGCTGCGCAGCAGATCAAGCCGCAGGCGAAGACTCTCGCGACGGATCGCGGGATCCGCTGTCTGGTCCTCGACTACGAGGCGCTGCGCGGTACCGAGAGCACCGAGTTCAGATTGTTCTGATCGTGCCTCGCCGGAACCGTCCCCCCAGCTCGGCGCGCCGACGCACACACTCCGAATCGGAGGGTGCTGCGTTCGGTTTCGCGACGAGCCGGACGGAGAACGGGCCGGCAGGCGCGGACGACGAGCAGTACATCGTGCGGACCGTGCCCGGCAGCCGCGCCACCAAACCGTATCGATGCCCGGGCTGCGATCACGAGATCGCTCCGGGTACACCGCACGTGGTGGCATGGGCTGTCGACACACCGGGCGGTGCGGACGACAGGCGGCACTGGCACAACGGGTGCTGGAGGGGACGCGGAACCCGTCGGCCGACCCGCCGGTGGTCGTGACGGCGCCGGGCAGACCCTCGAACTCACCCGCGTTTCCGCCGACCTGCTCGTAGGCTCTCTGCGCAAGCACATCAGCTGCGAGGGACGGGGGTTCCGATGGCCGGGGAGACCGTAGCGGACGTGATGGCGGAACTGGCCGCACTCGACGACCCGAAGGTGCGGGCGGCGAATACGGCGCGCGGCGACGACCACGGGGTGAATCTCGGTCGTCTGCGGGCGCTCGCGAAGCGCCTGAAAACGCAGCACGAACTCGCGCGTGAGCTGTGGGACACGGACGACACGGCCGCGAGGCTGCTGGCACTGCTGATCTGCCGCCCCAAGTCGTTCGAGTGCGCCGAACTCGACGGCATGATCCGTGACGAGAACGCTCCCAAGGTCCACGCCTGGCTCGTGAACTACGTGGTGAAGAAGAGCCCGCACGCCGAGGAGTTGCGCGTGCGCTGGTTCACGGACCCGGATCCGGTCGTCGCGAGCGCCGGTTGGGATCTGACCAGCGAACTGGTGGTGAAAAACCCCGCCGTCCTGGATCTCGAGGGCCTGCTCGACACCGTCGAGGCCGAGATGAAGGATGCACCGGACCGACTGCAATGGTCGATGAATCAGTGTCTCGCCCGGATCGGCATCGAACACGACCGGCACCGGCGACGTGCCCTCGAGATCGGGGAGCGGCTGAGGGTTCTCGAGGACTACCCGACCTCACCGGGATGCACGTCGCCGTACGCGCCGGTCTGGATCACCGAGATGGTCAACCGCCGGAGCGCAGCGCGATAACTCCGCGCTAGTTCCGGACCTTGCTCGCGACTGCCGGGGAGCGGCCCTGGATATTCGGTCCCGCGGCTGCGGCGTTGCGCGGCTGGGTGCCCGACGTGCCGGCACCTTCGGCAGGTTTGGGGGTGTTCGCCGGCTTGTTCGTGTTCGCGGGCTTGCCGGGTCCTGCCTGCTGGGGCTGTGAGGACTGCTGCGGCTGTGAGGACTGTGCGGGTTTCGCCGGCTGTGCGGACTCGGCCGGTCCTGCCGACTTCGTCGCCTCGACCGACTTCGTCGCCTCGACCGATTTCGGCGCATCCCCGGAGGCCGCGTTGCGTCCCGTCGGCTGGGCAGCAGGGGCCCGTCCGTCGGAGTTCTCCGCCTTCTCGGAAGTGCGTACGGGAGACCCGCTCTCCGTGTCGCGGCCGGACGGGCGGGGTTCGTCGAGCGAAATCTCCCGGTCGAGCAGATCACCCTCGCGGTTGATGGCGGCGAGCATGGTGGGCACGTCGTCGAGTTGCTCGCGCACCGCATCGAGCTGACCCAGGATGCGGCCGCGCAGCATCCGCAACTCCTCGGTGAGGTCGCGGGCGTTGGCGACCTTGCGCTCGGACTGTTCCGTGGCCGTGGAGAGCCGGCGGGCGGCTTCTTCCGTCGCCACCTCGATGCGTCGTTCGGCCTCGGCCTTGCTCGAGCGCTCGAGTTCGTCCAGTGCACCGAGAAGCTTGCTGCGCCGCTCGGCCATCGTGATCTCGAAGTCCTGCTGGACCTGCTCGCGCTTGCTTTCCGCTTCGGCGGCGTGACGGTCGGCTTCGGCGCGGGCGGCGGCCACGATGCGGTCGGCTTCCTTGCGTGCCGCCGCCATCGTCCGCTTGTGCTCTTCTTCGAACGCGATGCGGCGGTCTTCGAGTTCGGCGAGCTTCTGCTCGTAGTCGCCGCGAAGTCTGATGCCCTCCTGCTCGGCCAGCGAAATCATCTCGGCCGAATCGGCCTCGGCGCGCGCACGCAACTCGGACGCCTCGTCCGACGCCAGGCGCAGCATCCGCGAGATGCGATCGCTCATGCCTTCGGCAGTCGTGGGCGGGACCGACAACCGGTCCACATCCCTACGGAGCTCGTCGATCTCGTTGCGAGCATTCTCGAGCTGTCGTGCGAGATCGCGCGCTTGCGCGGACGCGGCGTCGCGGTCGGTCGCGGTCACGCGTAACTCGGCTTCGAACCGGGCGAAGTAGTTGGTTACCTCGTCGCGGTCGAAGCCTTTTCGCACGATCGAGAACGGCAGGTGGCTGGGGGTGCGATCACGATCGAAGACCATGGCGACAATCTACCTGCTGAGGCCGGAGGACACGCTGCGCTCCCGCCTATATGCGGGCGGGAGCGTCGCCGAATTCCTGCGCAGCTACTCAGTGCGCAGCGTGCGCGGCCGGCTCGACCAGTTCGACGAGGACGCCGCCCGCGTCCTTGGGGTGGAGGAAGTTGATGCGGGAGTCGGCAGTGCCGCGACGAGGCGCCTCGTAGAGCAGACGGACTCCGTTGGCGCGCAACGCCGCGCTGACCGCGTCGAGATCGGACACGCGGTATGCGAGTTGCTGCAATCCCGGGCCGCTGCGGTCCAGGAACTTGGCGATGGTGGAGTTCTCGTTCAGCGGAGCGAGCAGCTGGATCTGGGTCGCGCCCTCGGGGCTGCCGGGGACGGAGAGCATCGCTTCCCGGACGCCCTGCTCCTCGTTGACTTCCTCGTGGGTCGACACGAGGCCCAGGTTCTCGGCGTACCACGTGAGTGCGGCGTCGAGGTCGGGGACCGCGATGCCGACGTGATCGATCGCGGTGACGAGGCCGGTCGCGAGAATTGCGGCGCCCGGAGCGGAAGTGGGGGAGGTCTCAGTCATGCTCTAGACGGTAGCGTTAACGTTGCATGCGTTCATATCGGGAGTGGCATCGAATGCCCGGTTGGGCGCCCCAATTTTTCGCCGATCGTCGGAGGTCGTTTCCGTGAGCAGTTCTGTCATCGTCGCCGGAGCCCGTACGCCCATGGGGCGTCTGCAGGGTTCCCTCAAGGATCTTTCCGGATCCGATCTCGGCGGCGTCGCGATCAAAGGCGCTCTCGAGAAGGCGGGCGTCGCTCCCGAGCAGGTCGAGTACGTGATCATGGGTCAGGTGCTCACCGCCGGCGCCGGCCAGATCCCCGCACGCCAGGCCGCCGTCGCCGCCGGTATCCCGATGGATGTTCCCGCGCTGACCATCAACAAGGTGTGCCTGTCGGGCATCAACGCGATCGCCATGGCCGATCAGCTCATCCGCGCGGGCGAGTTCGACGTCGTGGTCGCCGGTGGGCAGGAATCGATGAGCCAGGCACCCCACATGCTCGAGAAGAGCCGCGCCGGATTCAAGTACGGCGACGTGACGCTGCGCGATCACATGGCATACGACGGCCTGCACGACATCTTCACCGACCAGGCGATGGGCAACCTCACCGAATCCGCGAACAGCGGTGAGCGATTCGTCTCGCGGGAGGAACAGGACGCCTTCGCGGCGGCTTCGCATCAGAACGCGGCCCGTGCCTGGAAGGACGGCCTCTTCGACGACGAGGTCGTGCCGGTGGCGATCCCGCAGCGCAAGGGCGACCCGATCATGTTCGCCGCAGACGAGGGAATCCGCGCGGACACCACCACCGAGTCGCTCGGCCGGTTGCGCCCCGCCTTCTCGAAAGACGGCACCGTAACCGCCGGTTCGGCGTCGCAGATCTCCGACGGCGCCGCTGCGGTCGTCGTGATGAGCAAGACCAAGGCCGAGGAACTCGGCCTGACCTGGATCGCGGAGATCGGTGCGCACGGTGTGGTCGCCGGACCGGACTCGACGCTGCAGTCCCAGCCTGCCCGCGCCATCGCCAAGGCCTGCGCGCGCGAGGGGATCGATCCGAAGGATCTCGACCTGATCGAGATCAACGAGGCTTTCGCGGCAGTCGGCATCGTTTCCGCACGCGAACTCGGCATCGACGTCGACAAGGTCAACGTCAACGGCGGTGCGATCGCGCTCGGTCACCCGCTCGGAATGTCCGGAGCACGGATCGCTCTGCATCTCGCGCTGGAACTGAAGCGCCGCGGCGGTGGCGTCGGTGCGGCCGCACTGTGCGGCGGCGGTGGCCAGGGCGACGCCCTCGTCGTGCGTGTCCCGAAGGGCTGACTTCGGTCCAGGATCACGATCACGGCCCCGGTGCACGGCACCGGGGCCGTGATGTCTCTCACCACCACTACAGGCGGTCGTAGTCGTCCGGCACAATGGGCGCCATGACGAACTTCTTCGACCTGTCCACTCCCGCGAAGAGGTTCCGCCTCGTCGCGTTCTGGGAAGCCGTGACCTGGCTCGCCCTGTTGATCGCGATGTTCTTCAAGTGGGTGCTCGGATACGAGGAAGCGATCGCCATCCCGGGCATGGTGCACGGCGTGGCCGGTTTCATCCCGTTCGTTCTCATCGCCCTTCTCACCGCATGGTCGCTCAAGTGGGACCTGAAGACCACGTTCCTGGCACTGGTTTCGAGTGTCCCGCCGTTCGGCACGATCGTCTTCGAGCGCTGGGCCGTGCGCACCGGCCGTCTCGCCGAACTGTCCGCCCCCGAAAGCAACGAGAAAGTCGACGCGGCGGCCTGACCGCCCGGCGCACCACCGCCCGGGCATGACAAACTGGAGAGCGTGACTCGACCCGGTTCCCGTCCAGCACGTTCCGCTGCCGCAGCCGCAGCAATGTCCGGCGCGGTGGATCTCGCGCCGCTCAAGGCGAGGGCCACCGCCCCGCCGCCGCCTCCGCCGAGCGCCGACGCCGCCTCCGGCACGATCCCGTCGATCATCGACGTCACCGAAGCGACCTTCGAAGCGGAGGTCCTCGAACGGTCGATGCAGGTGCCCGTCATCGTCGATCTCTGGGCGACATGGTGTGAACCCTGCAAGCAGCTCAGTCCGACACTCGAAAAGCTTGCCGCCGAAGCCGGTGGCCAGTGGGTGCTCGCGAAGGTCGACGTCGACGCCAACCCGCGCATCGCCCAGGCTTTCGGTGTGCAGTCGGTGCCCACCGTGGTCGCGATCGCGGCAGGGCAGCCGCTCGCCGACTTCCAGGGTGTCCAGCCCGAGGCCGCGCTCCGGCAGTGGCTCGACGCGATTCAGAATGCGGTCGCGGGCAAACTGACCGGACCCCCGAGCCCCGAGGGCGAGCCGGCCGAGCAACCGGTGGATCCTCGTTTCGAGGCGGCCGAGCAGGCTCTCGAGCAGGGTGATTTCGAAGGTGCCGAAGCCGCGTACCGGCTGATCCTCAATTCCGAGCCCAACAACACCGACGCCCAGGCCGCGTTGCGGCAGGTCCGGTTCCTCGGCCGCGCACAGAATCTGCCGGACGACGCGGTCGCACGTGCAGACGAAGCGCCCGCCGACCTCGACGCGCAACTGGCGGCAGCGGACGCCGAACTGTTCGCTCAGAATCCCGAAGCGGCGTTCGCGCGGTTGATCGAGTTCGTCCGTCGCAGCGCGGGCGACGAGCGCACCGCGGCGCGCACCCGGCTGCTCGAGTTGTTCGAGTTGTTCGACCCGGCCGAGGATTTCGTGGTCGCGGCGCGTCGCAAGCTCGCGATGGCGCTGTACTAGAGTCGACCCCTTATCGACGGGCGCTACCTACCGGTAGCGGCCGTTGCAGGCTCCTTCGCCGCCGAGTACTCCCGTACGGAACGCGTCGACACGCGAGAATCCACTGGGGACGGTGTTGCCGTTGACATCGCTGGCGGCCAAGCCGTCGGTGAGCAACCCGGAGATCGCTTCGTCGAGGTCGCCGGGGGAGAGCCACACCATTTCCGCATCGGACCCGAGTTCGGCCGCGAGCGGGCTCATCGGACTCAGCGCTGCACTGATCACACCCGACAGGCATGCCGCGCGCAACGCCGTGCGGGGATCGGTGAGCGGTTGTCCGTTCGCGTGCTGCACGGCCAGCGTGTACCGGGACGCGACCAGCACGTACGCGTTGTAGTCGCCGCGGACACCGGCATCGAACTCGTCGCTCACCGTGGTCCCGGGTGTGCCGCGCTCGGCGAGCGCCTCGATGTCGACTCCCACGGTGTTCGTCGCCGGGCAGTACGAGACCGGTGAGGTGGCCGCAGCGTCCGCACAGTCGAGGTCGGCCCCGGACAGGTCGAGAGCCGGCGGCTTCGCCAACTCGAAGACGCGGTCGAACGAACGGAAGATCAGGTCGACCGACTCGGCGGTGACCGCAAGCTCGCCGTCGTCGCTGCCGTCGAAGTACTGCGGCAGGTCGGCGCGGCGGGTCTCCACCTCCGCGGCGTCGATCTGGGCGCATGACCCGGCACCGTCGGTGAACCCGATCTGGACGGCCGTGACCCGCTCGAACGCGGACCCGTGGATCGAGTCCGGATCGTTGGGATCGGTGTCGCGGAACAGCACCATGGAGGCGAGCACGTTGTTGAGGCCGTCGGAGGTGTCGAGTTCGAAGTGGGCCGCACGACCCTCGGCGACGTGCCGCATGAACGCGCCGGCGAAACAGTCGGCCTGTTGTTCGAACACGATGCCGGGGTCGTCGTCGGCGATCAGCCCCGCCGAGTACTGGATCGCGTGACCGTACTCGTGGGCGAGCACCATCACCGCCGCCATCGGCCCGTAGTCGTGGACCAGCTGGGGCATCAGATACGAACGGTCCCAGCCGATGACGTCACTGAGACTGCAATACGCGGCATTGACGAAGTCGAAGGTCGGCTCGCCGCAGAACCGGGGACCGCGCCGTTCGGACGGATCCCACGACATGATCGTGGACACCGGCTCGAACGAGCCTTTCGCGATCGTTCTGAACTCGTCGCGCCAGTAGTCCTCGATGTCGCCGATCGCGTTGCCCGCGAGCACATCCATGGGACCCCCGGCGGTGTTCTCGACGACGACATCTGCATCGGGAACACCGATCCGGGGTCCGCTGTAGCCGCTCGTGACGGGCAGGCCGGCGACGGTGAAGGGGTTGTCGTAGATCGACACCGCTGTGCCACCGACCTGTTGCGCACACCCCGCCAGCAGAACCACGGCGAGCACAGGCACCGCGACCCGCTCGAACCGTCGCGTCCGTCTCACGTTGTGGTGCTCCTGTCGTCGTGTGCCGGGATCACCGCCGCAACGACAGCCAGATGGCACCGTGCGCGGGTAGCGTCACCCGAGCCGACGCAGGACGCCCGTGCCACGAATGCTCCGTCGCCTCCACCGCACCGAGGTTTCCGGTGCCGTGACCGTGATAGGCGGTCGCATCCGTGTTGAGAATCTCTTCCCATGTGCCGGGTTCGGGTAAACCGACACGATAGTCGGCGTGGGTGCTCCCCGAGAAGTTGTGCAGGCACGCGACGACGGAACCGTCGATGCCGTACCGCAGGAAGCTCAGCACGTTGTTGTGGGCGTCGTTCGCATCGATCCACGAATACCCGTCGGGTGCGCTGTCGAGCGTGTACAGCGCCGGATGGGCCCGGTAGGTGCGGTTGAGGTCACCCACGAGCTTCTGGATCCCACTGTGGAGAGGCTGGTCGAGTTGCCACCAGTCGAGTCCGCGTTCCTCCGACCACTCGGCGACCTGCCCGAACTCCTGCCCCATGAAGAGCAGTTGCTTGCCCGGATGCGCCCACATGTAGGCGAGCAGTGAGCGCAGGCCCGCGGCCCGCGTCTCGTCGTCACCCGGAAGACGGGTCCACAGCGTGCCTTTGCCGTGCACGACCTCGTCGTGGCTGATGGGCAGCACGAAATTCTCGCTCCACGCGTACATCAGGGAGAACGTGATCTCGTGGTGGTGGAACGTGCGATGCACCGGGTCGCGCGACAGGTAGCCGAGCGTGTCGTGCATCCAGCCCATGTTCCATTTCATGGTGAACCCGAGCCCGCCGACGTTGGTCGGTCGCGTGACGCCCGGCCACGAGGTGGACTCCTCGGCGACCGTCACGACGCCCGCGTGGTGCTTGTGGATCGTCGCGTTGAGTTCCTGGAGGAAACCGACGGCCTCGAGGTTCTCGCGACCACCGTAGATGTTGGGGGTCCAGCCCCCGGCCGGACGCGAGTAGTCGAGATAGAGCATCGAGGCGACCGCGTCGACGCGCAGTCCGTCGATGTGGAATTCCTCGATCCAGTACAGCGCGTTCGCGACCAGGAAGTTGCGTACCTCTGCTCGTCCGTAGTCGAAGACGTAGGTGCCCCAGTCCAACTGCTCACCACGTTGCGGATCGGCGTGTTCGTACAGGGCTGTGCCGTCGAAGCGTGCGAGCGCCCACTGGTCCTTGGGGAAGTGCGCGGGAACCCAGTCCATGATCACGCCGATTCCCGCGGCGTGGAGGCGGTCGACGAACTCGCGGAAATCGTCGGGACTGCCGAAACGTGAGGTCGGCGCGTAATAGGAGGTGACCTGATAGCCCCACGACCCACCGAACGGATGCTCCGCGACCGGGAGGAGTTCGACGTGGGTGAAACCGGTCTCGAGGACGTACTCGGCGAGTTCGTCCGCCAGTTCGAGGTAGTTCAGGCCCGGGCGCCAGGACCCCAGGTGCACCTCGTACACCGCCATCGCTTCGCGCAGCGGCTCGGACTCCGCTCGCGCGGATACCCAGTCGTCGTCGTGCCAGACGTGGTGGCTTTCGGTGACACGCGAGGCCGTGGCGGGCGGCACTTCGGCTGCGAAGGCCATGGGGTCGGCCTTGTCGAGCACCGAACCGTCGTGCCCGTGGACCCGGTACTTGTACAACGCGCCCGGTTCGACACCGGGGATGAATACCTCCCACACGCCACTGGCTCCCAGCACCCGCATGGGTGCCGTGCGTCCACCCCAGCCGTCGAAATCACCGATGACGGTGACGCCGCGCGCGTTCGGCGCCCACACGGCGAAGGACGTGCCCGTCACAGGGCCGTCGGGGGTGTCGTAGTGGCGGGGATGCGCGCCGAGGATCTCCCACAACCGCTCGTGCCGTCCCTCGTTGAACAGATGCCTGTCCAGCTCGCCGAGGGTCGGCAGGAACCGGTAGCCGTCGGCGACGACGACGGTGTGGCCGAACGGGTACGTCACGACGAGGCGGTAGTCGGCCAGATCGAACTGGGGGACGAGGGCGCTGAAGACGTCGTTCCCGACCGGCTCGAGGGGATAGTCGACGCCGCCGATGCGGGCAGCGACCTTCTCCGCTCCGGGGCGCAACGTGCGCACGATCGTGCCCTCCGGATGGGGGTGCGCTCCGAGGACGGAGTGGGGGTCGTGGTGCTCACCGGCGGCCAAGCGCGAGAGGTCCTCCGGGCTCGGGCTGTGGCGCCGGCGCGGGGGTTCCTCGGCGGAAGTCGGTGGGGGCACTGTCACGTGAGTCTCCTGTAGGCGAGAGTCGATCGGGCCGGAATCCCGATCGGGGGCAGGGCCAGAATGTGCGCGACGGACTTCCATGGTTCCAGCCGGACATAGTTGGCTTGTCCCCATGTGTACTGTTCCCCGCTCACCTCGTCGTAAACGGACAGGTGGTCCTGCCACTCGCGACCGATGGACGGCATGTCCAGCCAGACGGTGCCTTCCTCCGCCCCGTACGGGTTGAGATTGACGACGATCAGCACCGCGTCGCCGGTGACGGGATCGTGCTTGGAATACGCGATCAACGCGTCGTTGTCGACGTGGTGGAAAGTGATGTTGCGCAGCTGTTGTAGTGCGGGATGTGTGCGCCGGATGCGGTTCAGCGTCGTCAGCCACGGCTCGAGCGACTCGCCTCGTCGGCGTGCCTCGTCGAAGCGGCGCGGACGCAACTGGTATTTCTCCGAGTCGAGGTACTCCTCGCTGCCGGGACGGACGGCGAGGTGCTCGTAGAGTTCGTATCCCGAGTAGACGCCCCAGGTGGGGGACAGGGTCGCGGCGAGTGCAGCCCGCAGGGCGAACATGCCGGGACCACCGTGCTGGAGTGTCTCGTGCAGGATGTCGGGAGTGTTGACGAACAGGTTGGGGCGGGCCTCGTCCGCCTTGGCGGCGATCTCCTGCCCGAACTCGGTGAGCTCCCACTTCGCGACGCGCCAGGTGAAGTACGTGTAGGACTGCGTGAATCCGCGCCTGGCCAGTCCGTACATCCGTGCGGGCCGGGTGAACGCTTCCGCCAGGAACAACACGTCGGGGTCGGTCTTCTTGACCTCGACGATGAGCCACTCCCAGAAGTCCGGCGGCTTGGTGTGCGGGTTGTCGACCCGGAAGATCTTGACCCCCAAAGAGATCCAGTGCCGAACGACGCGCAGGACTTCCGCGTAGATCCCGTCCCGGTCGTTGTCGAAGTTCACCGGATAGATGTCCTGGTACTTCTTGGGCGGGTTCTCGGCGAAGGCGATGGTGCCGTCGGGGAGCACGGTGAACCATTCCGGATGGTCACGGGCCCAGGGATGATCGGGCGCGCACTGCAGTGCGAGATCGAGTGCGACCTCGAGCCCGAGTTCCTCGGCCCGCTCCCGGAACGCCCGGAAGCTGTCCTCGTCGCCGAGTTGCGGGTGGATCGCGTCGTGACCGCCCTCTTCTGCGCCGATGGCCCACGGGGAGCCCACGTCGTCCGGTCCCGCCACGAGGGTGTTGTTGGGTCCCTTGCGGTTGATTCTGCCGATCGGATGGATCGGCGGCAGGTAGACGACGTCGAACTCCATGGCGGCGATGCGCGGAAGGTCGGCGGCCGCGGTTTCGAAGGTGCCGTGCCGGGGGGTGCCGTCCTCGTTCCAGCCGCCGGTCGAGCGGGGGAAGAACTCGTACCACGAGCCGAACAGAGCCCGGGTGCGGTCGACGACCAGGGTGAAAGCCCTTCCGCGTGTGAGCAGTTCACGCAGAGGCTGAGCACGCAGGATCTCGCTGACATCGGCGGAGAACGCCGGTGCGACCCGCTCTGCCAGTGGCCGTTCGGAGCGCAGCGAAGCGGCGGCGGCCAGCAGGGTGGGCCGGTTCCCGCGCAGTACGCCTCGTGCGGCTTTCTCGAAAATCCTTGCGCCGCTCTCGAGGTCGTTGGCGAGATCTTCGGGGCCCTGTCCCGCAGTCATTTTGGCGTCGACCGCGTGACGCCACGTCGCCACCGGATCACTCCATGCCTCGATGCGATACGTCCAGATGCCGGGGCCGGTCGGTGCGAACACGGCGTGGAAGGTGTCCGGTTCTGCGCCGGGCGTCATCGGAATCCGGGTGATCTTGGCCGGTGTCCCGGGTTTGGTGGCAGGCCCGCGGACGGCGAGCGTCGCGGCGATGGCGTCGTGACCTTCACGCCAGACCACCGCAGCGACCGGTACCACCTCGCCGACGACTGCCTTGGTGGGGTACCGACCACCCTCGATCGATGGTTGGACGTCGTCGATGCCGAGGCGACCTGTCACGCTTGCTCCGTTCCGTGCGGGGCCCGGGACGTACCCGGGCCGGGGCGTACTGCGGCCGTGTTCTGTGTCAACCGTAACGGAGGCGGCGGCACGGGGCCGATCAATGATCGTGACCTCGGAATACCCGGAATCGGTGTGACGAACCGTATCGGATACCCACGGTTCACAGCGCGTGACCCGGGTGCAATACGGCGTTCCCTAACGTCTGTCCCGTACGGATCGACGTCTCCGCGGAGGCACTCCGAAAGGACGAAACGCATGGGCGCGTGCAGCCGGCGG
This sequence comes from Rhodococcus sp. NPDC019050, assembly GCF_055664235.1. Taxonomy (NCBI): domain Bacteria; kingdom Bacillati; phylum Actinomycetota; class Actinomycetes; order Mycobacteriales; family Nocardiaceae; genus Rhodococcus; species Rhodococcus sp. NPDC019050. The sequence goes on along the minus strand of NZ_JBVOON010000018.1, from coordinate 79,661 downwards.
AGCCGGAAATGTCGGGCGTGTTCGGTTGGTGTCCGGGGATGTGTTCCCAGGACCGCCGGTTCCGGTGCCGCAGCACCGCACAGCGCGCGACATGAGTAGGCTTCCCAGAGTGAAAGCCTTGCGACGGTTCACCGTACGAGCCCACCTTCCCGAACGACTTGCCGCGTTGGGGACACTGACCTCCAATCTGCGATGGTCGTGGCACCCACCGACCCAGGATCTGTTCGCCGCTGTCGACCCGGAGTTGTGGGAGCGATGCGGCAGCGATCCCGTTCGACTGCTCGGCGAGGTTCCTCCGGAGCGCCTCGATGCACTTGCGGAGAACGAGGAGTTCCTCGGCCGGCTCGATGCGGCAGCCGCCGATCTCGAGCACTACCTGTCGCGCCCCCGGTGGTATCAGCAGCAACAGGAACGCGGCACCCGGGTGCCCGCGGGGATCGCGTACTTCTCGATGGAGTTCGGCGTCTCCGAGGTCCTCCCCAACTACTCCGGCGGACTCGGCATCCTCGCCGGTGACCACCTCAAGGCGGCATCGGACCTCGGTCTGCCGTTGATCGGCGTCGGATTGCTCTACCGCTCCGGCTATTTCCGCCAGTCGCTCAGTGCGGACGGATGGCAGGTCGAGCACTACCCGCCCTACGATCCGCAGGGTCTGCCGATCCGGTTGCTCACCGAGGCCGACGGCTCCACCGCGCTGGTCCAGGTGGAGGTTCCCGGCGGCCGCACGCTCGATGCGCGGGTGTGGATCGCCCAGATCGGCCGGGTACCGCTGCTGCTGCTCGACTCGGATATCGCAAGCAACGACGAAGAACTGCGCGGCGTCACCGACCGGTTGTACGGCGGCGACCAGGATCACCGCATCAAGCAGGAGATCCTGGCCGGAATCGGTGGCGTGCGCGCCGTCCGCGCCTACACGCGCATCAGCGGCCTGCCGGACCCGGACGTGTTCCACATGAACGAAGGTCACGCGGGTTTCCTCGGCGCCGAACGCATCCGTGAACTCGTCACGGGCACCGGCCTCGACTTCGACGAAGCGCTCGCCGCGGTTCGCGCCGGAACCGTCTTCACCACGCACACGCCCGTGCCCGCCGGCATCGACCGGTTCCCGATCGACCTTGTGCGCCATTATTTCTCGGGACGCAACGGCGAGAACGAATCGGCTCTCCTGCCCGGGCTCACCGTCGACCGCATTCTTGCTCTCGGCCGCGAGTCCAACCCGGACGTGTTCAACATGGCCCATCTCGGACTGCGTCTCGGGCAGCGCTGCAACGGCGTGTCGAAGCTGCACGGAGCGGTCAGCCGGGGCATGTTCGAAGAGCTGTGGCCGGGGTTCGACGCGACCGAGGTTCCGATCGGGTCCGTCACCAACGGTGTGCACGCTCCCACGTGGGCGGCGCGGGAATGGCTCGCGCTGGCCGAGCGTCTGGCCGGCCCCGATTTCGTCGAGGAAGCGCGCGGGTGGGAACTGCTGCAGACCGTGGACGCCCGCGAACTGTGGGAGATGCGCAACACGCTGCGCGGCATGCTCGTCGAGGAAGTCCGCCGTCGTCTGCGCAACTCGTGGATCGAGCGCGGCGCGACCGACGCCGAACTCGGCTGGGTCGATTCGGTTTTCGACCCCCGTGTGCTCACCATCGGTTTCGCGCGACGCGTGCCCACCTACAAGCGCCTGACCTTGATGCTGCGTGACCCCGAGCGGTTGCGGGCACTGCTTCTCGACCCCGAGCGGCCCCTGCAGCTGGTGGTCGCGGGTAAGAGCCATCCCGCCGACGACGGTGGCAAGGCGCTGATTCAGCAGGTCGTGCGATTCGCCGACGAGTACGACGTCCGGCACCGCGTGGTGTTCCTGCCCGATTACGACATGTCGATGGCCCGCTTCCTCTACTGGGGCTGCGACGTGTGGCTCAACAACCCGCTCCGTCCGCTGGAGGCGTGCGGGACGTCCGGCATGAAATCGGCGCTGAACGGCGGCCTCAACCTGTCCATCCGCGACGGATGGTGGGACGAGATGTACGACGGTGAGAACGGCTGGGCGATTCCCACCGCGGACGGCGTCGATGACGTCCGCCGCGACGACCTCGAAGCAGGTGCGCTGTACGAACTGCTGGAACGTTCGGTGCTGCCGCGGTTCTACGACCGCGACGCGGAGGGGGTTCCCGGCAGGTGGATCGAGATGGTGCGCCACACCCTCGAGAAGCTGGGACCGAAGGTGCTCGCCTCGCGCATGGTCCGCGACTACGCCGTCGATTACTACATTCCGGCGGCGGCGGCCGCGCGAGCCGTTTCCGCGGACGACTACGCCGGGGCGAAGGCCGTCGCCGAATACCGGGAGCGCCTCGAAGCGGCGTGGCCGGCGGTGCGGGTCGCGCAGGTCGACACGGACGGACTGCCCGAAGTCCCCGAGATCGGTTCGAAGCTCGCGGTGACCGCCCACGTGGAACTCGGATCTCTCGCCCCGGGCGACGTCGAGGTGCAGGCGGTGATCGGCAGGGTCGGGTCGGACGACTCGCTCAGCGACACCGTGTCTATCCCGATGTCCCACACCGGCACCGGATCGTTCGGTGACGTGTTCGAGGCCGACGTCCGGTTGCCGCTCGCAGGACCGGTCGGTTACACCGTGCGGGTGCTGCCGCACCACGATCTGCTCGCCTCGCCGGCAGAGTTCGGCTTGGTCCGCCTGCCCTGACGTGCCACCGGGTGGGTCCGCGTTCCTCGCGGAACCGGATCCACCCGCAGGTCAGCCGCGCAGGCGGGCCAGTGCCTTGCTCACGATTTCGGGGTCGGTCGTCTCCCAGAACGGCGGCAGCGAGGCGCGCAGGTAACTGCCGTACCGTGCGGTGGCCAACCGGGAATCGAGCACCGCGATCACTCCGCGGTCCTCGGTGCTGCGCAGCAATCGGCCGACGCCCTGCGCGAGCAGCAATGCGGCGTGGTTCGCCGCAACCGCCATGAACCCGTTGCCGCCGCGGGCCTCGACCGCTCGCTGGCGGGCGACGAGCAGCGGATCGTCGGGCCGCGGGAACGGGATGCGGTCGATGATCACCAGCGACAGCGACGGCCCCGGGACGTCGACCCCCTGCCACAGCGACAGCGTGCCGAAGAGGCTGGTCGGCTCGTCGGCCGCGAACTTCTCGACCAGCGCGCCGGTCGCGTCGTCGCCCTGGCACAGGATCGGGGTATCCACCCGTTCGCGCAGGGCCTCGGTGGCGGCCTTCGCCGCACGCATCGACGAGAACAGCCCGAGTGTGCGTCCGCCGGCCGCGGTGACCAGTTTCTCGATCTCGTCGAGGTGGCTCGGCGGCATCCCGTCGCGGCCGGGTGGCGGCAACTTTTTGGCGATGTAGAGGATTCCGGACTTCTGGTGGTCGAACGGGGATCCGACGTCGATGCCGTTCCACTTCAAGGTGCTCGTATCCGAGGGCGGCTCCGCGCCGGACGCCGCGGCCGTATCGCTGCGGCCGGGAGCCTGCGGGGGAAGACCCCAATCGACGGCGAGACCGTCGAACGAGCCACCCACGGTCAACGTCGCGGACGTGAGGACGACCGTGGACTCGCCGAAGAGCTTGGAGCGCAGAAGTCCGCCCACCGACAACGGCGCCATCCGGACCGTACGGCGGGCGACGCCGCGGAACTCGTCGGACGCGAGCCACACAACATCCTTGCGCTGCGACGGATCGGGCTCGTCGAAGGCCGTGAGGATGCGCACGGCGCAGTCGTGGACGTCGTCGATCTCGGCGAGTGCCTGATTGCGGGCTGCGGCGGCTTCGGGATCCATCCCGGGCTTGGGGGAGCCGATCGAGGTGTGCACCGCCCACGCGGCGTCGCGGATCGCGGCGAGTGCGGCGCCTGCGCCTTCGGGCACCGCGTCCCACCGGCCTGGGGCAAGCTCGTCGAGCAAGGAATCCCAGTTCTCCGCGGCGCCCTCGAGGCGGTCGACCTCCTCGTCGCCGGCCAGTTTCAGGCAGCGCCGCGCAGCGGCGGAGACCGTGCTGCCTGACAGTTCGGCGGTGGCGACCCCGGTGACCCGGTCCACGAGTTCGTGGGCCTCGTCGACGATCACCACGTCGTGCTCGGGGAGGATCTGGATGCCCGTGATCGCGTCGATCGCCAGGAGCGCGTGATTCGTGACGACCACGTCGACCTGCGCGGCTTCCGCGCGCGCGATCTCGGCGAAGCAGTCGTCTCCCACCGGGCACCGCGACTTGCCGAGACATTCGCGCGCGGTGACGCTGACCTGACGCCAGGCCTGGTCGGAGACGCCGGGGGTCAGGTCGTCGCGGTCGCCGGTGTCGGTGTCGGAGGACCATTCGGTGACCCGGCGCACCTCGCGTCCGATGCGCGAGAGCGTGAAGGCGTCGAACAGGCCGGTTTCCGGGGGTTCTTCCGCCAGGCCGGTATTGATCTTGTTGAGGCACAAGTAGTTTCCGCGGCCCTTGAGAATCGCAAACCGGGGCGGGCGGCCGAGCGACTCGGTGAGCGCCTTCGCCAGCCGCGGCAGATCGCGCTCGACGAGCTGACGCTGCAACGCGATGGTGGCGGTGGAGACGACGACCGTGCGGCCCGTGCGGACCGCGTATCGGATGCTCGGAACGAGATAGGCGAGGGACTTGCCGGTACCCGTGCCGGCCTGCACGGCGAGGTGCTCGCCGGTGTCGATACTGTGCGCCACCGCCGACGCCATGGTCAGCTGGTTCCGTCGTTCCTTGCCGCCCAGCGCGTGTACCGCGGTGCGTAACAGCTCGGGCACTTCGGGAAGATCGGGCACCCGTCAAGGGTAGCGGGCAGCACCGTCAGGTTTCCGATCCGGCGGACCGGCCCGTGACGATTCCCGGTCGCGGCGCCCGCGTCGCTCACCCGGGCGAGCGGGTCACTCGGCGCGGATGAAACGGGTCGGGATCGCCGGATCGCCCGCCGACAGGGTCATGCCCTCCCACGGCAGGCTCACCATCCCGCGAGCGAGGAACCGGCGGCTCTCCTCGAGGGTCGGAAGTCCCTCGACCGGGCTGCCGTCCCGCACGAGCGGAACCATCAGATCGTGTACCACCGACCCGTCACCGTCGGGGACCCGATCGAGATGCGCCGGGTAGACGACTTCCTCGACGAGGGTGCCGCTGCGGCGCGCGTACCGGACCGCCTTCTTCGCCCCACCGCGCGACTCCTTCGCGGCGCTGCGCTTCTCGACGGGGATACCCGCGACCTCCACGAGCTTGTAGACCATTCCCGCCGTGGGAGCTCCCGAACCGGTCACCACGGACGTCCCGAGGCCGTACGCGTCCACCGGTTCGGCGCGCAGACCCGCGATCCCGTACTCGTCGAGATCCCCCGACATGACGATCTTGGTGCGGGTCGCGCCCAGACCGTCGAGCTGGGCGCGGACCTGACGCGCGAGGACCCCGAGGTCGCCGGAGTCGATGCGGACGGCACCGAGCCCGGTGCCCGCCACCTCGATCGCGGTGTTCACGCCCGCCGTGATGTCGTACGTGTCGACCAGCAATGTGGTGTCAACCCCGAGCGTCTCCACCTGGCTGCGGAAGGCCGACGCCTCGTCGCGGCCGGCGGACGTCGTGTGCAGCAGCGTGAACGCGTGGGCCGCGGTGCCCGCCGCGGGGATCCCGAATCGCCGCGCGGCCTCGAGATTCGATGTCGAGCCGAACCCTGCGAGGTACGCGGCGCGGGTCGCGGCCACCGCGGCCTCCTCGTGGGTGCGTCGCGAGCCCATCTCGATGAGGTCGCGACCGTCGGCGACGCTGACCATCCGCGCGGCTGCGGACGCCACCGCGCTGTCGTGATTGAAGATCGACAACACGAGCGTCTCGAGCAGCACACATTCGGCGAACGTCCCGCTCACCGACAGGACGGGGGAGCCGGGGAAGTAGAAATCACCCTCGCGGTAACCGTCGATGTCGCCGGAGAAGCGGAAGTTCCGCAACCACTCGACGGTGCCGGGTGCCAGGAACTCCGACACCGAGGCCAGTTCGTCGTCCCCGAACGTGAACGACCCGAGCGCGTCGATGAGACGGCCCGTACCCGCGACCACGCCGTAACGGCGGCCGTTGGGTAGACGTCGGGCGAACACCTCGAATACACACGGGCGATCGCCCGACCCGTCGGCCAGCGCGGCCTCGAGCATCGTCAGTTCGTACTTGTCGGTGAACAGTGCGGTGCTGCCGGGAATCGCAGCGGCGGTGGCTTCGGACACTCGAACACTGTAGATCGCGGGTCGGTGGGCGGGTTTTTCGACGCGCGCCGACGTCGTACCCTGGACCCCATGGTGCCGGGGTCCACGACAGTTGAGTTCGACGTCCGTGCAATGGCTGCGGGCCAGGCCGTTCCGGCCGAGGCCGAAGCGGTCGAGGAGAGCGCGGCGGTCGACCGGCCGTGGGTCACGGTGGTCTGGGACGACCCGGTCAACCTCATGCACTACGTGACGTTCATATTCCAGAAGCTGTTCGGATACAGCAAGGCCAAAGCCACGGAACTGATGCTCGAGGTGCACAACGAGGGCAAGGCGGTCGTCTCCAGCGGCACCCGTGACAAGATGGAGCACGACGTAGAGCGTCTCCATGCCGCCGGTTTGTGGGCGACCATGCAACGGGACGAATGACCCCAGCCACAGGAGGACCCGACCGACGTGCGGCCGTGGATCAGGAAGAACTCGCTCAGCGGACCGAAGCTTCGCTCGGAGATGGACGCACACGAGGCGTCGGTCCTACGGTCGCTGGTCGCATCCGTACTGGGCATGCTCGAGGATCGCGCCGGCCAGGCGCCGCAGGACGATCTGGCGCAGCTGACCGGACTCCGCACCGGTAGTTCCACACCACCGGACATCCCGGCCGTGCGCCGGTTGCTGCCCGACTTCCACCGGCCCGACTCCGACGCGGCCACGAACGCCGACGACGAGTCCGCCGACCTCAACGGCGCGATGCGCAGCCTCCACGAGCCCACCATCATCGATGCGAAACTCGCCGCCGGCGCGATGATCCTGCGTACCGTCCCCGAGTCCGGTGGCCGCGTCGTTCTGACGCCCGAACAGGCCGAGTCGTGGCTCTACGGACTCAACGACGTCCGGCTCGCGCTCGGTGCCACCCTCGACATCGACGACGAGACACCCGAAGTACTCGACGACGACGACCCGCGCGCCCCGCATCTCGATGTCTACCACTGGCTCACCTGGGTGCAGGATTCGCTGGTACAGGCTCTTCAGCCGTGACGGTCGCCGGCCCGACCGACTCGATCCTCGACGTACCCGGGCTGCGCGTGGGGCACTGGCAGGCCCTCGACGCCGACGTGCGCCTCGCGAACGGTGAGGTCCCCGGGCGCGGATCCGCCACCGGCTGCACCGTCGTCCTCGTCGACCCCTCCGCGGTCGCGTCGGTCGACGTCCGCGGTGGGGGACCGGGAACGCGGGAAACGGACCTGCTCGACCCCAGCCATTCGGTGCAACGCGTCGACGCGGTGCTGCTCACCGGCGGTAGTGCCTACGGACTGGCCGCCGCGGACGGCGTGATGAGATTTCTGGAAGAGAACGGCCGCGGTGTCCCCATGGGGGCGCCCGGCGCCGTGGTGCCCATCGTTCCCGGCGCAGTGATCTTCGACCTTCCCGTCGGGGCCTGGGACGTACGCCCCGACGCCGCCGCAGGCTATGCCGCCGCTGCTGCCGCGGGCGGCACCGCACTTCTGCGTGGATCCGTAGGCGCGGGCACCGGTGCCCGCGCGGGAGTCCTCAAGGGCGGCATCGGCTCGGCGAGCGTGCGGATCACCGACGGACCGGCCGCCGGAGTGACGGTGGCCGCGCTCATGGTCGTCAACCCCGTCGGTTCCGTGTTCGATCCCGACACCGGCCTGCTCTGGGGAGCGGGACCCACCCGGGCCGCCGAACTGGGAATGACTGCGCCCACCGCGTCCGACATCGCGACGGCGCGTGCCCTCGGCGAGAAGCGCACCGTCCTGAACACCACGATCGGGGTGGTGGCGACCGACGCTCCGCTGTCCAAGGCGGCATGCCGTCGGATCGCGGTCGCCGGGCACGACGGACTCGGCCGCGCGGTACGCCCCGCCCACTCGCCGCTCGACGGCGACACGATCTTCGCCCTCGCGACCGGCACGGCACATCTCCCCGACAGCCCCGCCGTACCGGATGTCTTCGAGCCCGGCCTACCCGTCCTCTCCGCAGTGACGGTCGCCGCAGCGGAGGCCGTCGAACGGGCGATCGTCGACGCGGTGCTCGCGGCGACGAGCGTGGCCGGAATCCCGTCCTATCGCGACGCCTTTCCCTCCGCGTTCGCCTCGCCGACGACCTGATCGCGCCGAGAAGGCCACAATGGAGGAATGACCACCCCGACCGGTACCGGCACCGGCTCCACGCACAGGCCGATCTGGCAGCGCGCCGCGCTCTGGACCGGCGGTTTCCTGGTTCTCCTCTACGGGATCGAAGCGGCGGACACGGTACTGCCCGCCGATCTCGACGCCGCGGGTGTGGAACCGCGCACCGGCGACGGACTGTGGGGGATCCTGTTCGCGCCACTACTGCATGCCGACTGGGCGCACCTCACCGCGAACACTGTCCCCGCTCTCGTACTCGGGTTCCTCGTCATGCTCTCCGGCATCGGCCGGGGCATCGCGGCAACGGCGATCATCTGGCTCGTCGGCGGCATCGGAACGTGGTTGTTCGCCGGGGCGGGAGAGAACCACATCGGCGCCTCGACGCTGATCTTCGGCTGGCTCACGTACCTGATCGTGCGCGGAATCTTCACTCGCAGCGCCGGCCAGATCCTCCTCGGCGTCGTCGTTCTGTTCGTGTACGGCGGGATGCTGTGGGGAGTGCTGCCGAGTCAGCCCTGGATCTCTTGGCAAGGGCATCTGTTCGGAGCACTCGGCGGCATCCTCGCCGCCTGGATCCTGTCTTCCGGCGCTCGGGCGACACGCCGCACGACGACCGCGCCTTCGCTACGCTGACCGGGATCAGAGTCCACGCGTGCTGTCCACTGGGGGCCCGCACATCACAGCTTTGTCGCAACTGTGAGTCTGCGCGTGAAATGTCGCGTTGGCTTCATCGGGAGGCCCCCGGCATGGCAGCATGACGGGTATGCGCATGACCGTTCTGGGGTGCTCCGGCAGTGTGGCCGGGCCGGATTCCGCCGCATCCGGATACCTGCTGACCGCACCGGACACCCCGCCTCTGGTCATCGATTTCGGTCCCGGCGTCCTCGGCGCCCTGCAACGCCACGCGGATCCAGGTGAAGTCTCGGTCCTGCTGTCCCATCTGCATGCCGACCACTGCCTCGACCTGCCCGGCCTGCTGGTGTGGCGCCGGTACTCCCCGAACCCTCCTGTCGTGCGCACCCTGGCGTACGGCCCCAGCGGGACGGCCCACCGGATCGGCGCCGCGTCCGCCGAAATCCCCGGTGAAACGGACGATGTGAGCGACACCCTCGACGTGCGGACCATCGTCGACGGTGAGCCCATCCGGTTCGGTGCGCTCGAGATCACCCCGGCCCGGATGCAGCATCCGCCGGAGGCCTACGGGTTCCGGATCACGAGCGATTCCGGCCGCACCCTGGTGTACACCGGAGACACCGGAATGTGCGACGAGGTGGTCACTCTCGCACGCGGCGCGGACGTGCTGCTCTCGGAAGCCTCCTGGACACATGCCCCGGAAAAGCGTCCTCCCGGAATCCACCTGTCCGGCACCGAAGCCGGGCAGATCGCGACGCGCGCGGGTGTCGGAGAACTGCTCCTGACCCACATTCCACCCTGGACATCGCGCGAAGATGTCATCGCCGAGGCGAAGGCCGAATACTCCGGCCCGGTCCACGCGGTGTCCGCCGGCGACGTCTACCGCATCTGAAACGACCCCGGCCATCGCCTAGGCTCGGATGCGTGACCACACGAGAAGACGGCAGGGCGGACGACCAACTCCGCGACATCCGCATCACCCGAGGATTCACCAACCATCCGGCCGGGTCGGTACTCGTCGAGTTCGGCCAGACCCGCGTGATGTGCACGGCAAGCGTCGAAGAGGGTGTGCCTCGCTGGCGTAAAGGATCGGGACTCGGCTGGGTCACCGCGGAGTACGCGATGCTTCCCGCCTCGACGCACACCCGCAACGGACGCGAATCCGTCAAGGGCAAACTCGGCGGCCGGACCCAGGAGATCAGCCGCCTCGTGGGCCGCTCCCTCCGCGCCTGCATCGACCTCGCCGCGATCGGTGAGAACACCATCGCCATCGACTGCGACGTGTTGCAGGCAGACGGGGGCACCCGCACGGCCGCCGTCACCGGCGCCTACGTCGCACTGAGCGACGCCGTGACGTGGCTCCGCGCCGCGGGCCGTCTCGCCGACCCCCAGCCGATCTCGTGCCAGGTCGCCGCGGTGAGCGTCGGAGTGGTAGACGGCCGCGTGCGCCTCGACCTGCCGTACGAGGAGGACGTCCGGGCCGAGGTCGACATGAACGTCGTCGCCACCGACACCGGAACGCTCGTGGAGGTCCAGGGCACCGGTGAGGGCGCGACGTTCCCGCGTTCGACGCTCGACAAACTGCTCGACTCGGCGCTGTCCGGCATCGACGAACTCTGCCGGATCCAGCGTGAGGTCCTCGCACAGCCCTACCCGGGCGTTCTTCCCGAGCCTGCGGTCGCAGACCACGGGAAGAAGAAGTTCGGAGTCTGACGTGACCGTGCGAGTTCTCGTCGCCAGTCGTAACGCGAAGAAACTCCGGGAACTGCAGCGGGTGCTCGACGGTGCCGGCATCGCCGGGATCGAACTCGTCGGCCTCGATCAGGTTCCCCCGTTCCCGGAGGCACCCGAAACCGGTGCGACCTTCGAACAGAACGCCATAGCGAAAGCGCGCGACGGCGCGGCTGCCACCGACATGCCATGTATCGCCGACGACTCCGGACTCGAAGTGGACGCGCTGAGGGGGATGCCCGGGGTCCTGTCGGCTCGGTGGAGCGGACGGCACGGCGACGACGACGCCAACACGGCGCTGCTCCTCGGCCAGTTACAGGACGTCCCCGACGACAGGCGTGGGGCAGCCTTTGTGTCCGCGTGCGCACTCGCCTTCCCGCCGGATGACAGCGACACCGACGTCGCGGTCGTGCGTGGCGAATGGCGCGGCCACATCGTGCGGGAACCGCGCGGAGAGAACGGATTCGGTTACGACCCGGTATTCCGGCCCGAAGGGGACGAGCGCACCGCGGCGGAACTCACGGCAGAAGAAAAGGACGCCTCGTCGCACCGGGGCCGCGCGCTCGCGCAACTCGTACCGGTGCTCGCGGCGCTCGCGGCGTCGGGATAGACCCGGGGCACATCGAAGGTGCCCGAGCGTCGATCAGGCCACTGTCGCTGAGGCCACTGTCGATCGGGCCCCAAAGGACGAAGACACCTCGGACGTCAGTGGACGTCCGAGGTGTCGTTCTCGTTCAAGGACCACCGCATGTCCACCACGGTGCCGCCCGGTGTTCGATCGACCACCATTTCGGAGGTCAGGGTCCGGATCAACGTCAATCCGTGGCCGCGAGAACGCCGAGATTCGTCGTCCTGTGCGTCGTGCCACACCCCGTGATCGGTGACGACCACGTGGAGTTGCCCGTCGCCGGGGCGATAGCTCGCTTCGAAGTCGAGTGTGGCTTCCGGGTCGGACGGTGCATACGCATGCTCGACCGCGTTGGCCAGCGCTTCGTAGCTGGCCAGGAGGATGTCCTGACGACGGTCGTCGTCGAGGGGGAGTCCGGCCAACCAGCGCCGCATGGTGCCACGCAAAAGCGCGATCTCGGATGGATCGGCCCGCACACCCCGATGGCTGATGCCCTCGGGGGTGAACGATGCGGGCTCGTCAAAGGCGGACGACATGGCTTCCTCGGTTCGTCGATGCGGTTACGCCTGCGGTGAGGAGTCCTCCGCCTCGCCGCCGAGCGCGCCGACTGCGTCGCCGAGGCGAGGATGAACTGCCAGCACCTCGCCGAGACCGAGCAATTCCAGCGGACGGGCGGTCGCGCTGCCGTGTGCGACCACCGCGAAACCGCGGTCGTCACCGGCACGCTTGGACAGTTCGACCAACAAGGCGATGCCCATGGAAGCAAGGAAGTCGACTGCGGTGAGGTCGACGACCAGTGCTGTCGCGTCGGTATCGAGGAGGGCGAGCGCCTGCTCTTCCAGCATGGGGGCGCTCGTCATATCTACCTCTCCGCTGACCGAGAGGATGGCGATGGAACCCTCTCTCGAGGTCGAAAGAGTCATATGAGGATGTGCGGTAAGTGGATCGTTCACCGCCCTATCATGCAAGATCGCGCCGACAGATGCGAGAAACAGGTTGAAGATTACGCCGTCCCAGCCGTCGGGACCGACCCAAACGGGTGTCTGTATTGTTCGAATGCAGCAGGGAAGGACGACCAACGTGGACGTGTACCGACCGGATGACTCGACGTACCATCCGTCGCTACTCCTCATCGAGGACGACCCCGGCGACGCGTTGCTCGTGGAGGAACTGGTTGCCGACAGCGCCCCCGAGATGAAGGTCGTGTGGGTGCAGTCGCTCGCCGCGGCGCGTGAGGAATTCGCCGTCCGTATGCCGGATTGCGTGCTGCTCGATCTCCACCTCCCCGATGCCAGCGGCCTCGAAGCCGTCGCCAAGGTCAAGGAAGTCGCCGAATCGGTTCCGATCGTCGTGCTCACCGGCCTGGCCGAGGAACAGACCGGGCTCGCGGCGGTGTCGGTCGGTGCGCAGGACTACCTGGTCAAGGGGCGCGTCGAGCCCGATCTGTTCGGCCGCGCCGTTCGATATGCCATCCAGCGAAAACAAGCGGAACAGGCCGCGTCGGCGCTGCAGGCCGGTCAGCTTCGCGCCCAGGAGAACGCTCGCCTCGAGCGAGGGTTGCTGCCGTCCCCGCTCCTGAAGCCCGGCGCAGGCTTCGACGTGGTCGCCAGGTACCGCCCCGGTCGCACCTCGGCACTGCTCGGCGGCGACTTCTACGACGTCGTGCAAACCGAGGACGGCACCGTCCACGTCCTCATCGGCGACGTCTCCGGCCACGGTCCGGACGAAGCGGCACTCGGAGTCGGACTCCGCATCGCCTGGCGCACCCTCGTGCTCACCGGAGTCACCGGGCCGCGCCGGCTGCACAAGCTCGAAGAGATCCTCGTTGCCGAACGGTCGGAGAACCGGATCTTCGCGTCTGTGACCAACCTCTCGATGTCGCCGGACCGCCGAACCGTCGAAGTCATGCGCGCGGGACACCCGGGCTTGCTGCTCCGCAACGGTAGTAACGTGGACTGGCTGGAAGCGCCGGGAGGGCCGGCCCTCGGGCTCTTGCCGAGTCTTTCGACCTGGCCGGTGCACGAGATCACCTTGCCCACCGGCGCTGCGCTCGTCCTCTTCACCGACGGCCTCTTCGAGGGGCATCGCGGTGAAGGACGAGAACGTCTCGGGGAGGAGGGCCTGCTTGCTCTGGCACGGGCCTGCGCCGACCTGGGACCCAACGATTTCACTGATTCCCTCATCGCACGTGCGGAAGAACTCGCCGAGACCAATGGCGGACTGTCCGACGACGTGGCAGTGGTGTACGTGCAATGGAAGAAGGAAGTGACCGCACCCGCATGACGACAACCGATACCTCTACCCCTCAGACCGGGGTGGGGGACAACAGCGGTGGCGCTACGGTGGCCCCCCGTGACAGGGGACTCACCGTGCAGGGCTGGTTCCTGATCGTGCTCAGCGTCATGGGCGTGCTGGTGGTGATCGGCACCCTGGTCGGCAACCACTACCTACGCGAGACCACCAACATGTCCGACTACGTACGGGATCGCATCCAGCCCGCCCGCGTCGAGGCGTACCGGCTGCAAGCAGCCCTGGTGAACCAGGAGACCGGGGCGCGGGGCTACATCCTCGCCGCCGACCCCGCCTTCCTCCAGCCCTACGAGGACGGCCGCCTCGACGAGCAACAAGCAGTCGAGACGTTGCGGGAGCTGGTCGACGGTGAAGAGGATCTCATCGCCGACCTCGATGCCGTCGAAGCCGCCGCGGAGCAGTGGCGCCGCGTCTACGCCGTCCCGCTCGTGTCCAGCGTCGTGCCCGGTGACCCGCAGCCCGTCGACCCGGGCGCCGTCGAAGCAGGGCGTGTCGCCTTCGACCGGCTCCGAGTGCTGTTCGATGTCCAGAACGACGGTCTGCTGCAGGCCCGCGAAGAGGGCATCGAAGAACTCGAGACGGTCCGGACCAACCGCGACACCATCTTCGCGTCGATGGTCGCGGTCCTCCTGCTCACCGGAGTGGGCATGGCGTTCCTCGTGCAGATGATCGTGGTACGGCCGCTGGCACGGCTTCGCGAAGCCACCCGCAAGGTCGTCGCGCGCGAAGAATTCGGCCACCACATCACTCCGGAGGGGCCGGCGGACATCCGGGCGCTCGGCCAGGACGTCGAGAACATGCGCGGACGGATCGTCAGCGAGCTCGAGGTGTCGCGCGAGCGGCACGCACAGCTCGAAAGCCAGGCGATCGACCTCCAGCGGTCCAACGCGGAACTCGAACAGTTCGCCTATGTCGCCTCGCACGACCTGCAGGAGCCGTTGCGCAAGGTGGCGTCGTTCTGCCAGCTGCTCGAGAAGCGGTACGGCGACAAGCTCGACGAGCGCGGCACCCAGTACATCGCGTTCGCGGTGGACGGCGCCAAGCGCATGCAGATCCTGATCAACGATCTGCTCACGTTCTCCCGCGTCGGTCGCGTGAGCGAGAACCACGTGCGGGTGGCGCTCGATCCGACACTCGACGCGGCGATCGGAAACCTTGCGCAAGCCGTCGAGGAGTCCGAGGTCGTCATCGAACGACCCGACTCGCTCCCGGAGATCGTCGGGGACCCCACGCTGCTCGTGATGCTGTGGCAGAACCTGCTGGGCAATGCCATCAAGTTCCGCCATCCCGACCGTGCGATCACGATCCGCATCGAGTGTGAGCAAGTGGTCGAGAACGGTAAGGCGGAGTGGCGGTTCGCCGTACAGGACACCGGTATAGGTATCGCCCCCGAGTTCTCCGATAAGGTTTTCGTAATCTTCCAGCGTCTGCACGGACGCGACGTATACACAGGCACGGGTATCGGTCTTGCGATCTGCCGCAAGATCGTCGAATACCACGGCGGGGAGATCTGGCTCGACCCCGAGTACAAAGAAGGCGCCAGGTTCTGCTTTACCATTCCCGTTGTGGGTGACAAGGAGCCTGCACAAAACGAGGCTCTGGAAGGAGCATCCGCATGACTGTTCCCGGTGAACCGATCGACGTTCTTCTGGTGGAGGACGATCCCGGCGACGAGCTGATGACTCGCGAGGCGTTCGAGGACAACAAGATCGGTAACACGCTGCACGTCGTGCGTGACGGCGAGGAAGCACTCGACTTCCTCTACCGGCGTGGGGCACACGAGGGCGCGCCTCGCCCCGATCTGGTGCTGCTCGACCTGAACCTGCCGAAGTACGACGGCCGGCAGGTCCTCGAGAAGATCAAGTCCGACGCGGACCTCACCGACATCCCCGTCGTGGTGCTCACCACGTCGGCTGCCGAGGAGGACATCCTCCGGAGCTACAAGCTGCATGCCAACGCGTATGTGACCAAGCCGGTCGACCTCGACCAGTTCATTCGGGCGGTCCGGCAGATCGACGAGTTCTTCGTCCAGGTGGTACGCCTGCCGCGGCGCTGAGCGCCCTGGAACGCGAATCGGGTGGATTCGGCCGGAATACTCCGGACCGAATCCACCCGATTGTCGTAGCGGGGGTCAGACCCCGAAGTCCGCCTTCACCTGCTGGGTGCGCTTGTGCTCGACGTAGAACGACAGGAACGGGATCGTGCCGGCGAGCAGCGTGCCGACGGTCCGTCCGAGCGGCCAGCGCACCTTGATCGACAGGTCGAACGTGAGCACGAGATAGATGGCGTACACCCAGCCGTGCACGATCGCGATCCACGCGGGCACGTTCTCGATGCCGATGATGTACTTGGCGACCATCTCACCGGTGAGGATGAGCAGCCAGATACCGGTGGCGTAGGCCAGTACGCGGTAACGCAGCAGGGCGGAACTGATCTTCTTGCGATCGGCGTCGCTGACCACGCGCTTCGTGGCGGTGCTGCTGCCGGGCGCCTGCTCGGGGGTGGTGCTCACTGAGCGCTCCTATCGGACCTCCGCGCCAGCTGCGCGAGGTACTCGTTGTACTCCTGGGTCTGTCGTGCCTCAGGATCGTCGGCCTCTTCTGCCAGCGCTTCGGCCACGGTGCGGGGACGCGTGGGGAGAAGATCCTCGGGGATCTCCGTCGGCTCCGTCGATTCCGACGGGCGCGGGGTGCCGGTGGCTTCGGCTTCGGCTTCTTCCGCTTCGAGTTTGACGAAGCGGCGGTAGGCGTACACGCAGAAGAACGCGAAGGCCGGCCACTGGAATGCGTAACCGAGATTCTGGTAGTTGCCGCCGACCTCCTCGAAGCGCATCCACTGCCAGTAGCCGAGCCCCAGGCATCCGGCTGCAGCTACGAGAACCAGGACAACCAGGGCCAACCTGCGGGGTGGTCGATGCTCGGACACGCTGTCGACGGTACCCGAGCGGTGCACCGACCTGCCAAGACGGTCGATGCACCGTGGGTGATCTCACGTGGTGCGCGAGGGGGGACTCGAACCCCCACGTCCGAAGACACGGGTACCTAAAACCCGGGCGTCTGCCAATTCCGCCACTCGCGCTTCACGGACACAATACGTTACGGCCTTTCACCTGCCGACTCGTAGCCGAGCCTGTGCCTGCCGGCCCAGGTCGGTGTCTGGCTGTGGCAGTTCGGACAGAGAAATCGCACGTTGCCGGGGCGGGAGTCGTTGGGGTTCCCGTCGATGTGATCGACGTGGAAGATCAGAGCCCGTCCGGCCCAGATCGGCCCGGTCCCGCAGAGCGCGCAGAGGTGGTCGCGCCCGGTCTCGAGGAGGGCACGCCGAAGCAGATGGGGCTTCACACGAGGTGCCCCGCGCGGGCGTTCGGTGAGGATCGCCGTCCAATGGTGTCGTCCCGCTCCGCCACTGGGCAGGCGTGGCCTGCCGGTGAAGTGAGAGGTGTCGATGCCCAGCGCCTTGATTCTGCGGCCCAGATGGGTGTGATGCCCGCCGTTGGGTTTGAGTCCGAAGTACCTCATGACCTCCGCGACGTTGGTCGACTGCCGCACCGCCTCTTCCAGTAGCTCCTTCGTGTACTTGGCCGGTCGTGCCACGTGCACCCCCTGTTTGCGAACGTATGTTCGATTTGATGCCGAGGCTAGCGGCACGGACCGACACGGTTTCGTCCCGACGCACGAGTTCGATCTCTCGTCAAGATGGTAACGATTCGATAACGATAAAACGTGAGGGTTCCTCGGGTTATCGGACGTCCACGCAATGACGCGGCCAGCGGCAATTCGGGTTACCCGCCGGTTCGATTCGGCGTCGGCTGTGAGGCAACTCACTGGTCGCGGGGCTGCGCAGCCCTCGCGGCGCTTAAAACATGAGGAAGTCCTCATGATTCTGTGCGAATCTGGGCGTGCCCGTAAGAGCACATCGAGTCCATGCGACAAACCCGCGCAGGCAGTGCTGCACCCACAGGAAATGCCTCGACGCAGGGGTGTTCAGGAGAGGAAAAACACGCGTGACGATCGACGAGACCACACCAGGTGACAACCGACGGAACTCGAAGGCCTCACGACGCACCGGCGAACAGAGAGCGGCCACCGCTTCCCGGTCGGCACTCGTGGACAGGTTCCTCGCCGGTGAGCCCTACGCCGTCGCATTCGGCGGTCAGGGCGCACCCTGGCTCGACTCGCTCGGTGAACTCACCCGGGACAACGGCCTCGAACCCGAGCTGACCGAACTGGTCAACGCCGCCGCCATGCACCTCGGTCCCGTCGCCGCCGATCTCGTCGTCGTGCGGCCGGTCGGCTTCGACCCCGTCGCGTGGATCCTCGAGCAGGAACTTGCCGACGAGGACGACGCGCCCGCCGGACCCGACGCCGCAGTCCTGACGTCCGCCGCCGTGTCTCTCCCCGGCGTGCTCCTGACTCAGTTCGCGGCCCTGCGTGCGCTGGCGAACCAGGGTCTCGACGTCACCGAGGTGGCGCCGTCCGCCGTGATCGGTCACTCCGCCGGAGTCCTCGCGGTCGAAGCCGTGTCGGCCCGCGGAAACAAGGATTCCGAGATCCTCGCGCTCGCACAGCTCATCGGAGCTGCCGCGACCCTTGTCGGACGACGTCGCGGTCTGCTCGCGCGCGCCGGCAAGTCCCCGATGCTCTCCGTTGCAGGTGCCGACCCGGAACGCCTCGGCGCCATCGTCGCCGAGTTGTTCGACGGCAAGGACCCCGCCGTCAGCGCGGTCGTCGCTATCCGCAATGCACGACGTCGCGTCGTGCTCTCCGGTCCGCCGGCGGCGCTCGAGCGCGTGCAGCAGCGTTGCGAGCAGATCTCTGACGCCGAGACCCGCGAACGCGAGTCGAAGCATCGTGGTGGCGCGGTCTTCTCACCGACCTTCGAACCGGTGTCGGCCGAGGTGGGATTCCACCACCCCGCCTTCGCCGATGCCGTCGAGCAGGTTGCCGACTGGGCTGCCCGGTGCGACCTCGACGCGGAACTCGCCCGCGTCCTTGCCGAAGCGATTCTCGTGCGACCCGTCGACTGGGTCCGGGAGGTCGACCGGGCAGTCGAGTCCGGTGCCTCGTGGATCCTCGACCTGGGTCCCGGAGAACTCGTCACCCGGATGACCGCCTCGGGTCTACGTGGCCGGGGCGTCGGAATTCTCGCTGCGTCGACCCGTGGCGGTCAGCGCAATCTGCTCACCCCGGGCGCCGAGCCCGAGGTGCCGCGCGCGTGGACCGAGTTCGCCCCCACTCCGGTCGTGTTGTCGGACGGCCGCGTCGGCGTGGAGACCGCCTTCACCCGCCTGACCGGACGCTCACCGATCCTGCTCGCGGGAATGACACCGACGACCGTCGACCCGCAGATCGTCGCGGCCGCTGCGAATGCCGGCCACTGGGCCGAACTCGCGGGTGGCGGACAGGTCACCGAGCGGATCTTCGCCGACAACGTCGCCGGCCTGCAGAAGCTGCTCGAGCCCGGACGCGCAGCGCAGTTCAACTCGATGTTCCTCGACCCCGACCTGTGGAAGCTGCACGTCGGGGGTAAGCGCCTGGTGCCCAAGGCCCGTGCGGCCGGTGCGCCGTTCGACGGTGTCGTGGTGACGGCCGGCATCCCGGAACTCGACGACGCGGTCCAGATCATCTCCGACCTGCGCGACGCGGGGATCGAGCACATCGCATTCAAGCCGGGCACGGTCGCGCAGATCCGCTCGGTGATCCGTATCGCGAACGAAGTGCCGAACTTCCCGGTCATCGCCCACATCGAGGGCGGGCGCGCGGGCGGCCACCATTCGTGGGAGGACCTCGACGACCTGCTGCTCGACACGTATGCCGAACTGCGCACCCGCCCGAACCTGGTGCTGTGCGTCGGCGGCGGCATCGGCACGCCCGAGAAGGCGGCCGACTACCTGACCGGTCGTTGGTCGACAGTCCACGGTTTCCCCGCGATGCCCCTCGACGGCATCCTCGTCGGCACCGCGGCGATGGCCACTCTCGAAGCCACCACCGCACCGGCGGTCAAACAGTTGCTCGTCGACACGCCCGGCACGCCCGACTGGGTCGGTGCCGGCACCGCCTCCGGCGGCATGGCGTCGGGCCGCAGCCAACTCGGTGCGGACATCCATGAGATCGACAACGCGGCGTCGCGTACGGGCCGGCTCCTGGACGAGGTCGCCGGTGACGGCGAGGCCGTGGCGGCGCGTCGCGCCGAGATCATCGCCGCTCTCGACGTCACGGCCAAGCCGTACTTCGGCGATCTCGGTGCGATGACCTACCTGCAGTGGCTCCGTCGCTATCTCGAGCTCGCCGTCGGCACCGACGCCGCGGCCGGGTTCGATTGCGGCACAGATCTGTCCGACGCCGTCTCCGCAGCGCACGCGAGCCTGTGGACGGATGTGACGTGGCGTGAGCGCTTCCGGGAGATGCTGCAGCGCGCCGAAGCTCGCCTGCACCCGGTCGACCGTGGACCCATCCCCACCTTGTTCGCCGACGACGCGACGCTCGAACGGCCCTACGCGGCGCTCCACGCGCTCACCGCTCAGTACCCCGACGCGGACGAGGTTCTGCTCCACCCCGCCGACGTCCCGTTCTTCGTGACGCTGTGCAAGACACCCGGCAAGCCCGTCAACTTCATTCCCGTCATCGACCGGGACGTGCGCCGCTGGTGGCGTTCCGACTCGCTGTGGCAGGCTCACGACCCGCGCTACAGCGCCGATCAGGTCTGCGTGATCCCCGGCACCGTCGCCGTTGCGGGAATCACCCGCGTGGACGAGCCTGTCGGCGAGTTGCTCGACCGTTTCGAGAAGGCCACCGTCGACGAGTTGCTCTCCGCCGGTATGGAACCGACGGCGATCATCGCCCGCCGTCACCTCGACCTCGCACCCGGTGTGCTCGACGCGGTGCTCTCCGCACCGGACGTCCACTGGGCGGGCCGTCTCACCCGTAACCCGATCCACCGTCTCGGTGATCTCACCGAGTGGACCGCCGAATCGGAGTCCGCGGTGTCACACGCGCCGACGGGCGCCACCCTGACCGTCCTCGACGACCGGCACGTCGGGCTCCGCGTTCCGCTCGCCCGCGACAAGGCCGTCGAGATCCGCATCACCGTGCCGGCTTCCGTGAGCACCGGTGGCGCTCCGGTGGTGAGTGCCGCCGACGCGGACGCCGCGATGTCCGCGCTGCTCGGTGTCGCCGCCGGTCAGGAACTGCCCACCGTCAAGAAGGGCGCCGCCCGGATCACCTTGGGCTGGCTGCCCGAAAAGATCGCCGACCACGCCGGAGTGACGGGTTCGGGCCTGCCCGGGAACCTGACTCCGAGCGGCAACGGTGTGCCCGACGTCCTCGTCGGCGCGTGCTGGCCGGCGGTCTTCGCCTCGCTCGGCGCCGCACGCACCGACGACGATCTTTCCGTCATCGAGGGCATGCTCGACCTGGTTCACCTCGACCACGCCATCGACGTCAAGAACGGCCTTCCCACAGAACCGGCGTTCCTCGGGGTCAAGGCAGAGGTCGCGGGAGTTTCCGACACCGACCTCGGCCGGGTCGTGGAGGTCCGCGTCGTGATCACCGCAGACAGCGGTGACGGTTCGGGCGACAACGTCGTGGCGACCCTGACCGAGCGATTCGCGATCCGCGGCCGCACCGGCACCGCCGGACTCGCCGATCCGGTCCGCGCCGGCGGCGCTCTGAGCGAGGACGCCACCGACACTCCGCGTCGCCGGCGCCGGGATGCGGTGATCGTCGCGCCGACCGACATGGCGGCGTTCGCGAAGGTGTCGGGCGACCACAACCCGATCCACACGTCCGGCAACGCCGCCCTCCTGGCAGGACTCGGCAGCCCGATCGTGCACGGCATGTGGCTGTCGGCCGCTGCTCAGCAGGTCGTCACCGCCGCCGAAACGGACGCGAAACTTCCGGTCCGCCGTCTGACCGCGTGGACCACCCGCTTCCTGGGCATGGTGCGTCCGGGGGCGAAGATCGACGTCCGCGTCGACCGGATCGCCACCGACCGCGGCGCCGAGGTCGTCGAGGTCGGCTGCCGGGTGGACGGCGACCTCGTCATGGTGGCCACGGGCCGGATCGCCGCTCCCAAGACCGTCTACGCGTTCCCGGGGCAGGGCATCCAGCGACCGGGCATGGGCCTCGACGCCCGCGCCCGCAGCAAGGCCGCTCGCGAAATCTGGGACCGCGCCGACAAGCACACCCGCAAGGCGCTCGGCTTCTCGATCCTTGCCGTCGTGCGCGACAACCCGACGGTTCTCAAGGCCCAGGGCGTCACCCACAAGCACCCTGACGGCGTGCTTCACCTGACTCAGTTCACGCAGGTCGCCATGGCCACGCTCGGTGTCGCGCAGATCGCGGAACTCCGCGAGGCCGGAGCGTTCATCGAGGATGCTCTGCTCGCCGGGCATTCGGTCGGCGAATACAACGCCCTCGCGGCAGTCGCCGGCGTACTGCCCCTCGAGGCAGTACTCGAGGTGGTCTTCCAGCGCGGCTCGGCGATGCACGCTCTCGTGCCGCGCGACGCACAGGGCCGCTCGGACTATCGCATGGCGGCAATCCGTCCGTCGCAGTTCGGTGTCGCGGACGAGGATCTGGACGCGTTCGTCGCCGAGGTCGCAGAGCAGGCCGGAGAGTTCCTCGAGATCGTCAATCTCAATCTGCGCGGATCGCAGTACGCGATCGCGGGCACGGTCGCAGGGCTCGATGCTCTCGAAAAGGTGATCGAGCGGAAGGTCGCCGAGTTCGGTGGCAAACGCGCCTTCATCCTGGTTCCCGGGATCGATGTGCCGTTCCACTCGACCGTGCTGCGCGGCGGCGTGGACGATTTCCGTGAGCGTCTGCTGCATCTGCTGCCCGAGCAGATCGATCCGGACATCCTCCTCGGCCGCTACATCCCGAACCTGGTGCCCAAGCCGTTCGACCTGGGTCGCGACTTCGTGCAGGAGATCGCGGACCTGGTCCCGTCCGAACCCCTGGCCGAGATCCTCGCGGACTTCGACACGTGGTCGGCCGATCGGTCCAAGCTCTGCCGCGTCGTGCTGGCGGAATTGCTGGCATGGCAGTTCGCGTCGCCGGTGCGCTGGATCGAAACCCAGGATCTGCTGTTCACACCGGAATCCGAGGGTGGTCTCGGTGTGGAGCGATTCGTCGAGGTCGGCCTCGGCGCGGTCCCGACCGTCGCGAATCTCGCGTCGCAGACGCTCAAGCTCCCGGGCCGCTTCGGCGAACCCGTCGAGGTGCTCAACATCGAGCGGGAGGCGTCGGTCGTGTACTCCACCGATGTCGATCCGGCGCCGGTCGAGGACGACGAGCCCGTCGTCTCCGAGGCGCCCACCACCGCTGCTGCGCCGGCTGCGGCGCCGGCAGCCCCGGCCGCTCCGGCGGGTGGCCCACGGCCCGACGACATCGCGTTCAGCGCTGCCGATGCCACCCGGGTGCTCATCGCACTGTGGACGAAGCTGCGTCCCGATCAGATCGGTCCCGCCGACACGATCGAGGCGCTGTGTGACGGTGTGTCCTCGCGTCGCAATCAGCTGCTCGTCGACCTCGGATCCGAGCTCTCGCTCGGCGCCATCGACGGTGCCGCCGACGCGGACATGGGCGCACTCGCCGGAACAGTGAACCGGCTCGCCCGCACGTACCGTCCGTTCGGGCCCGTGCTGTCCGATTCGATCAACGATCATCTGCGAAAGGTCTTCGGGCCGTCGGGGAAGCGTCCGGGATACGTCGCCGATCGCGTCACGAAGGTGTGGGGCCTCGGGGAAGGCTGGACCCAGCACGTGACTGCGGAGGTCGCACTCGGCAGTCGTGACGGAACGTCCGTTCGGGGCGGGGACCTCGGTGGGCTGGCGCAGGGTGCGCTCGCCGACACCGGTGCCGTCGACGCGCTGATCGACGCCGCGGTTCAGTCCGTCGGGTCGCGACGTGGTGTCTCGGTCTCGCTTCCGTCCGCCGGCGGCGGTGGCGGTGGCACGGTCGACGCTGCGGCGCTCGGCGAGTTCACCGAGCAGATCACCGGTCGCGACGGAGTCCTGGCGAGCGCCGCTCGACTGGTACTCGACCAGCTCGGTCTCACCGAGCACGTGGACGGACTTGCGGACAAGGCCGACGACGAACTCGTGGAGCTGGTCTCCGCCGAGCTCGGTTCGGACTGGCCGCGGCAGGTCGCGCCCGCGTTCGACGCACGTAAGGCTGTACTCATCGACGACCGCTGGGCCACGGCCCGCGAGGATCTCGCCCGCATCTGGCTCGGCGACCCGATCGACGTCGAGCGCTTCGCGGCGTCGGGCAGGACGGTCGCTGCGCACGCGACGTTCTGGCGAGCCAAGGCCATCGAAGCCGGTCGCGTCGTCCTGGCGGAGACGTACGGCCGCATCGCTGCGGCCGCCCAGGAAGCAGTGGATGCCGAGTACGGCGACGAGGTCGCGGTCGTCACCGGGGCGAGCAAGGGCGGTATCGGTGCCGCCGTCGCCGCACAGCTTCTCGCCGGAGGCGCGACGGTGATCGTCACGACCTCCCGCCTCGACTCGTCCCGGCTCGGGTTCTACAAGGACCTCTACGCCCGGCACGCCCGTACCGGTGCCGCCCTGTGGGTGGTGACCGCGAACATGGCGTCGTACTCCGACGTTGACGCTCTCATCGAATGGATCGGCACCGAAACCGTCGAGAACGCGGGTGGCGCCAAGAAGCTGATCAAGGACGCCCTCACCCCGACGCTGCTGTTCCCGTTCGCCGCACCGCGTGTCGCCGGGTCGCTCGCCGACGCCGGAGCGCGCGCCGAGATGGAGATGCGGGTCCTGCTGTGGTCGGTGGAGCGGTTGATCGCCGGACTGTCCGCCATCGGATCCGACACCGATGTCGACACACATCTGCACGTCGTGCTTCCGGGTTCTCCGAATCGCGGCATGTTCGGCGGCGACGGCGCCTACGGCGAGTCGAAGGCGGCTCTGGATGCGATCGTCACTCGCTGGAGCGCCGAGCGCACCTGGGCCGAGCGCGTCACCCTGGCCCATGCCCTGATCGGCTGGGTTCGCGGGACGGGCCTGATGGGCGGCAACGACCCGCTGGTCGAGGCAGTCGAGGCCGCGGGTGTGCGCACGTGGTCGCCGACGGAGATGGCCGCTGAGCTCTGCAAGCTCGTCGGGCCCGAGGCCAAGCGGCTCGCACAGGAGGCACCGCTCGTCGCCGACCTCACCGGTGGGCTCGCCGAGGCGGATCTCGATCTGCCGGCACTCGCGAAGCAGGCACAGGACGCAGCGGCGGATACCTCCGACGACGCGGACGAGGACCGGGATGCGACGATCGCGGCTCTGCCCGCAGCGCCGCGCGCCGAGGACGTCCCCACCCCCGAGTGGAGCGCCCTCGACATCGACCCCGCCGACATGGTCGTCATCGTCGGTGCCGGTGAGCTCGGCCCGTACGGTTCGGCACGCACCCGCTTCGAGATGGAGGTCGACGAGGAACTGTCGGCAGCCGGCGTACTCGAGCTGGCGTGGGTCACCGGCCTCGTCGTGTGGGAGAACGAGCCCGAGCCCGGCTTCTACGACGCCGAAACCGGCGAGCTGGTGCCGGAATCGGAGATCGCCGACCGCTACCACGACACCGTCGTCGAACGCTCCGGTATCCGGCGCTATGTCGACGACGGCGCGATGACCGACAACACCGCACCGCTGCTGACCTCGGTGTTCCTCGACAAGGATCTCTCCTTCGTGGTGGGCTCGGAAGCGGAGGCTCGCGCCTTCGTCGATTCCGATCCGGAGAACACGACTGCGTCGGTGGATTCCGAGTCGGGCGACTGGACCGTCACCCGCAAGGCCGGAACCGAGATCCGGGTGCCGCGGAAGGCGAAGCTGACCCGTACGGTCGGCGGCCAGATCCCCACCGGCTTCGACGTCACCAAGTGGGGCATCCCGGCGGACATGGCGGACTCGGTGGACCGGGTGGGTCTGTGGAACATCGTCACGACGGTCGATGCGTTTCTCACCGGCGGTTTCACCCCGTCGGAGCTGCTCCGGTGGGTGCATCCCTCGCTGGTCGCCAACACGCAGGGAACCGGTATGGGTGGCATGACGTCGATGCGCTCGCTCTACATCGACACGCTGCTCGGGGAGTCCCGCGCGAACGACATCCTGCAGGAAGCCCTGCCGAACGTCATCGCCGCGCACGTCGTGCAGTCCTATGTGGGCGGGTACGGCGCGATGGTGCACCCGGTCGCCGCCTGTGCGACTGCCGCGGTGTCCGTCGAGGAGGGTGTCGACAAGATCAAGCTGGGCAAGGCGAAGCTGGTGGTCGCGGGTGGCTTCGACGACCTCGGCATCGAGGGCATCATCGGCTTCGGTGACATGTCGGCGACCGCGAAGTCGGACGACATGCGTGCGAAGGGCATCGACGACCGCCGCTTCTCGCGGGCCAACGACCGTCGTCGCGGTGGGTTCGTCGAGTCGGCCGGCGGTGGCACCGTCCTCCTCGCCTCCGGTGATGTCGCACTCGATATGGGACTGCCCGTACTCGGCGTCGTCGCGTGGGCCGGTTCGTTCGCCGACGGCGTGCACACCTCGATCCCGGCTCCGGGAATCGGTGCGCTCGGCGCAGGTCGCGGTGGCCTGGAATCGGGATTGGCAAAGGAACTGCGCAAGCTCGGCGTGACCGCCGACGACATCGCCGTCATCTCCAAGCACGACACGTCGACTGCCGCGAACGACCCGAACGAGGCGGAATTGCACGAGCGGCTCGCGGCGGCGCTCGGCCGCAGCGACGGCAATCCGATGTTCGTGGTGTCGCAGAAGTCGCTGACCGGGCACGCGAAGGGCGGCGCGGCGGCGTTCCAGCTCGTCGGGCTGTGCCAGGTGCTGACCCAAGGCGTCGTTCCGCCCAATCGCAGCCTGGATTGTGTGGACGACAAGATGGCCGAGTTCGAGCACCTCGTGTGGGCGCGCACCCCGCTGCGTTTCGGTGAGCAGTACGCGCTCAAGGCCGGTCTGCTGACCAGCCTCGGGTTCGGGCACGTGTCCGGGCTGATCGCGGTGGTGCACCCGCAGGCGTTCGTCGAAGCGATCCCCGCGGAGCGGCGCGAGGAGTACCGGGCCGCGGCAACCGCCCGGACGGTGACGGGTAAGCGGCGTCTGGCCGCGGCCATGACCGGCGGCGCAGCCCTGTACCAGCGGCCGGCCGATCGCCGGTTCGGTGGCGACGCGGTGCCGGCGGGCTCTGCCCGGCAGCTCGAGGCGGACGTGCTGCTCGACGCGAATGCACGGCTCGGCGACGACGACGTGTACCGCTCGGGCCTGCCCGGCTGCAAGTAGCGTCAGGCAACCGGAGGGACGGGTACAGCAGGATGGGAGTTGCGGGTATCGGGTTCGACCTCGTGTCGGTTCCCGAGTTCGCGGAGCAGTTGGGCCGTTGCGGCACGACGATGCTGGCGAGCTTCACACCGGGGGAGCGCCGTGATGCGAATACCCGCAGCTCCGATCCGGCCCGGCATTTCGCGGCCCGGTGGGCGGCGAAAGAAGCGGTGATCAAGGCGTGGTCGGCCGCACTGTTCGGCCGCCCGCCGGTGCTGCCCGAGACCATCCATCAGCAGATCGAGGTGATCTCCGATGCCTGGGGCCGGCCGAGCATCCGCTTGCATCGGGAGGTGGCAGAGCACCTGGGGGGAATGCGGATCCACGTATCGCTGACCCACGACGGCGACATGGCCGGCGCGTTCGTGGTGCTCGATTCGGTGGACGGCGAAAAGCTGTGAGGTTCGCGGGTCAGGGCTGCCGGGGAGAGGTGGGCTCCGCGCGGTGCGCGCCGGCATGCTGGGGATCCCGGGAGCGTTCGGACTCCTCACGTCGTTTGCGCTTCGCCGCTTGGGTTCGTGAATCACGCTCGGCTACCTGCAGATACGCGACCATGATGCGTTTGAGTTCGGCCACCGCCTCGGCGTGGGTCTGGTCGTCCTGCACGGAGAAGTTCAGCATCGAGTACACGACGTGGACGAGCACCTCGGCCATGAGTTTGCGGCGCGGGCGGGGAGTGTCGGGCGTGAGGGGCGCGAGCATCCGCGCAACCTGCTCGGCGAATTCCCTCTCGTGGATCGCGCCGGTGGCCCGGGTCGACGGCGTGGACTGCATCGCGAGCCAGACCTCGCGCCGTGAGGGATCGGTGGCCCACAACCCGGCCATGTGGTCGACGAAGCTGTTGAGAAAGCGCAACCAGTCGACGGACGGGATCTCGCCGTTGAACTTGGCGAGTTCCTCCTGGACGCCGACGAGATCCTGACGGTTGAGCTCGCACACGATCACGTACTTGTTGGCGAAGAACTGGTACAGCGTGCCGATCGGGACATCGGCGCGGGCAGCGACCTCTTCGCAGGTGAACGACTCGAACCCCACCTCGGTGAGCAGTTCCCGGGACGCGGCGAGCAGCGCGTCGAACTTGCGGCGGCTCCGTTCCTGGGTGGGGCGTCGACGAGGTACCAGCTCCTGCGGTTCCGTCTGAACCTCGAGCGCCGGATCGATCCGGCGCGGGGTACGGCGGCTGTTCGATGCTGACTCCACTCGCCCAGGCTAGCCGTAGCGCACTGGAATGCCGAGTACTTGCTGTGTACGTGAGTGCCGATAACTCGGGTTGCGCTGCCCGGATGCTCCGGGCCTGTAAACCAGGTCCGCTCAGCTCACGGCTCGGACGTACACCCACGTGCACCGGGCGCGTCGTCCTAGGATTGCGGCAGGCGACCGATCGATCCGGACCGGGGACCGAGACGATGCCCTGCCGTAGCCTCGGCCGGCGATGCCGCAGCCGCGGCCGGTCGACGACGGTGATCCGTGCAGAGATGAAGGAGTGAAAGTGCTTGTGGCTCCGAGTGTTCCGCTCGCCTGACGAGCCGGGCACGTTCCCGTGTGAGCTCGCCGGATCGAGAGTTACGACTCCGGTCATCGGCTCGGATCGGGTTGCCGACGACATCGACGGTCCACATCCGGCCAACCGAGGAGAAGCGATGAGCAACGAAGACACCGTCCAGCAGATACGCGACCGGGTGCGGGGATCGATGTCCGTAGCCCGAGGTGAACTCGAAACGCTCGTCGCGTTCCGTTCGGTTGCCGACCCGCGGCAGTACCCTGCCGAAGAATGTGTCGCGGCAGCCCGATGGGTACGAGATGCATTCGCCGATGCCGGCATCGAGCAGATCGAGCTTGTCGAGACCGTCGACGGGTCACTTGCCGTGGTCGGCCACACCCCCGCACCGCCGGGTGCTCCCACCGTCCTGCTGTACAGCCACTACGACGTCCAGCCCCCCGGCGACGAATCGAAATGGGAAAGCCCGCCTTTCGTCCTCACCGAACGCGACGGCCGCTGGTACGGGCGGGGCGCCGCGGACTGCAAGGGCAACATCGTGATGCATCTGCTCGCCCTGCGCGCATTGCGGGCGGACGGTTCACTGCCCGTCGGCGTGCGGATCGTGATCGAGGGGTCGGAGGAGATGGGCGGTGAGGGCCTCGAACGCCTTGTCGCCGAGCGACCCGAACTGTTCGCCGCCGATCTCATCGTGATCGCCGACAGCGGCAATACGGAGGTGGGCCGGCCCACTCTCACCACCACGTTGCGCGGAACGGCGAATGTCGTCGTGCACCTCGAAACCCTCGCGGGGCCGGTCCACTCCGGGATGTACGGCGGAGGCGCCCCGGATGCGCTGGCCGCGCTGGTGCGACTGCTCGGCACCCTGCGCGACGAGGACGGGAACACCGTGGTCGACGGACTCGACGCCACCGCCACGTGGGACGGCGTGCCGTACCCGGAGGAGCGCTTCCGGGCCGACGCCGGAGTGCTCGACGGTGTATCGCTGCCGACTTCCGCAACCGTGGCCGACGCCGTCTGGGCGCGGCCCGCGCTCACCGTTCTCGGTATCGACGCACCGCCCGTTGTCGGATCGGCGGCTGCGATCGTGCCACGCGCGTCGGCGCGCCTGAATCTCCGGGTACCGCCGGGAGTCGACGCGGTGACCGCGCAGGACGCACTCGTCGCCCACCTGGAAGCGCACGTACCGTGGGGTGCCCATATGCGAGTCGAACGCGAAGTCGTCGGCGAACCGTTTTCTGCCGCGACCGAAGGACCGGGTTACGCCGCCCTGCGCGGCGCCCTGGAGACCGCATACGGCCGCGAGGTCGGCACGGCAGGGCAAGGCGGCTCGATCCCGCTGTGCACTGCGCTGCAACGTGCGGTCCCGGGGGCGGAGATCGCTCTCATCGGCGTCGAGGAACCGCGCTGCGTCATCCACGCGCCGAACGAGAGCGTCGACCCGTCGGAGATCGAGAATCTTGCGGTCGCCGAAGCGCTCGTGCTGCGTACTCTCGCGTCCGGCTAGCTCTGGAGTCTCGTCGGCTCGGGCGTCCGGCTAGACGGAGAGGTCGCGCCGCAGCTTCGCGACGTGGCCGGTCGCACGCACGTTGTACTGGGCGACCTCGATCTTGCCGTCCGGATCGACCACGAACGTCGATCGGATCACCCCGGTCACGGTCTTGCCGTACATCTTCTTCTCGCCGAACGCGCCCCACGCGGTGAGCACTGCCTTGTCGGGGTCGGACAGCAGCGGGAAGGTGAGTCCCTCGTTGTCCCGGAACTTGGCGAGCTTGGCCGGCTTGTCGGGCGAGATCCCGATCACGTCCAGCCCGGCATCGCCGAGTTCGGCGAGACTGTCACGGAAGTCGCAAGCCTGCTTCGTGCAGCCCGGCGTGCTCGCGGCGGGGTAGAAGTAGACGATCACCTTGCGTCCGCGGTAGTCGGACAGCGAGACCTCGGTGCCGTCGGCGTCCGGGAGAGTGAAGTCGGGAGCGGGGTCGCCGGGGACGAGTCTGTTGTTTTCGGTCATGTCCGCGACAGTAGTAGACCGATCGTCCATTACCGTGGTCGCAGCACACTGCAGCGACCTTCTGGAGGATCACGTGGGTAGGGACACCGAGGACATCGAGCGGGAGATCGAAAAGGCCCGGAACCAGCTCGCGAGCACACTGGACGAACTGACCGTTCGTGCCAACCCGAGGAATCTGGTGGCGCACACGAAGCAGACCGTCGCCGCGAAGCTCAATCAGCCGGCGGTGAAGAAGTACGCGCTGGTGGCAGCCGGCGCCGTGGTCGGGCTGCTGGTGCTGCGCAAGATTCTGCGCTGACACAACCCGTCTGCACCCTGTGCCCGCGCCGACCGGCGCGGGCACAGGGCGTTTCGGGGAGTGGTGCTCCGAGAAGAGTGGTGAAGAGCTTTCGGCGAGGGGACGTTGGGGACGGATCACAGACTCGCGTCGCCGAAACGAAGAAGTCCCCTCCCAGCGGATGCTGGAAGGGGACTTCTGTGGTGCGCCATCAGGGACTCGAACCCCGAACCCGCTGATTAAGAGTCAGCTGCTCTGCCAATTGAGCTAATGGCGCTTGGCTGGTGTCTCCGTTCCGTTGTCCCGGCGACGAAAAGAAGATTACACACCTTCGACTATCGCACCAAATCGGCTGGTCAGAGCGATTTCCGGCGATGGGGCTTGTAACGAGGGCGGCCTGGGGCGCGATTGTCATCGGAACGTTATCGCTACGGGGGGAGTCCTCCATCCGGACGGATCGCCTCCTGGCATCATCTGAATACAACGTATGACGTGCAATTTCGGTGCCTTGTGGGGAGGGGCGGAATCGGAGAATGGCAGTGAAGGCTGGAAGTGTGACGCATCCTCGGCGGCGAAGTGCCGGGGCGATGCTCGGGGTGTTGCTCGTCGCTGTCATGGCATTCGTCGCCGCATGCTCGGGTGGGACGGGGACCGGCGCGGATGAGGTGCCGATCGACTCGAATCCCCTTGCCGCCCTCATCAAGCCGACGGTCTCCTCCAGCGTCGCCGACGGTGGCATCGGGTTCTCCCCGGTCGATCCTGTGACGGTCTCCGTGGTCAACGGAAAGCTCGAATCCGTCGCCCTCGTCAACCCCGCGGGGGAAGCTGTGAAGGGTGAAGTGGCGTCCGACGGTCTCGGCTGGGTCAACACCGAACTGCTCGGTTACAACCGGGAGTACACACTCGAGGCCGTCGCCTACGGCCTCGGCGGGTCGGCTACGTCCACCGTGACCTTCACGACATCTGCGCCCGGCAATCTCACCCAGCCGTACGTGATGCCGGGAGACGGCGCCGTGGTCGGTATCGGGCAGCCGGTCGCCGTGCAGTTCGACGAGAACATCCCCGACCGCCGCGCGGCCGAGGAAGCGATCAAGGTGGTCACCGACCCGCCGGTCGAGGGCGCGTTCTACTGGCTCAGCAACCGGGAGGTGCGCTGGCGTCCCGAGCAGTACTGGACGCCGGGCACGACCGTCACGGTGGACGTGGACGTCTACGGCAAGGACCTCGGCGACGGTCTGTTCGGTCAGGACGACGTCCGTTCCACGTTCACGATCGGTGATGCTGTGGTCATCACGGCCGACGACAACACCAAGCAGGTCACGGTCAATCGTAACGGCGCGGACGTCATGACGATGCCGACTTCGTTCGGCAAGGACGCCACTCCCACCCCCAACGGGGTGTACACGATCGGTGACCGCTTCGAGCACCTGGTGATGGACTCTTCTACCTACGGTGTCCCGGCGGATGCGCCGGAGGGGTACCGCACGCCGGTGGACTGGGCGACCCGCATGTCCTACAGCGGCATCTTCTTCCATTCGGCGCCGTGGTCGATCGGTGATCAGGGCGTGCGCAACGTCAGTCATGGATGTCTGAACCTGAGTCCCGCGAACGCCAAGTGGATCTTCGACAACACCAAGCGCGGCGACATCGTCATCGTCCGTAACACCGTCGGCGGAATCCTGGAGGGCGTCGAAGGACTCGGCGACTGGAATATCCCGTGGTCGACCTGGAAGGCAGGTAACGCCGAAACCTGAGAGTCTCGGCCGCACCCGGGGCGACGCCCTGCTCCGGGTGCGGATGGGTAACGCAGGGAGACGCATTACGAAGACAGCGGATCACGACGACAACGGAAAAGGCCCCCGACCGGGATCGCCGGTCGGGGGCCTTCTTTTGGGTGAGTGACGGGACTCGAACCCGCGACAGCCAGGATCACAACCTGGTGCTCTACCAACTGAACTACACTCACCATCGCATTCGCATGTGGCCGGGGCCGCTTGCGCCTGCGGTAGAGATACTAGCGTGACTTTGCCGAAAACGACGAATCGGCAGGTCAGGCCGGTCCCAAGTCCTCTACGACGGCGGCGATGTCCTCCGGGGACGGGCCGGGCTCGGGCACGAAGGCGGTGCGCCGGTAGTAGCGCAGCTCGCGGATCGATTCTTTGATGTCGGCGAGCGCGCGATGCGACAGGCCCTTCTCCGGCTGACCGAAGTAGATCCGCGGATACCAGCGGCGGCACAACTCCTTGATCGAGCTGACATCCACCATCCGGTAGTGGAGGTACTTGTCGAGTTCGGGCATGTCGCGGGTGATGAACCGCCGGTCGGTGCCGATGGAGTTGCCTGCCAGCGGTGCCGTGCCCGCCTCACCGACGTGTTCGCGGATGTAGTCGAGGACCAGTTTCTCGGCTTCCGCGAGCCCCACCGTCGAGCGGCGGACTTCCTCGGTGAGCCCCGAGCGCGCGTGCATCTGCTGCACGACCTCGGGCATCGCCGCGAGTGCCTCGTCGTCGGCATGGATGACGATGTCCACACCTTCGCCGAGCACGTTGAGTTCACTGTCCGTTACCAGCGCCGCGATCTCGATCAGCTTGTCGCTGTCGAGCCGTAGCCCGGTCATTTCACAATCGATCCATACGAGTTTGTCCTGCACGAGATACAGCGTAGTCAGACGCCGGACCGATTAAGGTCGGCTGTGGCAAGGCAGTCACCACGTGCACAGCCGAAGGAGCATCCGTATGCCGGATCGAGCAGAGCTCTCCGAGGATCCCGCGTCCCGGTCGGCGGACGCCGCCGCGCAGATCGCGGCCGGCTACGCGGTGACCGGTCCCGCACTCGAACTCGGCGCCGTCGTGGTCGACGGCGTGGTCCATCCGTCGGCACAGGTGCGCATCCCTCTCGCCACGATGAACCGGCACGGACTCGTCGCAGGTGCCACCGGCACCGGCAAGACCGCGACACTGCAACTGATTGCCGAACAGTTGTCGTCCGCCGGTGTGCCCGTGGTGATGGCCGATGTCAAAGGTGATCTTTCGGGTCTGGCCGGGGAAGGTGAGGTCGCGGAGAAGATCGTGGCCCGTGCGATCGACACGGGCGACGAGTCGTGGGAGCCACACGGCTTTCCGGTGCAGTTCTATTCGCTGGGCACCGATGGCCCGGCCATTCCGGTGCGCGCGACCGTCACCTCGTTCGGCCCCATCCTGCTGAGCAAGGTCCTCGAGCTCAACGCAACTCAGGAATCCACCCTCGGCCTGATCTTCCACTGGGCCGACCAGCGGGGGCTCGCTCTCCTCGATCTGAAGGATTTGAGCGAGGTCATCAGGCATCTGACGAGTGCCGAGGGGAAAGCCGACCTGCAGAGCATCGGGGGTGTGTCGAAGGCGACGGCCGGGGTGATCCTGCGCGCGCTCGTCAATCTCGAGCATGCCGGTGGCGACACGTTCTTCGGGGAGCCGGAACTCGAGACCGAGGATCTGCTCCGGCTCGTCGACGGGCAGGGTGTGATCAACCTCTTCGAGTTCGGGCGAAGCGCGACCCAGCCCGCACTGTTCTCGACGTTTTTGATGTGGCTGCTCGCCGACCTGTTCCAGGCGCTGCCGGAAGTGGGCGACCTCGACAAGCCGAAGTTGGTGTTCGTCTTCGACGAAGCGCATCTGCTGTTCACCGATGCCTCCAAGGCGTTCCTGCGGCAGGTAGAACAGACCGTCAAGCTGATCCGCTCCAAGGGCGTGGGTGTGATCTTCTGCACCCAGTTGCCCGGTGATGTGCCCCAACCGGTGCTGTCGCAACTCGGCGCACGCATCCAGCATGCGGTGCGCGCGTTCACCGCCGAGGACCGGACAGCACTCGACAAGATCGTCCGCACGTATCCGGCGACCGACGTGTACGACCTCGGTGAAGCGTTGACGTCGCTCGGGATCGGCGAAGCCGTCGTGACGGTCCTGTCGGAGACGGGCGCACCCACTCCGGTCGCGTGGACACGCATGCGGCCGCCTCGTTCCCTGATGGGGTCGGTCGGGGAGAACGCGATCATGGCAGCCGCGCAGTCCGGGCCGCTCTACGGCAAGTACGGACGCACGATCGACCGCGAGTCGGCATACGAGAAGCTGTCTGCATCGGTGGGCGGGGCACCCGACGTCGATCCGGAGTTCGAGACTTCGCCCTTGCCGAGCGGGGCGAAAGAAGTCCTGCCGGAGCCCGAACGCGACGACGACCCGTCGATCGTCGAACGGGCACTCGGGAGCCCGGCGGTCAACAGCTTCCTGCGGTCGGCGGCGTCCGCGGCGGGCCGGGAGATCGGCCGCAGCATCTTCGGAACCGGACGCCGCCGCCGACGCTAGTCGGAGCCGAGTTTGCGGTAGAAGGCACCGGCGATGGGCGCCGACACCGACCGCGGGGCGAACTGTCCTGCCGCCGACATCGCCTTGCTGATCACCCCGGGCACGATGCGCATCCGGTTGGCGGCCAGCGCATCGAGCGACACCTTGGCGGTGTGGGCGCTCGAGATCCACAGGAAGTCCGGCACCAGTTTGTCGACGATCGATGCTTCCGCCGGGTCCGGTTCCTCGGTGCGCACCGGACCGGGAGCGAGCAGCGTGATGTGCACGCCGGTGCCCTTGAGTTCGCCGCGCAGCGACTCGGAGAACGTGTTGACGAACGCCTTCGTCGCGGCGTAGGTCGCGTTGTGCGGGATCGGCATGTTGCCGGCGGCAGAACCGACCATCAGAATCGCGCCGGAGTTGCGCTCGACCATCTGCGGGAGCACCGCGAGAGTGAGGTCGTGGACGGCGACGGCGTTCAGTTCGACCTGCGCGCGCTCGTAGGCGGGGTCGAGTTCGGCAACGGCGCCGAACGTGGCGATGCCGGCGTTGTTGCACAGGATGCTGATGCGCCGGGCACCGAGTTCGTCGACGAGGACTGCGCGCGCGTCGCGGTCGGACAGATCGCACGCCCGCACCTCCACGGCGACGCCGTGCTTCGTGCGCAGCGTCTCGGCGAGCGATTCCATGACCTCGCCGCGTCGTGCGACCAGGATGAGGGAATGTCCCCGGGAGGCGAGTTCGGTGGCGAGTGCTTCGCCGATACCGGAAGAGGCTCCGGTGACGACGGCGCGGGCATCGGGATGGGGATTCGGCAGAGTCACGGTGGGTCAGCCTAGCGGGGTTCGGGCCGGGCAGGACTGCGGCGTCGGCCCGCACGACTCGCGGCGCCGGTGCGGGCATGCCGGACGCCCCGCGGCTTAGGCTGCGGACCATGAGCGCACACACGCACGTCCCGGCCGGAGCCGGGGGTGCCGCGACGAACAAGCAGGTCTTCGCGTGGGGTCTGTGGGACTGGGGATCGTCGGCGTTCCACGCGGTGATCCTCACCTTCGTCTTCTCGGTCTACCTGACCGACGCAGTGGGCGACGACCTGCCCGGCAGCGTGTCGGCGACCTCGTGGCTCGGATGGGCACTGGGGATCTCGGGTGCGCTGATCGCCGTCACCGCACCGATCTTCGGTCAGAGGTCGGACGCGGCGGGACGGCGGAAACGCTCGCTGGCGATACTGACTGCGCTGACGGTCGTGGCGATGGCAGGCATGTACTTCGTGCGCGACGACTACACCTATCTCTGGCTCGGTCTCGTGCTGCTCGGCGCCGCATCCGTGGCTGCCGAGCTTGCGCAGGTGCCGTACAACGCGATGCTCCGGCAGGTCTCCACGGAGGACAACCTCGGACGTGTGTCCGGGTTCGGTTGGGCCATGGGGTATTTCGGCGGCATCGTGTTGTTGCTGGTGTGTTATGCCGGCTTCATCGCCGGTGACGGAGACGTACGTGGTCTGTTCGGTGTCTCGACAGACGGGGGCGCCAACATCCGGCTCGTGGCGTTGCTGGCGGCAGTGTGGTTCGCGCTGTTCGCATTACCGGTGCTGTTCGCGGTGCCGGAGAAGCCCGTCGAACGTGGCGACGAGGTGCGTCGTGTCGGCGTCGTCGAGTCCTATCGCGTGCTCTGGCGGGATCTGCGTGAACTGTGGCAGGTCGACCGCCGCACGATCTGGTACCTGGGGGCGTCCGCGCTGTTTCGCGACGGTCTTGCGGGTGTGTTCACCTTCGGCGCGGTGCTGGCCGTCAACGTGTACGGCATCAGCGCGGCGGACGTGTTGCTCTTCGGTGTCGCGGCCAACGTCGTCTCGGCGCTCGGTGCTCTCGCAGCGGGCCGTGTCGACGACCGATGGGGTCCCAAAACGGTGATCGTGGGCTCGCTGGTCGCGATGATCGTGACCGGAACGGTGCTGCTGATGGTGTCGGGCCCGACCATGTTCTGGATCTTCGGGCTCGTACTGTGCCTGTTCGTCGGTCCGGCGCAGTCGTCGGCCCGTACGTTCCTGGTCCGGCTCACCCCGCCCGGGAGGGAAGGGCAGATGTTCGGCCTCTACGCGACCACCGGCCGTGCGGTCTCGTTCCTCGCGCCGACCCTGTTCGGGTTCTTCGCGTGGTGGTTCGCCGCCGACCGTGCCGGCATCGTCGGGCTATTGCTCGTGCTTGCAGTGGGTCTCGCTGCGCTTCTCGCGGTCCGCGCTCCCGAAACCCGGTAGCGAAAACCCGCACCCGATCGGTGCGGCCTAGCGGTGTGGGTCGAGCATCGGCACGAGGAATCGTCGTGCGATCGCGGCGAGTTGGGTGTCGTCGTCGAGGTCGACGAGACGGCTCGGGAACGTGAGGAACGACGCGGAGACCCGCACCATCATCTCGGCGACCAGGTCGGTCTCCAGGTCATGTGACACGTTGCCGGCCTGCTGCTCGCGCCGGAGCTGACCCGCGACGAATGCTCGCACGGTGGCGAGCATCTCCTCGCCGTTGCCCACCACGGAACCGGCGAGCACCGTGGGTTCCGCGTCGAGGAGACCGCCGATCAGGGGATTGGTCCGCACGGTGCGGAGGGAACTGACGAATCCGGCCACGACGCGGTCCGCCACGGTGTCGGC
Source organism: Rhodococcus sp. NPDC019050 (assembly GCF_055664235.1). Taxonomy (NCBI): domain Bacteria; kingdom Bacillati; phylum Actinomycetota; class Actinomycetes; order Mycobacteriales; family Nocardiaceae; genus Rhodococcus; species Rhodococcus sp. NPDC019050. The sequence goes on along the minus strand of NZ_JBVOON010000018.1, from coordinate 41,964 downwards.
GCGGGCGATGTCGTCGAGGAACTGCGTGAAATAGCGGCGGATCTCGCGAAGGACGACCTGATCGACCAGGGCGTCTTTCGACTCGAACTTCCGGTACAGCGTGATCCGTGACAACTGGGCGCGTCGCGCGATGTCCTCCATCGAGGAGCGCTGGATCCCGAGCCGGCAGAACTGCTCGTATGCGGCGTCGAGGAGGCGGGTCCGGGTGCGGTCGTCGTCACCGGGTTGCTCGATCGCGTCGTGATAGGCGCGATCGAGCAGCGACGCCGATTCCGGCGTCGTACTGCTGACGAGCGGCGCTTGGTCCACGTGTCCTCCTGGGATGCCGAGTCTACTGCGTGCCCCTGTGCCGCACTGCTCTCGTCACGTGTCACACACGTGACGGGAAGCGCGGGAAAACGCCGCCCGAGCAGCGAGAGTGTGCTCTGATGATACAGAGACACAATATTTGTTTCATTGCATCATCCCATGGTGGCGGAGGATATCGATGGAAGAACTCAGCAGACGGAGGGTGCTGGAACTGGGGGGAGCGCTGGGCGCGCTGGGAGCGTTCGCGCTTGCAGCGCCCGCGCAGGCGCGGCCGTGGAAGTGGTCGCCGGCCGGGTCCATACCCGGCACGGGAAGCGGTGCCGATCCGAGGACGGTGTGGGACGCCGAGGCGGATCAGCTGGTGGCGTCGTTGCTCGACCGGGGCGATGTGCCGCGGGTCAACGAACTGCTCAGGACCTGGACGAAGAACGGTCAGCCGCTGCCCGACGGCCTTCCGGCAGACCTTCGCGACTTCATGGAAAAGGCGCGGCAGCTACCCGACTGGGCCGATCCGGCCAAATTGCAGACGGCGGTGCGCTTCAACGAGAAACGTGGACTCTACCTGGGAGTTCTCTACGGCTTCGCGAGCGGCATGATGAGCACGGTCATCCCCAAGGAAGCGCTGGCGGTCTACTACTCCAAAGGCGGCGCGAACATGAAGCGCCGCATCTCCAAAACGGCAAAGCTGGGCTACGACATCGGTTCCCGGAACGCCTACCAGCCCGACGGCGAGATGACCGTGACAGCCGTCAAGACCAGGCTCGTCCACGCGGCGGTGCGTCATCTGCTTCCGCAGTCCCCGCACTGGGAGCACGCCGCGCCGGAGGACGTCCCCATCAGTCAGCACGACCTGATGGTGACCTGGCACAGCCTGCCCACCACCGTGATGCGGACATTGAAGGCGTGGAAGGTGCCGATCGACGCGGCCGAATCGGAGGGATTCCTGCACTCGTGGCAGATCAGCGCGCACATGCTCGGGGTCGAAGACCAGTACATCCCGGCCACGTGGGATCAGGCCGAGAGCCAGGCCGTGGAAGTGCTCGATCCGATTCTCGCTCCGACGCCCGAGGGCATCAAGCTCGCCGACATCCTTCTGGACCTCGGTGCGGGTCTCGACTTCACGCTGCTCAGCCGGCCGATTCTGGGTGCTCTCACGCGTTTCATGCTCGGTGACGAAATCGCCGAGTGGCTCCGCATTCCCCGTGAACCGGTGTGGGGCACCCTCCTCGACGTCGCGTGGGGGCCGTTCGTCGCGGTGCGCGAAGGGCTTCTCCCGCTGCCCCTCGCACCGGAGGTATATTGGACGTTCGACGAGTTGCTGCGCCAGTTCGTGCTGCTCTACATGTCCGAATTGCGGCCCATCAGCATCGAGATCCCGGAGTTCAACAACCCCAACTATCGCTGATCGGTTCGGCTGAGGGGTCCGGTCGGGCGCTCAACTCCCGGGAGCGGCGGTTGCACGCCGCCGGATGGCCTCTGCGGCGGCATCGGGGGCCTGTTCCGGAATCCAGTGCGAGACATCGGGGAGGACGACGAACTCGTAATCCGCGTCCACGAAGTCGCCACACCGTTCCGCGGCGGCGGATCCGATCGCGGAGTCGCCGGTGCTCCAGACGAACGTGGTGGGTACCTGCGCCGCGGAAGTCGACTCCAGGTCGCGTGTCATGGCGCGATACCAGTTCAGGGCGGCGGTGAGTGCGCCCGGACGGGACAGGGTCCGAACGTAGTCGTCGATCGACTCGGGGTCGACGCTCGGATCGAACATCGCCCGCAGCCGCCGGGCATCGTCTTCGAGCAGCACGGATTCGGCCTTGCCCTCCATGCGCAGCAGCCGGATGTACGACGAGCGCTCGCGCTGGTCGTCGTCCTCGTGGAGTGCCCAGCCGTACGCCGCCGGATGGGGCATCGAGAACCCGGTGAGGGTGGAGACGCGGTCGGGGTGGTGCGCCGCGGTCTGCCAGGCCACCGCAGCGCCCCAGTCGTGTCCCACCAGGTGTGCCTGCTCGATCCCGAAATCGTCGAGCAGTCCGACGACGTCCCCGGCGAGGGCGGGTAGTTGGTAGTGCTGGACACCCTCGGGCCGTGCTCCGGGAGAGTAGCCGCGCTGATCGGGTGCGATCACCCGGAATCCGTCGCGCACGAGCAGGCGTGCCACGGACGTCCAACTCCGGGCGGTTTCGGGAAATCCGTGCAGCAGCACGACCGGTGGGCCGTCGGCCGGGCCCGCCACGCGGACATCGAAGGTCAGATCGCCCAGTGTCGTTTCGGCGTTTCCGCTCATGACGTCCACCGTACGGAGATCGTGTCAGTCGTGCGTCGGCTTCCAGGTGGCCATGCCGAGCAGAATCAGCCGCATCTGTTTCTCCGCGCGGGTGATCACTTCTGCTTCCTCGGGGCTGCCGGGCCGTGGCACCGACAGCAGTTCCAGCACGACGTCGAGCATCGCGGTGACCAGCAGGTCGGCCGCCATCTCGAGGTCGTCGAACGGCCATCGTTCGAGCCCGGGTGTGCGGGCAAGGTCGGCGGCCAGTTCGCCGGCGAGCAGGCGCAGTTCGGTCGTGACGGTCCGCGCGACTTCCGGTTGGCCGCCGTGACGCTCGCGCGCAATGAAGCGGAAGGCGGGTTCGTGCTCCCGCACTTCGCGCACCAGGATGCGGAGCGACTCGCGAGCCGTCGCGGGACCGGGGGAGCGGCGGGCGTCGCGCAGCAGGCGTCGCAGTACGCGCATCGTATCGGCGGTGAGGGTGACGCCGAGTTCCTCCATGGACGCGAAGTGCCGGTAGAACGCGGTCGGCACGATCCCCGCCTGTCGTGCGACCTCGCGCAGGCTCACTCCGGCCAGTCCCCGGTCGGAGGACAGTTCGAGCGCCGCATCGAGAAGCGCCTGGCGGGTGCGCTCTTTGCGTTGTGCTCGGGTCGTCGACGACGGGGCGGGTGCTGCGGACACGTGTCGAGTGTAGGCGGCGGGGCGGCTGGAGCGGGCATCGGGTGTAACCGCGGTCACAAATTGGTTGACACAGGGGAGGAGCGACCTGCCACACTTGGTTCAGTGCACGGATGTGCACTGGAATCCGATCCCTTCGGAAGGCAGGCACCTATGATTGCGCGCCACCTCCCCCAGATCGACAACGCGCGGATGCTCGCACGAAAAGTGCTCGTCGGCGCCTTGGGGACCCTCTCGAGCCCCCACCACCCCGACCGCTATCTCGAACTGGTCGATCCCCTTCTCGCAACTGCCGTCACCCGGGCCCGGGTTACACACGTGGACCGAACCGCGACGGGCTCGGTGACCTTCACCGTCACCCCGGCGCGTCCCGTCCCGTTCGAACCGGGCAATCACATTCCCCTGTCGATCACGGTCGACGGAGTGCGGCACACCCGCACCTATTCGCCGGCGTACGCGCCCGGCACGGCGCGCGACGGGAGTGGGCCGATCGTGTTCACCGTCGGACTCCACCCGGACGGGGTCGTCTCCCGCTTCCTGCACGAGCACGCACAGCCGGGGCTCGTCGTCGAACTCGGCGAACCGGCGGGCGAGTTCGTGCTTCCGGAACCGCGGTCCGAGCGACTGATCCTCATCGGCGGCGGTTCGGGGATCACCCCGGTGCTGTCGATGCTCGAGGGACTCGTCGCGGAGGGGCACACCGGCGGCGTGACATTCCTGTACTACGCCCGGACGCCGGCTCACGTACCGCGGCGAGAGGACCTGGACGCGCTCGGCGCGCTGCCCAACATCGAAGTGATCCTCGCCTACACCCGGTCCGGTGGCGGTGCTCTCGAAGGACGGTTCGACCCGGCGCACCTCCGGGCTGTCGCCCCCTGGTTCGCCGATACGCCGGCGTACGTCTGCGGACCGGCCGGGCTCATCTCCCGGGTCAGGGACGTCTACGCCAGCAACGGTGCGGAAAACCTTGTGCACGTCGAGGAATTCACCCCGCCCACGTACACCGTCGATCCGGACGACGCCACAGGGGTGATCTCCTTCGCCTCGTCGGGTGTCGCCGCCGACAACACCGGTGTCACAATTCTCGAGCACGCGGAGAGCGCCGGTCTCACACCGGAGCACGGATGCCGGATGGGAATCTGCCATTCGTGTACCGCTGTCCGGATTTCCGGATGCACGCGAGATGTGCGGACCGGTGAACTCGATGCGGAACCCGGAACCCGGATTCAGATCTGTATCAACGCGCCGGTCGGCGACGTCGCCGTCGATCTCTGACCCACGACTCCACAGCATCTACGATTCCTGAATACCACTGGAGGACACCATGTTCGGACTGTCCCTGCCCACCATTCCCTTTATCCCGTTTCTCTCCGGCTCATCCACGCCCGCCGAGACCGAACCGCTGGTGCTCACCCGCGAGCACATCGACGAACTGGGACGAGAACTCGACGCGCTGCGCGAGCAGACCGTGGCGTCGCTCGGTGACGAGGATCGCGAATACATCTATCGCATCATCAAGGCGCAGCGCGGATTCGAGGTCACCGGCCGCGGCCTGATGTTCCTCGGCTTCTTCCCGCCCGCTTGGGTTGCGGGGGTCGCGGCGCTGAGCGTGTCGAAGATCCTCGACAACATGGAGATCGGGCACAACGTGATGCACGGCCAGTACGACTGGATGCGGGAGCCGTCGCTGAACTCGCGCACGTTCGAGTGGGACACCGTCTGCCCCTCGGACCAATGGCGGCACTCCCACAACTACATGCACCACACGTTCACGAACATCGTCGGCAAGGACCGTGACATCGGGTACGGGATCCTGCGGATGGACCCCAACCAGAAATGGCACCCGTACTACCTCGGCAACCCCGTCTACGCGGCCGCACTGATGCTGCTGTTCGAGTGGGGAGTGATGATGCACGACGCGGAGGCGGAGAACATCGTCGCCGGCACCCGGTCGTGGCAGGACGTCCTGCCGCTTGCGAAGGGCTGGTGGCGGAAGGTGCGTCGCCAGGTCGTCAAGGACTATGTGGCATTCCCGCTGCTCACCGGCCCATTGTTCGTGCCCACTCTGGTCGGCAATGCGACCGCGAACGTGATCCGAAACGTCTGGGCCTATTCGATCATCTTCTGCGGGCACTTCCCGTCGGGCGTGCAGTCGTTCAGCGAGGACGAGACCGCCGAGGAGACGCGGGGCGAGTGGTATGTCCGGCAGCTGCTCGGCAGCGCGAACATCTCCGGCTCACCGCTGTTCCACATCATGTCGGGCAACCTGTCGCACCAGATCGAGCACCACCTGTTCCCAGACCTTCCGGCGCATCGCTATCCGGAGCTCGCACCGCGCGTCCGCGAGCTGTGTGAGGAGTACGGGCTGCCCTATAACAGCCGGGGACTCACCGCTCAGGTCGGTTCGGTGTGGAAGAAGATCTTCACGTTCGCGCTGCCGCCGAACTGGGTGTCGCAGACCCCGGACATCTCGGTGCTTCTCGAGCGTTCGCCCCACGAGCAGGCCGACGATGCTCCGGGTACCCTCGCACGGGAGAACGTCTGAGGGGGACTGCCATGGTCGGAAAGTTCGAACGCAACAAGGACACCATCCAGGAGATGACCGAATCGGCGGCGACACGCGTCGGCGCCATTGCGGGAATCATCACCGGAGCTGTCCGTGACGTCACCCGCGAGGTCGGCGGGTGGATCACCGATGGAATCGAGATGCGCGAAGCTGCCCGCAAGGCGCGCAGCGACGAGGAGCGCGGGGCTGCCGAGGGCAGCCCGACGGTCTCGACGACGGAGTAGCGCGCTGCGCACCCGGCCGGAAATCCACACAGCAGAATAGTCAGCCACGAACGGCGGGCCCCGGAAATCCGGGGCCCGCCGTTCGTCGTCGGTGTGGAGAAACGTCAGATGACGCCGAGTGCGAACATCGCGTCCGCGACCTTCACGAAGCCCGCGATGTTGGCGCCGTGGATGTAGTCGCCCGGCTTGCCGTAGTCGGCCGCCGTCTCGACACACCGGGTGTGGATGTCGCGCATGATGCGGGCGAGGCGCTCGTCGGTGTAGTCGAAGTGCCACGAGTCGCGCGAGGCGTTCTGCTGCATCTCCAGCGCGGAGGTGGCGACGCCACCGGCGTTGGCAGCCTTGCCCGGGGCGAAGCCGACACCGGCGTCGCGGAACACCGCGATGCCGCCGGGGGTGGTCGGCATGTTGGCGCCCTCGGCGACGACCTTGACGCCGTTCTTGACGAGGGTCTTCGCGGATTCCTCGTCCAATTCGTTCTGCGTGGCAGAGGGGAGCGCGATGTCGCAGGGGACGTTCCAGATGTTTCCACCGGGGTAGAAGTCGGCGTCGCCGCGCTCGTCGACGTACTCGGAGATGCGTCCGCGCCGGACTTCCTTGATCTCCTTGAGCAGTTCGACGTCGATGCCCTTGGGATCGTGGATGTAGCCCGAGGAGTCGGAGCACGCGACCACGGTGCCGCCGAGCTGGTGGATCTTCTCGATTGCATAGATCGCGACGTTTCCGGAGCCGGACACGACTGCGGTGCGGCCTTCGACGGAGCTGCCCGCGTGCTTGGCCATCTCGGCGACAAAGTACGCGGCACCGTAACCGGTGGCCTCCCGGCGCACCTGCGAACCGCCCCAGGTGATGCCCTTGCCCGTCAGCACGCCCGACTCGTACGAGTTCGTGAGGCGCTTGTACTGGCCGAACAGGTAGCCGATCTCGCGGCCGCCGACTCCGATGTCGCCGGCCGGGACGTCGGTGTACTCACCGATGTGGCGATGCAGTTCGGTCATGAAGGACTGGCAGAAGCGCATGATCTCCTGCTCGGAGCGACCTTTGGGGTCGAAGTCCGAACCGCCCTTGCCGCCGCCGATGGGAAGGCCGGTGAGCGCATTCTTGAAGATCTGCTCGAACCCCAGGAACTTGACGATGCCGAGGTTCACGCTGGGATGGAAACGCAGGCCGCCCTTGTAGGGGCCGAGCACGCTGCTGTACTGCACGCGGAACCCGCGGTTGACGTGCACCTGACCGTGGTCGTCGATCCACGGCACACGGAAGATGATCTGACGTTCGGGCTCGCACAGGCGCTCGATGAGGCCGGATTCGAAGTAGCCGGGGTGGCGCTCGAGCACGACATGCAGGGACTCGAACACTTCGGCCGCAGCCTGATGGAATTCAGGCTCGCCCGCGTTCCGGGCCTTGACCTGCTCGTAAATCTCTGCGATGCGGTCCGAAGTCGACACGCTACCTACCTGACTGTGAGGATTCTGTAACACGGCATTTACCACCAGAACTATAGGACGTAACAGGGGAGCGCTGTTAGCCCGGGCCGCGGTGGGAGCGAAAACACAGGGTGTTGGGAGCCTTCTCGGCCGGAAAATCGCAGGCAGTGGGGTAGAGGGTGCGCATCCCACCCTCGCCCGCCGAGCGCGATCCCGGTGCGGACCGCGGCGCAGTGCCGAGCACGACCACCGTGCTCGGGTGCGTACCGGCACGCCACGACCGGGTCCGGGACGCCGGGGCGGAGGGCAGTCGACAGCGGGGTGCAGTCGGCCGGGCTGCGGTCGACAACGGGGTGTAGTCAGGGGCCCATGGGCCGTCCTCCACAGCCACCCGGCACGTCGGACGTACCGGGCCGCCGTACGGAGTCAGTTCTTCATGAGGATCTGCTGCTCCGTCACCAACGGGTACGACGCCAGGTCGGTTCCTTCCAGCTCTTCCTTGTGCATGTCCACGCCGGTGATCTGGCTGTTCTCGTACGTCCGGTAGTAGTAGACGCCTTTGTCGGTATTGCAGCACGACGAGTAGATGGTGATCTCGTACTTGTCCCCGAGACGGACGCATCCCCGCTGCTGTTCCACGGAACCCAGGATGTGGAAGAACTGGCTGATCGCCTCGGATTCCGACTGGCCGGACACTGAATTCACCTTCGTGAATGCAGCTTTGACGAAGCGCGACATCGAGGACAGGTCGCCCGGCAATCCGACGGCTCCGAGTCCGCGGCTGTACACGTCGAAATCTATTTCCTTCGAGAAATGCGGTTCCGGCGGGTCGATCGACAAATTCATATAGTTGTTGATGTTGAACAACTGGATATCGAAGGTCGGATTGTTGGTGAGGACCTGGATCGGATTGTCGTGCACCTTCAGGCCTTCGGCAACGGACTCCACCGAGATGGACTCGGTTCGGTCGGAGATGATCCAGTGCAGCGGCGACGGCGGAAACTCGGCGCTGAACGCGGTGTCCACGATTCGCACATCGGCCAGTGCATCTCGCACCTCGGCGACGGTCTCGAACTGCCCGAGGACCCACGGGATGAATTCGAAGGAGGCGATATTTGTCCCGTCCTCGGAGACGGGCTTGTAGTCGGAATTGCCGGGAAAATTCAGTCCCGCCATGCTCAAACCCTTTTCGTTGGTCGCGTCGTAATACAGCGGATAGTCGTCGGCGACCGTCGCCATCCCGATCAGGGCGTGGTGCGTATTCTGCGCGGGCACGTTCCGGAACTCGAACGGGAAGTTTCGCGGCGTGACGGTGACCGCTTCGTGGTAGGAGTATTCAAGGTCGAGGTTGCGGCCGAAGTAGTGATCCTCGGCGACGTAGTTGGCGGCTGTGCACATATGACTACCTCCGAACTCTCGCGGTCCACCCCGATGTCGTGACGAAGTCGAGGAGACACCCGTTCAACTCGGCTCGGGTCGACGCGCGCGTGGGACGAAAACTCTCACGAGCCCATCGGTGTCCGATGCGGAGTAAGTGGAATCAACGGTATCGGAGTCGATGTGTTCCCACCCGAGGATCGGACGCATTGGGCATCTCGGGAAGACGTGTCCGGGTGGGTTGCGTCCATGAAGATGGTGTGCGAGCCGCAGCCGAATGAGTTTGTGGGCGTGTCGTAACCGGACGAAAGACGGCCACCTCGTGATTCTCGAAGAGACCGACCAAAGTCACTCGAGACAGGACCACGCGATGACTGCCCACGATATCGACCTACGTCGCCTTGGCGAAGACCGACTCACCGGTGCCAGCCCCGACCTGCTGCGCGACCTGTCGATGTCACCTCCGCCGAGGACGGCGCCGGCTGGCTGAGCTTTTTCCGCGGACTGGTCGCCCGGGGCCTGTCCGGGGTGCAGTTGGTGACCTTCGATGCGCGTGCCGGCCCGGTATCCGCGGTCGGCGGCACTCTGCCGGGCGCGTCCTGGCAGAGATGCCGGACGCACTATTCGACCAATCTCATGGCGGTGACCCCGAAGGCATCGTGGCCTTGGGTGAAGACATTGCTGCATTCGGTCTACGACCAACCCGACGCCGATTCGGTGCACGCGCAATACGATCGGGTGATCGACGCGCTCGAGTCGAAGCTGCCGAAGGTGGCCGGGCATCTCGCCGCAGCGCGAGCGGATCTGCTGGCATTCACTGCGTTCCCGAAGCAGATCTGGCGGCAGATCTGGTCCAACAACCCGCAGGAGCGGCTGAACAAAGAGATCCGCCGCCGCACCGATGTTGTCGGGATCATTCCCGATCGGACCGCGTTGATCAGGCTCGAGAAATGATCAGAACCTGTGGATCCCGGGAGGACGCACCTTCCCGCAAGATGATCTGCAAGGAACCCAATTCTGATCAAGACCAGCGTTGGCGCGCTGGCGGGAAGGCACGCCCGTGCTCACGGTAGTGGACAACAACGACGACGACTCCACCGAGGCCGGCACCGCGGGCGGTGCGGGACGGTCACTGCTCGACGAGATCGTCCGCGACGGCGCCCGGAAGATGCTGGCCGCGGCCCTGCAGGCGGAGGTCGCCGACTACATCGCTCGGCATGCCGGTGAGGTCGACGAGAACGGGCACCGACTGGTTGTCCGTAACGGCTACCACGCCGAACGCGAGGTGATCACCGCCGCCGGAGCAGTCTCGGTGAAGGCGCCGCGCATCAACGACAAGCGCACCGACGCGGACACCGGCGAGCGCAAACGCTTCTCGTCGGCGATTCTGCCGGCGTGGGCCCGCAAGTCCTCGCAGGTGTCCGAGGTGCTGCCGCTGCTGTATCTGCATGGGCTCTCGACCAGCGACTTCGGCCCGGCCTTGGAGCAGTTCCTCGGCACCGGCGCCGGACTGTCGGCCTCCTCGATCACCCGACTCACCGCGCAATGGCAGGACGAGGCGAAGGCTTTCGCCGAGCGGGATCTATCCCAGGTCGACTACGTCTACCTGTGGGTCGACGGCATCCACCTGAAGGTCCGGCTCGAGCAAGAGAAGCTCTGCCTGCTGGTGATGCTCGGGGTGCGCGCCGACGGCCGCAAGGAGCTCGTCGCTATCACCGACGGATACCGCGAGTCGACCGAATCGTGGGCGGACCTGCTGCGGGACTGCCGCCGGCGTGGGATGCGGGCCCCGGCGCTCGCGGTCGGTGACGGTGCGTTGGGGTTCTGGCGGGCACTGCGGGAGGTGTTCCCCGAGACCCGGGAGCAGCGCTGCTGGCTCCACAAACAGGCGAATGTGCTTGCTGCGCTCCCGAAGTCGGCACATCCGGGTGCGCTGGCGGGGATGAAGGAGATCTACAACGCCGAAGACATCGACAAGGCGCAGCTCGCGATCGCCGCGTTCGAACGGGACTACGGCGGCAAGTACCCGAAGGCGGTCGCGAAGATCGCCGACGACGCCGACGTGCTGCTTGAGTACTTCCGTTACCCGGCCGAGCATTGGGTGCACCTGCGCACCACGAACCCGATCGAAAGTACTTTTGCGACAGTGCGTTTGCGGACCAAGGTCACGAAGGGTCCGGGGTCGCGGGCGGCGGGGATGGCGATGGCCTTCAAGCTGATCGAGGCCGCTCAGTCCCGGTGGCGGGCGGTCAACGCCCCGCACCTGGTCGCGTTGGTGCGCGCCGGCGCACTGTTCCACAAGGGCAAGCTCCTCGAACGGCCCGTCGACATCACCCCCGAACCGTCCCCGGATACACCGGTGTCCGAGGTCGCCTGACGACCCTCAACCCGCAGGACTTCACGGTCGAGTCGGCGAAGTCGACGCCGGTAGCGAACCCACCAGCAGACCGCGCCGGCGGCGCTGGTGAGCAGGACGATTAGCCTCGCGCTTTCGCGAGATGCTGCATCTCAGCAATATCCATCCTATGTGCACTGAGGGAGCTATCACGAGGAGCTACTGAAGTAGGTCCTTCGCAATCTGTTCGATTCTGAGGACGCTGTCGAACAGGTCTTCGCCGATGCTGGCGCGCAGCTTGGCCTCGATGTCTGCAGCGAGGTCGTCGGCCTCCTCGATGGCCTTCGCGCCAAGCGTCGTCAGCCGCACCTCTACAAGCTTCTGATGCATCGGGGACGGTCGACGGCTGATGAGGCCCTTGCTCTCGAGAGTAGACAACATCGTGGCGGTCGCTTGCGGGGTGCCCTGCCCAGTTCGTGCGAGCTGAGCTGCAGAGGTCGGCTCGAGGTGCCTGACCGACAGGAGGGTCGCATACTGCGGCACGGTGAGATCGAGTGGACGCAGCGCTACCGCCTTCGCATCGATGATCAGCCGTGCGATTCGCCGAATGTGGGTACCGAGGCGGTCGTCGAGCACCTCGGATAGCGAGTTGTTGCCAGCCTCATTGGTCACTGAGCACTTCTCCTCTATCTGCCTGCGCATACTTCGATGTAGCAGGATATTGCCTTCTGTCGGCTCGAGCCAATTCTTCCACTGCGCCGACAGCACGTTCCAGGGACCGGCCCTCGACAGTCCCCATCCGGCCAACCCTGGCCCGAAGCATGAACTCTTGGCCATGCGGCGTCGCGAGCCGAGCAGTATCCGTATGAGGCCACAAAGAAGGTACTTGATAGTTGACAGATAGTTGCTACAGTCGCCTTGTCCCTCGACGAGGACGAATCCAGAGGTTGCCCGCGCCGCGGGGCTTGGGTGCGCCACGACGACTCCCCCGTCGCAACAGAGGTAGAGGAGCTATATGTCCATGACGATCGAATCCCAGACAGAGGAAATTTCCTACGAGGAGAGCAAGAGGGAAGTCGTCACCAGTGAAGGGGTGCTGCGGTATCACGAGGCTGGAGACGGTCCGCCTCTGCTGCTGCTGCACGGCTCGGGGATCGGCGTCAGTGGATGGCGCAACTACCGGGAAAACCTCGCCACGTTAGCGAAGCAGTTCCACTGCTACGTGCTGGAGTTTCCGGGGTTCGGCATCAGTGATCCGGTGGACGGCCACCCGATCGCCACGGCCGCCGCCGCGGTGACGCGGTTCATGGATGCCGTCGGTATCGAATCTGCTGCGATCATCGGCAATTCGATGGGCGGTGTCGTTGGCGTCCATGTCGCGATGCGGCACCCCAACCGAGTCTCGAAGCTCATCACGATCGGCGGTGTCGGTCCGAACATCTTCAGTCAGCAGCCCAGTGAAGGCACTCGGCTGCTGCGGGACTTCGCCGACGAACCCAGTCGCGAGAACCTGGTGCGTTGGCTCAATGCCATGGTCTACGACCCTGCCGTCGTCACGGAAGAGCGTATTGAAGAGCGGTGGGAGACCGCGAAGGATCCCGCCTCCCATAAGACACTTGCCGCGATGTACGGATCCGAAGCAGCTGCCGCGCAGCAGCGAGCGCTCGAGACCTCCGACGATCCGCCGTATTGGTCGATGATGCGGAAGGTTCAGTGCCCGACACTGTTCACCTGGGGGCTCGATGACCGGCAGTGCCCGCCCGACATGCCGCTCGTTCCACTTCGATTGGCACCCAATGCCGAGCTCCATATATTCCCGAACTGCGGCCACTGGGTGATGGTTGAAGCCAAGGAAGCGTTCGAGCGCGTCGCACTCGAGTTCCTGCTCCGCCAAGAGTCCTGAGCGCCAACTTCGGCAACCTGGGACTACGACGCGTGACGGCCCCCTCGATCCACAGGATTTGACTATTTCTCATCAGGCTCGTCGGAGCGGTGCTGGCCGAGCAGCACGACGAGTGGATCGAAGGGCGTCGCTATCTCGGACTCGACGTCCTGGTCCGATCCCGCGGCAACAGCCAGCCTGCTGAGACCGTCACCGAACCCGCCGAGGTGGTGACACCGGCGTTGACCGCCTGACCCGACGAGGAATCACGCGACGACGTCACACACCACGTCCCGGGACTCGACCTCCGGGTGCTTGCCTGCACCGGTCCGGTCCGTGGAAGAAACTTCGTCCGGGGACGAGGTCGCGAGTGAATCCTTTGGTGCCCCCGGCAGGAATCGAACCTGCGACCTAGAGATTAGAAGGCTCTTGCTCTATCCAACTGAGCTACGGAGGCGCGGCCAGAATCTTAACGGCTCGGCGGGCAGCCGTGTGCGGGTACCCCTCTACGCGTTGCGCGCGGAGCCGGGGTTGTCCTCCTGGGCCTCCGGTGCGGTGCCGTTCCCCGGCGGGGAGACGCGCGGAATGTCCACCTCGCCGCCCTTGACCCGCTGCAGCACATGGTCGATCCCGATCCCCAGGACGACGGCGACACAGACGGAGATGGCGGCGCCGAGCAACGGCTGGGATTCGAACCAACCTCCCACGAGCCTGCCCATCAGCGACGAGTACAGGGCCCAGGTGATGCCGCCGAGGATGGTCAGCGGCACGAACTTCTTGCGAGGGTATCGGGTGGCGCCGGCCGTCATGTTCACGGCGATACGGCCGATCGGGATGTAGCGCGCAGTGAGAATGACCGCCGCGCCCCGTTTGTCCAGCCCGCGGCGGGCCCACGCGAACGCGGCTTTGCCCTTGGTGGTGCGCATCCAGCGGAACCGCTCCGTGCCGACCCGTCGTCCGATCGTGTACGCGATGTTGTCTCCGAGGATCGCCCCGACCGCTGCGATGACGATGATCGCGGCGAGGTACGGCCGACCCGTCGAACCCGACAGCGACGCCAGAGTGACGAGCACCGTCTCGCTCGGTACCGGCGGGAAGAACCCGTCGACGGTGCACACCACGAAAAGCAGCGGGTAGACCCACAGCGCAGCCGCCTGACCGGTGATGAATTCGTTGATCACATCCATGGGCTGGTGGTGTGCTCCCGTCGGTATCGCGCACGTGCTCACCCCACGGTATGCGGTCGGGGCGGAAGTGGGAACGCGACGCCCCGGTGGACTCAGGCGACCAGTCCGGCCCGGAACGCGGCCAGAGCCGCCTCCACTCGATTGCGGGTTCCGAGTTTGGTGAAGACCGCCGAAAGGTGCGTCTTGACAGTGGTTTCGCTCAGGAACAAGCGGCCCGCGATATCAGCGTTGGATGCCCCGGTGGCCAGCACCCGCAGCACGTCGCGCTCCCGCTCGGACAGTCGAGTGAGGTCCGTCACCGCGGGCGCCGGGGTTGCCACCTGGTGGTGCGCCACGATGCGGCGCAACGAGTCGGCGCTGAACAGGGTGTTCCCGGCAGCGACCGCCCGCACCGACTGATGGAACGTCTGCGGCGGCTCGTCCTTGCTCAGGAAACTGTGCGCGCCGGCAGCGACGGCCTGCACCACGAGATCGTCGACATCCATCGCCGTCATGGCGATCACGCGGGGCGGATGGGGCATCGACATGAGTTGCCGGGTCGCCTCGAGGCCGCCCACTCGGCGCATCTTCAGATCCATCAGCACCACGTGCGGCGAGAACCGGTGGACGGCGTGGGGGACCCTGTCGCCGTCGTCGACATCGGCCACGACCACGATGTCGTCGGTCGCGGCGAAGATGTCGGTGACGCCACGGCGAACGAAGGGGTCGTCGTCGACGACGAGCACGGTGATCATCTCGGCAGCAGCGGGCACGGATCGAGCCTAGGACCCGCCCCCGACACGAGGCGTGCTCCGTCCCTTGCAGGATCGCCTGTCAGGCCGACCAGGGCACCCAGCAGTCCACGACGAACTCGGAGCCCACCACCCCGGCCCGGAGCGTGCCCCCGATCTGATGTGCCTGCTCGGCGAGACCGGTCAGGCCCGCCCGCGAACCGATGGGCACGGTCGGAGGCAACGAACTGAGCCGATTGCGCACGTCGATCCGGATGCCCTGGTCGGCAGCGCCGGTGATGGTGATGCGCACCGTCTGATCCGACGCGTACTTCTGGACGTTGGTGAGGGCTTCCTGCACCACCCGGTACGTCACGTGGCCGGACACGGTGCCGACGTCACCGGGCTGGAGATCGGTGAACAAGACGGTGTGCAGCCCGGCCGCGCGCGCGGACTGGACGAGATCGGCCACGGCATCGATCCCCTGATGTCCGCTGGCCCGCGGCGCCCCGGCCGTCCCGCGAAGCACACCGACGATGCTCTTGAGCTCGTCGAGAGATTCGTGCGCGGTGCTGCGGATCATCGCGGCCGTATTGGCTGTCTTCTGCGGATCGTCGGCCCCACCCACCTGCAGTGCTCCCGCGAACAGGGAGATTCGGCTCAGCCCTGCGGCGAGCGTGTCGTGCATGTCGCGGGCGATCCGGGTTCGTTCCTCGGTACGGATCATCTCGTCGTGGATCGATTCCGTCTTCGCCGTCGCGCGGTCCCGCACGTGTTCGGCGACGGTCAGTTGCGAGCGGGTCTGCTCGAGCAGCGCGAGCACCACCACGACCGTGACGAGCGCCGCCGCGACCAGCCAGGGGATCCACCAGGCGACCTCCCACATCGGCTTGGGTGCGGTGTCCTCCGGGCGCATCGTGCCCATCGTGAGTACCGAGTTGTCGCGGGTGCGGTGCGCGTCGTACGTGAGTGAGATACCGCACGCGAAGAAGACGGCACCGGCGGCTCCGGCGAGCCGTCCGCTGCGTTCCGATTTGACGACGGCGTAGAGCGCGATGAGCGCGGCGGTGGCGTCGGTGGAGAACAGCAGAGGTCCGAGGAGCGTGACGGCGAGCACCGTCCAGGGGCTCGAGTGGCGCCACACCAGAGCAAACGCTGCGACCAGGCCGAGCACGAACCCGAGTGCGAAGTTCCATTCGGGAACCGTCTTCGAGTCCGACGACAGTCCCAGGGTCAGCAACGTGCAGAACAGGCTCAGTGTCACGGCAGCGGTGGTCCAGGCACGCCGGCGCCACACCGGACGCCGGAGACCCTGAGCGGAAGTAACCATCACTCGGTGCACGCTACGCAATCGCGTGGCACACCCACATGGTCCGAACGGTCCGCAGCGATCGGTCCGAAAGGAGGAGGTGCTCCGTCCGATCGGACGAGGCGCGTGACCGGTCGGGTCGGGTGAGCTGTTCACACCGGAGGAGCGGCACCGTCCACACCGCATCTCCAGACCCGATCACTGAGGAGAAGTGTGATGACGCACCCGATTTCGTACCCCGACCCGAATCGGATCCAGCACGGACGCCCGCCGCGTGCCAAGCGCCGGGTATGGCCCTGGATCGTCGTCGGCGTGCCGGTTCTGCTGTTCGGGGCCTGCTCGATGGCCGTCGTGTCCAGCGTCGGCGGTGACAACGAGGCCACCGTGATCTCGGGACCGAACGGTGAGGAGGTAGTCGCCGACCGAGGGCCGGAATTCCCCGGCAAGCTCGACAACGACACTGCCGCGCCGGCGGGCGCGACCATCAGCCACGACGGTCTCGCCTATACGGTCGGGCCCGTCCGGGTCGTCGAGTCCGTACTCGGCAGCCACCTGTGCAGCGAGGTGACGATCGTCAACGTCGGCACTTCGGAGAACGACTTCAACGGATTCCTGGACTGGCACGTGCAGGACGCCGGTGGCGCGATCCGTGACTCCTCGTTCGGTGCCGACCGCCCGATGCTCGAGTCGGGCCGTCTCGCGCCGGGTGGGACCGCGACCGGCGACGTGTGCTTCGACGCCCGCTCGGAGGCTGCGCCCGGAACCTACGTGGTGCTGTACGAGGACACTTTTTCGCTCTCGACGGACCGGCTCGCCTGGATTTCGGCGCTCTGATCCGGACTGCGGATACGTGCCCGCCGGGGTGACCCCCGGCGGGCTGTCGCAGTTGTCTCCGACGGGTCGCCGCGGTCATCTCCGACGGGCCGTCGTAGGTGTGGTCGTGAAGGTTCTACCCTGGTACGCATGGCAGCACCCGAGCTAGCGTCCACGGCGCAGCCCTCCGCGCCCGCGTCCGGACGCGGGAACCCGTCGGTTTTGTTCGTCCTCTTCGGCATCCTCGCCGCCATCGTCGCGGCACTGATCGTCGGCGCGTCCGCCGCGCAGGCGCTGGTGCTGCTCGGCATCCCGGACCCGGGGGCCCTGACCACCTACGGTCTGCCCGCGGTTCGCGCGGTGTCCGAGATCGCGACGGTGATCACGATCGGTTCGCTGTTCTTCGCGGCGTTCTTGGTGCCGCCGCAGAAGAACGGTGTGCTCGAGGTCGGGGGATACCGCGCGGTTCGGACGGCCGGTATCGCAGCCGTCGTGTGGGCCGCGACGGCCGCGCTGATGGTGCCGCTGACGTTGTCGGACACCTCCGGTGCTTCGTTCGCCGAAGCCCTCCGCCCCGAGAACCTGTTCGGAGCGCTCGGGCAGGTGGAGACCGCGCTGGCCTGGGCCTGGACGACGGTGCTCGCCCTGATCACCGCGTTGCTGATCCGCATGGCGGTGCGCTGGTCGTGGGTGCCCTACCTGCTTCTGCTCTCCCTGGTGGCGCTGATGCCGGTCGCGCTGACGGGCCACTCGTCGTCGGGTGGTTCGCACGACCTCGCGACCAACAGTCTCGTGCTGCACCTCGTGGCCGCCTCGGTCTGGGCCGGTGGCCTCTTCGCACTGCTCGCGCACTCGTGGCGCGGCGGTGAGCACACCGACGTCGCGGCCCGCAGATTCTCCTTCGTGGCCGGTCTCGCGTTCGTGGTCATGGCGCTGACCGGCGTCATCAACGCGGCGGTGCGGGTCTCGTTCGACGACCTGACGACGACCACCTACGGCAGAGTCCTGATCGCGAAGATCGTGGCGCTGATCCTGCTCGGCGTGTTCGGGTGGATGCAGCGGCGCCGCGCGCTCCCGGCGCTCGAAGCCGACCCGAACAGCAGGGGTGCCCTCGTCCGCTTTGCCGCCGTCGAGGCCTTCGTCCTGGCGGCAACCGTGGGACTCGCCGTGGGCCTGGGCCGCACTCCGCCGCCCGCTCCGGACGCTGTGCCGACGGTCCAGGAAGTGGCGCTCGGCTACAACCTCGAGGTGCCGCCGTCGTTCGCCAACCTGTTCTTCGGGCAGTGGCGATTCGACCTCATCTTCGGCACCCTCGCGATCGTCCTGGCCGTCGCCTACGCCATCGGTCTGTGGACGCTGCGCAAGCGCGGTGACGCCTGGCCGGTGGGCCGGAGCATCGCGTGGTTCTCGGGTTGCTTCGTGCTCCTGGTCGCCACGTCGTCGGGTGTCGGCATGTATTCCGCCGCGATGTTCAGCGTGCACATGGGCGCGCACATGGCCATGTCGATGCTCGCGCCGGTGCTCCTGGCACTCGGCGGTGCGATGACCCTCGCGCTGCGCGCGTTCAAGCCGGCCGGCCGCAATGCTCCTCCGGGACCACGCGAGTGGATCCTCGAGTTCCTGCACAGCCCGCCGTCACGGTTCTTCACCCATCCGATCGTCGCGTCGGTGATGTTCGTCGGCGGCTTCTACGCCCTGTACCTCGGTGGCATCTTCGAGACGTTCGCCGACAGCCACACCGCGCACGTGCTGATGAATCTCCACTTCCTGATGAGCGGCTATCTCTTCTACTGGGTCGTGATCGGTGTCGATCCGTCGCCACGCGACCTGCAGCCGGTCACGAAACTCGGCATGGTCTTCGGCTCGCTGCCGTTCCACGCGTTCTTCGGCGTCACCCTCATGAGCATGGGCACGGTGATGGCCGAGTCGTACTACCGCGGTCTCGGGTTGCCGTGGAACTACGACTTGTTCGAGGACCAGAAGGTCGGCGGAAGTATCGCGTGGTCGGCCGGGGAGATCCCGCTCGTGCTCGTCATGCTCGCGTTGCTCGTGCAGTGGTCGCGCAGCGATACGCGAACTGCGCGCCGGGTAGACCGGGCCGCGGATCGGGACGAGGACGCCGATCTGGCCGCGCACAACGCGATGTTCGCGGAGTTGGCACGCCGAGACCAGGAAGCGCGCTAGCGGAAGCGCCCTCGCTTCGGGGTCACGCGCGGTTTCGCGTGCGTGTCCGCTCGGTGGCGAGTCGCACCGCAATCGCGGCCACGACTGCAACGACCGCGGCGACTGTCGCCGCAACCGCCGCAGGCGTCGAGTTCCAGCCGTCGTCGGCGGTGCGGCCGACCGCGATCCAGCCCAGACCCCAGGCCATCGCCGCGGCAACCGCGAGTCGCCCGTGCCCGGCGAACGCGACCACCACCGACACCGCAGCGACCACGGCGAGGATCACCACGGCCCACACGTCGGCGCCCCACCCGAACGGATCGATGTCCGCGGAGTTCAGGGCTGCCGCGGTGTTGGCGACCGTCGCGACCGCGACCCACCCCAGGTAGACGAACATCGTGCCGTCGACGACGACGGCCTCGAGACGGCTCGACGGAGCAGTTGCCGTGAGTCCGAGGAATACGCGCACCAGGACCACCAGCAGTGCGGCGATCACCACAACGCTGAGGCCGACCTGGTCGAGCTGGATCGCCCCGATCCACAGCGCGTTGAGCAGCATGGGCGCGGCGATCCACCAGCCGAGAGCGCGTTGCCGCGGGTCGGTGTGATGGGCGGGCAGCAACTGCCATACGGCGAGGGCGATCAGGCCGACGTAGATCAGCGTCCAGATCGAGAACGCGGCACCGCCGGGGGCAACGGCGGTCGCATCCGACGCGAGGGCTCCGCCTGCCGCTTCGGCGACCGGGGTCCCGGCGACGGCGCCGGATCCGAGGAACGAACCCGCGACGGCGATCACCGCGCTCACCGCCACCGTGACGACGCGCGCGACATCCCGTCCGGTCCTGGCCCCGACGGCAGGAGTGGAAGGTGAGAAGGAATGTGAGGTCATGCACACTGGTTGCCCGGCGCGGCGCTCACCCAATCGGGATCTGCCGGGATCCGATCTTCGATACCGGATGCCCGGTTTGCACGTATGGTGCTGCCTGTGACTGCGCGCAGGGGGACGGACGAGAAGCCATCGCACGGACGTACGGGGAGTGTGGTCGCGGGTTTTCTCGCGTGCCTTCTTGCCGTCGGAGCGCCCGTTGCCGTCTCCGGCACCGCGCACGCCCAGCCGGCGCCCGGCTCTGTGGTGTCGGAAGCACCGCTCGCCGCCGGATTGTCGCTGCCCGGCGCAGCCTCGGCCCGTGCGCTCTCGTACACGACGCAGTGGCGCTCGGGTGAGTCGACGACCGCCACGGGGGTGGTGTTCGTTCCCTCCGGCGCAGCGCCGGAGGGCGGGCGTCCCGTCGTCGCGTGGGCACACGGCACGACGGGCCTCGCCGACGACTGCGCACCGTCGCGCAACCCGCGCAGCGAGCGCGACACCGCCTATCTCGAGCACTGGCTCTCCCAGGGCTATGCCGTCGTCGCGGCCGACTATCCGGGCCTCGGGTCCGACGGCCTGCATCGGTACCTCGACGGACAGAGTGCGGCGAACAGCATCGTCGATCTCGTGCGCGCTGCGCGTGCCGTCGACCCGTCGCTGTCGGAGCACTGGACGGTCGTCGGCCAGTCGCAAGGCGGGCATGCGGCCCTGCACACCGCGCGCACGGCCACAGCCCGCGCGCCCGAACTCGACTTCCGCGGAACGGTCACGACAGGTGCGCCGTCGAATCTCGAACTGGTCTTCCCGATCGGTTTCCCCGAGTTTCCCGATCTGCCCCTCGACGGGCTCACGGCGTTCGGCGCCTACATCTTCGCCGGGTTGCGCGAGGCGAACCCCGGGCTGGACCTCGACGGGTACCTCAGCGAACTCGGGCGCGAGGTCGTCGATACCGCGGGCTCGCTCTGCTACGACGAGATGCTCGAGCGCTACACCGGCGTGGGGATCGGGGACCTGCTCGCCCGGCCGCTCGGCGACGACAAGTTCCCGGCCGCTCTCGCCGACTACCTGGGCGTTCCGGTGAACGGTTACGACCGGCCGCTGTTTCTCGCGCAAGGTCTGAACGACCGGGTCGTGCCGGCGCCGCTGAGTGTCAAACTCGTCGCGGACCTGTGGGCCGGGGGAGCGCAGCCCCGTTTCGCCACCTATCCCACGGGACATTCGGAGACGATGGCCGCGTCGCTTCCGGACACCACACCGTTCGTCGCGGAGTTGTTTGCGCGCTGACTCGGGCGCCCCGGTTCGGGGGTAGGACGCGCAGGATGTGGGTTATCCCGCCCAGGCGGATACGCTGGTCGCCATGGCGGAGTTCATATACACGATGAAGAAGGTGCGCAAGGCGCACGGTGACAAGGTCATCCTCGATGACGTCACCATGAGCTTCTACCCGGGCGCGAAGATCGGCGTCGTGGGACCCAACGGCGCGGGTAAGTCGTCGATCCTCAAGATCATGGCGGGCTTGGATCAGCCCAGCAACGGTGAGGCGTTCCTCGATCCCGATGCGACGGTCGGCATCCTCTTGCAGGAGCCCCCGCTCAACGAGGAGAAGACGGTCAAGCAGAACGTCGAGGAGGGCCTCGGCGACATCAAGGTCAAGCTCGACCGGTTCAACGAGATCGCCGAGTTGATGGCGACCGATTACTCGGACGAACTGATGGAAGAGATGGGCGTCCTCCAGGAGGAGCTCGATCACGCCAACGCGTGGGATCTCGACTCGCAGCTCGAACAGGCGATGGACGCGCTGCGCTGCCCGCCGCCGGACGAGCCCGTCACCCACCTCTCCGGTGGTGAGCGCCGCCGTGTCGCGCTGTGCAAGCTGCTGCTGAGCAAGCCGGACCTGCTGCTCCTCGACGAGCCCACCAACCACCTCGACGCCGAGTCGGTGCTGTGGCTCGAGCAGTTCCTGGCGTCGTACCCCGGCGCCGTCCTGGCCGTGACCCACGACCGGTACTTCCTCGACCACGTCGCGCAGTGGATCTGTGAGGTCGACCGCGGCAAGCTGCACCCGTACGAGGGCAACTACTCGACGTACCTGGAGAAGAAGGCCGAGCGCCTCGAGGTGCAGGGCAAGAAGGACCAGAAGCTGCAGAAGCGCCTCAAGGAGGAGCTCGAGTGGGTTCGGTCCGGCTCCAAGGCACGGCAGACGAAGTCCAAGGCACGCCTGGGCCGTTACGAGGAGATGGCGGCGGAAGCCGAGAAGCACCGCAAGCTCGATTTCGAAGAGATCCAGATCCCGACGCCTCCGCGTCTGGGCAACGTCGTCGTGGAGGTCGAGCACCTCGACAAGGGTTTCGACGGCCGCGTGCTCATCAAGGACCTCTCGTTCACGTTGCCGCGAAACGGCATCGTCGGCGTGATCGGCCCCAACGGTGTCGGTAAGACCACGCTGTTCAAGACCATCGTCGGTCTCGAGGAGCCGGATTCGGGCACCGTCAAGGTGGGCGACACCGTCAAACTGAGCTACGTCGACCAGAACCGGTCCAACATCGACCCCACCAAGAACGTGTGGGAGGTCGTGTCGGGCGGCATGGACTACATCGAGGTCGGGCAGAACGAGATGCCGTCGCGCGCGTACGTCAGTGCGTTCGGTTTCAAGGGACCGGATCAGCAGAAGAAGGCCGGCGTGCTCTCCGGTGGTGAGCGCAACCGGCTGAACCTCGCGCTGACCCTCAAAGAGGGCGGCAACCTGATCCTGCTCGACGAACCGACCAACGACCTCGACGTCGAGACCCTGAGTTCGCTCGAGAACGCACTGCAGCAGTTCCCGGGCTGTGCCGTCGTGATCTCGCACGACCGCTGGTTCCTCGACCGCACCTGTACCCACATCCTCGCGTGGGAGGGCAACGTCGAAGAGGGCAAGTGGTTCTGGTTCGAGGGCAACTTCGAGGCGTACGAAGCCAACAAGGTCGAGCGCCTCGGTGCGGATGCGGCACGTCCGCACCGCGTCACCCACCGGAAGCTCACCCGTGACTGATCGGCTCGACACGCATTCGAACGGAACCGGCGCGAACGGGTTCGCGCCGGACGATCTCGGGACGAGCGGCGGCGGTGAGCCGTTCCGCTGTTCGCTCGAGGTGCGCTGGGCCGATTCGGATCGTCTCGGTCACGTGAACAACACCAAAGTTGTCGAGTACATGCAGGAAGCACGGATCAAGTTCCTGCTCGCCAGCCTCTCGGCACGCGGCGCCGTCGCGGTCCGCAAGATGGACGTGGAGTTCCTGCGCCCCATCAAGGACGCCTCGGGGCCGCTCGGCGCGGAGATCGTGGTGTTGCATATCGGCACCACGTCCTTCACGCTCCGGCACACGATCCTCGACCGGAACGGGGTGGTGTGTGCGCACGGGGACGCGGTCCTCGTCGGGTTCGACGTCCACACCGATCGTTCGAGGCCGCTGACCGACCCCGAACGTGAGGTGCTTGACCGGTATCGGGTCACAGCGGCGCGCTGACCGCCGCGTGTTCCCCCCATCCTGTGGCGCCGCGGATAGGCTCGATCTCGAGCCCGTCCGCGGCGCTCGGTGTATCCGACTAGCAGGCAGGGAGCGGTATTGATGACGGATTCGACTGCATCGCAACTGGATTCGTCGTTCGTGGCGATTCTCGTGCATGCCTACGAGCAGTCCGGCGAGGAAATCGGCGAACCCGCCGAGGTCGCCGCCGCCCAGCTCGAACTGGGCCGCGACCGCGTGCCCGGCACCGCAGCCATCCGTGTCCATGCGCCGGGTGACGGGGCGCTCGGCTCGACCGCCCAGATCGTCACCGACGACATGCCCCTCCTCGTCGAAGCGGTGCTCGCGTTCTTCGCCCGGCTCGGAGTGACCGTCGACGCGGTCGTCCATCCCGAGTTCTCGGTGCTGCGCGACGACTCCGGCGTGCTGCTCGAACTGTCCCTCGGAAACCGGCCGCGCGACGACGAGAGCGCTGCGGTCCGGGTCGCCGAGTCCTGGATGCATGTGCAGTTCGCCGTAGGGGCGGACGGTCCCACGGCCGACACGATCGAGGACGGCCTCCGGCATGCGCTGGCCGACGTCCGGCAGGTGGTCTCCGACACGGACCCCATGCTGGCCCTGCAACACGACCTTGCCTCCGAACTGGATGCGCTCGCGCTCGCGCCCCCGCCGCAGTACACCGCGACGGTTCTCACCGAGACCGCGGACCTGTTGCGCTGGCTCGGGCGGGGGCACTTCGCGATGCTCGGGTACCGGCGTTACGACTTCGTCGACCCGGAAGGCTCGGGTGTTCTCCGGTCGCGACCCGTGCCCGGCAGCGGCTTGGGGGTGCTGCGCACCGCGGACTCCGACATCGACCTGCTCGACCTGCCGCCCGGCAAACGACCCGACCGTCGTCCACTGCTCGTGCTGACCCAGGGAGCGCTGCCCACGACCGTGCACCGCACGGTGTATCCGTACTTCGTGGGGGTCGCGGTTCTCGACGCCGAGGGCAGCGTCGTCGGCGAACACCGATTCCTCGGCGTGCTCACGGTGACGGCACTCCACGACAACATTCTCGACATCCCGCTGATCTCGCGGAGAGCGCGCTCGGTGATCGCCCGTGCCGACGTCGACCTCACGTCGTACTCCGGGCAGGCGATGCTCGAGATCATGCAGACCATCCCGCGGGCCGAACTGTTCTCGATGGACACCGCGACCCTCTACGAGACGGTCTCGTCGGTGGTCGACATCCGCAGGCAGGTCCGGTTGTTCGTGCGGGTCGACACGCACGGCAGATACGTTTCGTGCCTCGTGTACCTGCCGCGCGACCGGTATACGACGAAGGTGCGCATCGCGATGCAGGAGATCCTGCTGCGCGAATACGGCGGCGGGGTCCTCGATTACACCGCCCGTGTGTCCGAAGGCGAACTCGCGCTGCTGCACGTCACCATCCGGTTCCCCGGACATGGCCGGCGTGAGATCGACACGTCCGACGAGAACCGGGCCCGGATCCAAGCGCTGCTCGCGGAGACCAGTCGCAACTGGGCGGATCGCCTCTCCGAGGCGGCCGCCGATGATCCCCGAGTGGACGCGGCGCTGGTGCAGCGATACGCCGATGCCGTCCCCGAGGCCTACAAAGAGGATTTCCCGTCCGACCGTGCGCTGTCCGATCTGGTCCTGCTCGACAGGCTGGGGGCAGGTGAGATCGAGACGCGGCTCGACCGGCCCGACCCCTCGGAGCCCCGAACATGGCGCTTCACCCTGTACGTGGGCGACGAGGCCGTCAACCTCGGCCGGGTGCTTCCCGTGCTGCAGAGCCTCGGCGTCCAGGTCATCGACGAACGTCCCTACCGAGTGCCCAGATCCGACGGAATGGTCTGCTGGATCTACGATTTCGGCCTCGAGGTGCCGAGCGATCTCGACCCCGGCCTGCTCGATACCGACCCGACGCTGGCGCAGCGGTTCACCGACATGTTCGTCGTCGCGTGGGGCGGTGACTCCGAGACCGACAGGTTCAACGAACTGGTGCTGCGCGCGGGACTGGCGTGGCGCCAGGCGGTGATGCTCCGGGCGTACACGAAGTACCTTCGCCAGAGCGGCTTCCCCTACAGCCAGCACAACATCGAAGGCGTACTGCTCGACCACCCGGACATCACGGTCCTGCTCGTCGGTCTTTTCGAAGCGCGATTCGATCCGGACGTGGCGTCGTCCGAGCGTGAAGACCGGATCAGGGGCGAACTCGCGTCGAAGATCGAGGCTGTCACCGGACTGGTCGCCGACCGGATCCTGCGCGCACTCTTCTCTCTGATCCGCTCCACTCTGCGCACCAACTACTTCGTCCCGGGCGACGACGACGGAGCACGTGGCCGCGTCCTGTCGATGAAGCTCGACCCTGCCGGCATCCCCGAACTTCCGCAGCCGCGCCCGAAATTCGAAATCTTCGTCTACGCCCCCGACGTGGAGGGCGTGCACATGAGATACGGTGCCGTCGCCCGCGGTGGTCTGCGGTGGTCCGACCGCCGGGAGGATTACCGCACCGAGGTGCTCGGGCTCGTCAAAGCGCAGGCCGTGAAGAACGCCGTGATCGTGCCCGTGGGAGCGAAGGGCGGATTCGTCGTCAAGCACACGCCGCAGCCCACCGGTGACGTGGCTGCCGACCGGCAAGCGATACGTGCCCGCGGGGAACTGTGTTACCGCAGGTTCATCTCCGGACTGCTCGACGTGACCGACAACCTCGACACCTCCCGCACCGACGTGATTCCACCGCAGCGGGTCGTGCGTCACGACGGCGACGACACGTACCTCGTCGTCGCTGCGGACAAAGGTACCGCCTCGTTCTCCGACCTCGCGAATTCCGTTGCGGGCGAATACGATTTCTGGCTCGGGGACGCATTCGCGTCCGGTGGGTCGGCCGGATACGACCACAAGGAGATGGGCATCACCGCCCGCGGCGCATGGGAGAGCGTGAAGCGGCACTTCCGTGAGCTGGGGCTCGACACCCAATCGGAGAACTTCACGGTGGCCGGCATCGGTGACATGAGCGGCGACGTGTTCGGCAACGGGATGCTGCTCAGCGAACACATCCGGCTCGTCGCCGCGTTCGACCACCGCCACATCTTCCTCGATCCGGAACCGGATGCCGCCCGTTCGTTCGCCGAGCGGCGCCGGATCTTCGAACTGCCCCGATCGTCCTGGGCCGACTACGACCCGGCACTGATCGGCGAGGGCGGCGGGGTATGGGAACGGACACGCAAGTCGATCCCGGTCAGCGCGGAAGCCCGCCGCGTTCTCGGCCTCGGTGACGACGTCACCGAACTCACCCCGCCCGAACTGATCCAGGCGATCCTGCGTTCCCCCGTCGACCTGCTGTGGAACGGCGGTATCGGCACCTACATCAAGGCGACGACCGAGTCACACGCCGACGTGGGGGACAAGGGCAACGACGCGGTACGGGTCGACGGCGCGGACGTGCGGGCGCGCGTGGTCGGCGAAGGCGGCAACCTCGGGGTCACACAACGCGGCCGCATCGAGTACGCCCGTACCGGCGGAAAAATCAACACCGATGCGATCGACAACTCGGCCGGTGTGGATTGCTCCGACCACGAGGTCAACATCAAGATCCTGCTCGACTCGATGGTGACGGCCGGCGAACTCCGGGCCGAGGACCGAAATCCCTTGCTCGCCTCCATGACCGACGATGTCGCCGAACTCGTTCTCGCCGACAACATCGGTCAGAACAACGTCCTCGGCCTGGAGCGGGCCGCTGCGCCCGCGATGCTCGCCGTGCATCAGCGACTCCTCCGCACACTCGAAGCGGAACACGGCCTCGACCGCCGCCTCGACGCGCTGCCCGACGACACCGAAATCGCACGTCGGCTCGCCGCGGGGGAGGGGCTCACCTCACCCGAACTGTCGCAACTCCTCGCCCACGTCAAACTCGCCCTCGTCGACGAGTTGCTCGAGACCGACGTGCCCGACAGCGACACGTTCGCGTCGCGTCTGCCGGGCTACTTCCCCCCGGCACTCCGGGACCGGTTCGTCGCCGGGATCAAGGCGCACCCGCTCCGGCGGCAGATCGTCGCGACCATTCTTGCGAACGAGACTGTCGACAACGGCGGTATCTCCTTCGTCTTCCGGTTGACGGAGGAGACCGGCGCGTCGAGCACCGATGCGATCCGCGCGTACGCGGCGGTCACCGCGATCTTCGGGCTCCCCGCGATCTGGGACCGCGTCCGCAGCGAACGTCTGCCCACCGACGTGGAGGACGAGTTGCTCCTCGAGTCGCGGCGCGTTCTCGACCGCGCGTCGCGGCGACTGCTCTCGACGCGTCCGCAGCCACTCGCCGTCGGCGCCGAGATCAGCCGGTACCGCGACCGTTTCGCGCGGCTCGCACCACGGGTGAGGGAGTGGGCGCGGGGGCACCACGTCGAAGATCTCGCCCGCAGGACGGCGCCGGTACTCGAACGGGGCGCACCCGTCGAACCGACGGATGCGGTGTACTACCTCCTCGTCCAGTTCCCCCTTCTCGATGTGATCGACGCCGCGGACATCGTGGAGCGGGACGACGAGGAAGTCGCGGAACTGTACTACGCACTCGACGCGCATCTCGGTATCGATCGTCTGCTCAGCGCGGTGTCCGCGCTCGAAAAGGGCGACCGTTGGCACTCGCTGGCGCGCTTGGCAGTACGCGACGACCTGTACGCGTCGTTGATCGCCCTGGTGCTCGACGTGTTCGCCGGAGCGGAGCCGGGGGAGTCGACCGCGGAGATGATCGAGGACTGGGAACTGTCCAACGGGTCACGGCTCGTGCGCGCCAGGGCGGCGCTCGAGGAGATCTTCGCGTCTGGAAACCTGGACCTCGCCATCTTGTCGGTGGCGGCACGCCAGATCAGAAGCATGGTGCGCACGGGCGCATCCGATCGGAGGTAATCAGTGGGCAGCGTGGGGGAACAGTTCGGATTCCACACCGAGGTGATGGTGCGGTGGTCCGACATGGATGTCTTCCAGCACATCAACCACGCCCGGATGGTGACGTTGCTCGAAGAGGCGCGCATTCCCTGGCTCTTCGCGGACGGCCGGCCCACCCAGAGCCTGCGCGACGGCGCCGTGATCGCCGACCTCCACGTGCGGTACCGCCACCAGTTGCGCCACTCCGACGGCCCGCTCGACATCATGATGTGGACCGAGAAGGTGCGCGCGGTCGATTTCACCATCGGCTACGAGGTGCGTCCCGGTGGCGCTCCGGCCGACTCCGCTCCCGCGGTGGTGGCCTCCACGCAGATCGCCGCGTTCGACATCGATACCCAGCGCCTGCGGCGCCTCAGCGACGACGAACGCGAATTCTTGTTGCGGTGGCGACGTGACTGAACCGGTCGAAGGCCGAGACGGTGCCAGGCACCGGGAACGCCTGGTCCGTCTCGACACACCCGCCGACCGCACCGATCTCGCGACGTTCCTCACGCACGCACTGCGGTTGGACGACGCGGCGGTGGTACGGCTACGGCGCCGCGGTGACGGCCTGCTCGGCGTGTGGACGCCAACCGGTTTCGACGTCCTCGCGTCGCGTCTGGTGCGCGGGACCGTCGCGCCCGTCGACACCTGTGTTGCCGCCGACGGCCTGCGGGCCGCACTCGTCGGTGCCTCCGGACCGGACACCGAAGTCGATCCGGGATGGGCAATGGACTCGGCCTGGCGCGGCGCGCTGCCGCCCGAGGACGGTTTCACCCACGTCGACGACGTACCGGCCCGAGTGCTCGTCGAACTCGCACACCGCGGGGTCGCGCTGAGCCGCGAACACGGTGCGCAGGGGCCACCGGCGTCGTTGCTGGCACAGGAAGTGCTCGAAGTCAGCGGCGACGACATCACCGTGGGAGTGCCGATGCGCATGGTATTCGCGCTCGGCGCAATGGGATTCGTGCCCACGACGAGCAGGGACACCGGAGACCTCGAGGGCATCGATCCCACCGAGGTGGTGCGGGTTCGCGCCTCGACGACCTGGGTGCGGCTCGATGCGCGGTACGGATCGGTCCACCTGCGCCGCAGCGGAGGCCTCGGTCTGCGCGTGGTGTAGCCCGTCAGACGAGCCAGGCCGCACTGTCGGGCGCGAGATGCCCGTCCACGATCGGCGCGCTGGACAGCAGCACCGTGCCCGCAGGAAGCGTTACCGGTTCGGTGCCGGCGTTGAGCACGCACGTCAACCCTCCGGTACGCCGGAACGCCAGGCATCCGGGTGGGCTCTCGTACCAGCCGATCTCGTCTCCGCTGACCTCCGGACGTTCGTGCCGCAATGCGATCGCCTGCCGGTACAGCGACAGCATCGAGTCCGCGTCCGCGAGTTCGGCTTCGACGGTGAGCCCGGCCCACTTCTCGGGCTGCGGCAGCCACGGCCGCGGCGCGGCGGTGAATCCGAACGGTGGGGACGTGCCGTCCCACGGCATCGGCACGCGGCATCCGTCGCGGCCGCGGTCGGTGCGCCCCGAGCGTTCCCACACCGGGTCCTGCAGCACCTCGTCCGGGAGATCCACGTTCGGTAGCCCGAGTTCGGCCCCGTTGTAGACGAACGCCGCACCCGGTAGCGCCAACTCCACCAGGATCATGGCGCGGGCCCGGGCGAGGCCGCGCGCACCGCCTCCGTAGCGACTCACCTCCCGGTCCACGTCGTGGTTCGACAATGTCCAGGTCGGGGACGCCGGTGTGCCGGCGACAGCGGCGAAGCCCTTGCCGATCGCTTCCTTGATCTCGTTCGCATCCCAGCCGGCGAGAGTCAGGTGGAACTCGAAACCGAGGTGCAGCTCATCCGGTCGCAGATAGGCGGAGAACCGCTCGTGATCGCTGACCCAGATCTCACCGATCGTCACCGCGTGCGGATACTCGTCGAGCACTTCCCGGATAGCCCGGTGGATGGCATGGACTTCGGGGTTGTCGAAGCGGGGATCGGAGGCGGCATGTCCGAGGAGTTCGTTCTCCTCCCAGCCGTCGTGGTCGGCCAGGTCGGCGGGCTTGGCCATGCCGTGCGCGACGTCGATGCGGAACCCGTCCACGTGCCGGTCGTGCAGCCAGAACCGGAGAGTCTTCTCGAGGTCCTCGCCGACATCCGGGTCGGCCCAGTTCAGATCGGGTTGCTGCGAGGCGAACACGTGGAGGTACCACTGGCCCGGGGTGCCGTCGGGTTCGGTGACCCGGGTCCAGGCCGGACCTCCGAAGATGCTGGGCCAGTTGTTCGGCGGCTCGTCGCCGCCCGGGCCACGGCCGTCCCGGAAATGGAAACGGTTGCGTTCCGCGCTTCCCGGTGGCGAGGCGAGTGCTTCGTGGAACCAGGGATGTTCGCTGCTGACATGGTTCGGCACGAGGTCCATCACGACACGAATGCCCCGCGCGTGCGCTTCGCCGACCAACGCGTCGAAGGCGGCGACGTCACCGAAGAGAGGGTCGATGTCGCGGGGGTCGGACACGTCGTACCCGTGATCCGCCATCGGCGACCGCATCACGGGATTGAGCCAGAGCGCGTCGACTCCGAGGAGTTCGAGGTACCAGAGGTGGCTGCGGATTCCGGCGAGATCGCCGACCCCGTCTCCGTCCGAGTCGGCGAACGACCGCGGATACACCTGGTAGAACACCGCATCACGCCACCACGCCCGCGCAGGGACGGGGCCGGGGGTCGGCGCATCGCTGGGGCGGGCCACGGGTCACATCGTGACAGATGCCGGTGTGGGGGACAGGCCGAACCGCACGAGGAAATTCCTGTGACCGGGCACACGTGATAGGACAATCCCCATGAATAGGACATCGATGGTCGCCGTCTCGCTCGACGAGGTCGAGCTGCACGCCGACCCCATCGACCCGGAATGGATCCACGACGGAACCCCGGTCGCCCGCAGCGGTCAGTGGTCGACGGGAAGCGATCTGACGACGACCACGCACGTGTGGGACTGCACCGCGGGCCGCTTCACGTGGTACTTCGGGGTCGACGAAATCGTCCACATCGTCGAAGGCTCGGTCATCGTCAGCTCGGACGACGCCGATCCGCGGATACTGCGTGCCGGGGACGCGGCGCTGTTCCGGGCCGGGACCAGCGCCTTGTGGGAGGTGCCCGAGTACGTCCGCAAACACGCGATCCTGCACCGGGTCATGCCGGCGCCTCTGGTCTTCGCGCTCCGCGTCACCGGCAAGCTCCGCTCGCTGCTGCGCAGGCCGTAACCCCGCTGCCGGAAGGAGTTACACAGCCGAATTCATCATCGAGTCGGCCGCCATGTTCATGTAGTCGAGCAACTGGCGACGGTGAGCGTCGTCGAGCGTCTCCGAATCGATCGACGCAATCGCGGTGTGCATGCAGCGCAACCACGCGTCCCGCTCGAGCGGCCCGATGCGGAACGGGTGGTGCCGCATGCGCAACCGGGGGTGGCCGCGCTCGTCGGAGTAGGTGTGGGGGCCTCCCCAGTACTGCTCGAGGAACATCCGCATGCGCCGCTCGGCCGGGCCGAGATCTTCCTCCGGATACAGCGGCCGGACGATCTCGTCCGCGGCCACCTCCTCGTAGAAGCGCGCCGTGATCTTGCGAAACGTCTCGGCGCCGCCGACTGCGTCGTAGAAGGTCTGCTCGTCACTCATCGGTCTCTGCTCACCATCCCTCTCGGATGTCCATTGTGCCCGTTCCCATGGTGCATCCCCAGCGGACCGCCCACCCGGCGTGCCCGCACCGAAGTTCACCCGTCTGACCTCGATCTGTCGCCCGATTCGGGGTGCGATTCGGGACCATCCGTGATGCACTGTTTCCAGTCTTCCGGAGGTCGTATGAAGCACCGCAGCAGCGCACATCGACAACTTCCGCCCGCGGACGCCCCGAGGGGTGCGCCGGGGGCCGGCAACCTGCGCGTGGTGCACGACAGCACGGACGTGCCCGATTGGGTCAAGCGACGGGTGCTGCTGCTCAACGCCACCTACGAACCTCTCACGGCGTTGCCGGCCCGGCGCGCCGTCATCCTGATGGCCGGCGGTAAGACCGACACCGTCCACGACGACCCGCACGCCCCCTTCGTCCGGTCGGCCGAATGGTCGGTGCAATTGCCGTCGGTGATCCGCCTGCGAAGCTACGTCCGCGTGCCCTATCACGCACGAGTTCCCATGACCCGTGCTGCGCTCATGCACCGGGACGGGAACCGCTGTGCCTACTGCGGGGCGAAGGCCGAGACGATCGACCACGTGGTGCCCCGCAGTCGCGGCGGCGAGCACACGTGGGAGAACTGCGTCGCATGTTGCGCGTCGTGCAACCACAAGAAGGCCGACAAGATGCTCGCCGAACTCGGCTGGACCCTGCGCGCCGTGCTCACCCCGCCGAAGGGCCGGCACTGGCGCCTGCTCGCGACGCTCCCGGAGTTGCACCCCACCTGGTTGCCGTACCTGGGAGAGGGCGCCGCCTGACCGCACCGGCCCGAATCCGGGGCGTGTGCGGCCTTTCGCAGGTGACTGGGCTACCGTTTGCGTGTGAGCATTCTCGAGACAACCCTGATCTTCGTCGGCATCCCGCTGCTGATCATCTTGGTCTTCGCAGGTCTGTCCCTGCGCGGTCAGCGGTACCCGGGTCCCGTTCCGTCCGACAACCCGTACACGCTGGGCCAGAAGTGGGAACACGGACCGGTGCTGTGGACCGCGACGGACGAAGTCACGCGCCCCGGGCACAGCGCCCATCACGGACATGTCGCCGGTAACCCGGCGGATCTGATCGGAGGTACCGCAAGTGGCAAGTGGTGACGTGATCCACACCCCCGTTCGTTCGACGGAGACCCTTCCGTACGGTGCGGCTCTCACGGCGAGCGGCCGGATTTCGGGCACCCGCCCGCTCGGCGATCCGTTCGCCGGTCCGCCCTTCAAGGAAGCCGAGCTCATCCGGCTCGACGACACGCTGACCGACGCCATCCGGGCCACCCACGTGCGCTTCTCGGTGTACATCGGTGATGCCGCGAACCCGGCCGCCGAGACCGATGCGCTGTTCCCGACGACGCCCGACGCGGCGAACTCGGTGCTGCTCGCCGTGTACCCCAACCAGCGGGCCATCGAGATCCGTTCGGGTCGCGAAGCCGCCGACCGCGCCACCGATCGTGTCGTGCAGCTCGGCGTGACGGCCGCGATCCCGTCCTTCGGCCAGGGCAACCTGATCGACGGCATCACCAGTGCCGTCCGGGTTATGGCCAACGCGATCGCCGCCCCGTAGGTCCGGCGCTCCCGTAACTTCCGCGCGGTCCCGTAGTTCGACAGTCTCGTAGTTCGGCGGTCCGCCTCTGCAGTCCGCCACCGTGGCCCGGTGCCGCGTTCGGTTCGAACCGAGCGCGGCACCGGGCCACCGGCGTCTCAGACGGTCACGACGCGTCGAACGCGCGTGCCTTCAACGACCGCACGATCCCGGCGCGGCCCTCGACGATGAGACGGCGCAACGCGGGCGGATGATCGCCCGTGAGGAATTCGTCGGCCGCGGCGACGGCGTCCTCCGTGACGGCCCACGACGGGTACAGCCCGATCACGACGGTCTGGGCGACCTCGCTCGAGCGGCGCTCCCACACCTGCGGAACGTCGGCGAAGTACCGCGCGACAAACGGTTCGAGCAGCTCGCCCTGACCCAGCGGCGCGAAGCCGCCGATCACGGACCGGGCGGTGATGTTGGGGACCGTGTCGTCGTGCACGACGGTCTCCCAGACCTGCTCCTTCACCGCAGCCTGAGGCCGCGCGGCACGTGCCGCCGCTGCCTGCCGGGCGCCGGCAGCGGTGGGATCGCGGAGCGCCTCCGCGTCGATGAAAGGCGAGTCGAGGCCGTCGGCGTCGACCTCACCCGCTGCGGCGAGAGCATGGACGATCCGCCAGCGCAGATCCGTGTCGACGACGAGACCGTCGAGCCCCACCGACGCCGGGTCGGCGTCGAGCAGTTCCGCCAGCACCTCGGTGTGCCACGGCGAGAGTTGCGCGCCGCCGAGCGCGTTGACGAACGCGAGCTGGTGATCCGATCCACCCTCCGCCTCACGGGCGAGCTCGAGCAACCGGTTCGCGAAGTCCGGCCATCCCCGCTCGTTCGCCCAGGACGGCTCCGCGTAACTGCTCAGCGCGGTGGCCGCCTGCATCAGCAGGCGCTGCACGACACCGACCTCGGTTTCCGCGGCGATCCCGCGCTGCACGAGCGCCACGAAGTCGCGGGCCTTCAGTTCGGCCTGGCGGGTCATCTCCCACGCGGCCGACCACACGAGCGTGCGCGGCAGCGACTCGGTGATGTCACCGATGCGCTCGAGGACCGTCGACAACGACTCGTCGTCGAGGCGCACCGAGCAGTACGTCAGATCGTCGTCGTTGACGAGCACGAACTTGCCGCGAGGCACCCCGGCCAACTCCGGGACCTCGGTGCGCTCGGCAGCTTCGACGTCGATTTCGACGCGGTGCGTGCGGACGAGCTTGCCGGAGCCGTCGTCGTCGTACACACCGATCGCCAGGCGATGGACGCGGAACTCGCCGGCACCCGGCGCGGCGCCTTCCTGGACCACCGCGAAGCGCGTGAAGGTGCCGTCGTCGGCCACCTCGAAATCGGGTCGCAGGATGTTGAGGCCCGTGGTCTTGAGCCACTGGGCTCCCCAGTCGGACAGGTCGCGTCCGGAGGACTTCTCGAGCGCCGAGAGCAGGTCGTCGAACGTGGCATTGCCGTACGCGTGCTCGCGGAAGTAGTCACGCAGGCCCGCGAGGAACGGCTCCTGTCCCACGTACGCGACGAGTTGCTTGAGCACCGACGCGCCCTTGGCGTACGTGATGCCGTCGAAGTTGACCTCGACGGCGGCGAGATCGGGAATGTCCGCCGCGATCGGGTGCGTGGACGGCAGCTGATCCTGCCGGTACGCCCACGACTTCTCGACGTTCGCGAACGTCGTCCACGCGTTGGTGTACTCGGTGGCGGACGACTGGCACAGCACCGACGCGAACGTCGCGAAGGACTCGTTGAGCCACAGGTCGTCCCACCACCGCATGGTGACGAGGTCGCCGAACCACATGTGCGCCATCTCGTGCAGCACCGTTTCCGCGCGGCGTTCGTACGAGTAGCGGGTGACCTTGGACCGGAAGACGTAGTCCTCGAGGAACGTCACCGCGCCCGCGTTCTCCATTGCGCCGGCGTTGAACTCGGGTACGAACAGCTGGTCGTACTTACCGAACGCATACGGCACGCCGAAGTTGTCGTGGTAGAACGCGAAACCCTGTTTGGTCTCGGTGAAGAGGCGGTCGGCGTCCATGTGCTCGGCGAGCGAGGAACGGCAGTAGATGCCCAGCGGAATGGTGCCGTGCGCGTCGCTGTACTCGTCCGTCCACTGTGCGTACGGACCGGCGATCAGTGCGACGAGATAGGTGCTCATGCGGGGTGTCGTGCGGAAGATGTGCTGCCCCGGTTGCGCTGCGGCCGTATGCACCTCGGCGCCGTTGGAAATCACCTTCCAGCTCTCGGGCGCGGTCACGGAAACGTCGAACGTCGCCTTGAGGTCGGGCTGGTCGAAGCACGCGAACATCCGCTTGGCGTCGGCGGTTTCGAACTGCGAGTACAGATACACCGAGTCGTCGGCGGGGTCGACGAAGCGGTGCAGGCCCTCGCCGGTGTTGGTGTACAAGCATTCGGCGTCGACGACGAGTTCGTTCGTCGCGGCCAGGCCGGTCAGCGAGAGACCGGTGTCCTCCGTGTAGCCGGACACGTCCACGGGAGCGCCGTTGAGAGTGGCGGAGGTGATCGACTTCGCGATCAGGTCGATGAACGTCGACGCTCCTTCGGTGGCGTCGAAGCGCACGGTGGTGAGGGAGCGGAACGTCGTGGTGCCGGGCGCTCCGGCGCCGTCCGTCAGATCGAGTTCGATGCTGTAGTTGTCGACGGACAGCACGGCTGCGCGTTCGGCGGCCTGCTCGCGGGTCAGATTCGGTGGTGCCACAGAAAAGCTCCTTTTCACGACGGGATGCCGGTAGGCATCCATCCCACCATGATCGTCGGATGCCCACGGTCGGGACGTCGGAACCGTCGCTGCGACCGGCCGCCCCGATGGTGTTCGGGCCCGGCAGTGAGCCGGTTCGGGAAGAATCCGGAGCGACAGACTGTTGCACGCCGTATCCCGGCGACCGCCGAGTTCGGACCATTTTGAGGAGAGCTTCGTGAGCGACTCGACCAACCCCACCGGCAAGGACACCGCAGACTTCTGGTTCGACCCGCTGTGCCCGTGGTGCTGGATCACCTCCCGCTGGATCCTCGAGGTCACGAAGGTGCGCGACATCGACGCGCGGTTCCACGTGATGAGCCTGGCAGTGCTCAACGAGGGTCGCGATCTCCCCGAGGAGTACGCCGACCGGATGAAGCAGGCGTGGGGTCCGGTTCGGGTCGCCATCGCCGCGTCGCAGAAGTACGGCGACGACATCCTCCCGCCGCTCTACACCGCGATGGGCACCCGGATCCACAACGAGGGCAACCAGGACCTCGGCGCCGTCATCGTCGATGCGCTCGCCGAACTCGACCTGGACCCGTCGCTCGCCGAGGCCGCGACCGCAACCGAGTACGACGCGGCGCTGCGCGCAAGCCACTCCGCGGGCATGGATGCCGTGGGTGACGACGTGGGCACCCCGACCATCCACGTCAACGGTGTCGCCTTCTTCGGGCCTGTGCTGTCGAAGATTCCGCGCGGCGAAGAGGCCGGCAAGATGTGGGACGGTGTCGTCGCACTCGCGTCCTACCCGCACTTCTTCGAACTCAAGCGCAGCCGCAACGAGGACCCGTCCTTCGACTGACGCCGCCGGTACGGCCGCGCCCCGGACATCGGCGGAGTCCGGGGCGCCGGGCCGGGCGTCGTGAGGCTCGATGCGCACTCGTTAGACTCTGCTCATGCGCGTGTACCTGGGAGCCGACCATGCCGGTTTCGAACGTAAGAATCAGATCATCGAACACCTGACCGCGAACGGCCACGAGGCGATCGACTGCGGCGCCTTCGAGTACGACGCCCAGGACGACTACCCGGCGTTCTGCATCGAGGCGGCCCGCCGCACCGTCGCCGACGAGGGAAGCCTCGGCCTCGTCCTCGGTGGCAGCGGAAACGGCGAGCAGATCGCCGCGAACAAGGTTCCTGGCGCGCGTTGCGCGCTGGCGTGGAGCGTCGAGACCGCCACGCTTGCCCGTGAGCACAACAACGCCCAGCTCATCGGCATCGGCGGCCGGATGCACAGCCTCGAGGAAACCCTCGCCATCGTGGACGCGTTCCTGGCGGCCGAGTGGTCGAACGAAGAGCGTCACCAGCGGCGGATCGACATCCTCGCGGAGTACGAGAAGACCGGTACGGCTCCTGCCGTGCCGGGAGCACAGAACTGACCGATGCCCGAAGGACACATCCTGCACCGGCTCGCCCGGTTGCACACCGAGCGGTACTCGGGTGCGCCGGTGCGGGTGTCCAGCCCCCAGGGGCGCTTCGAGGACGGTGCCCGAGCGGTCGACGGGCGGGTTCTCGTCCACGCGGACGCGTTGGGGAAACATCTGTTCCACCATTACGACGGCGGTCTCGCCGTGCACGTCCATCTCGGCATCTACGGAGCCTTCACCGACACGGAACTGCCGCTCGGTGAACCGGTCGGGCAGGTCCGGATGCGGATGATCGGGGCGCGACATGGCAGCGACCTTCGCGGACCCGCCGCCTGCGAGGTGTTCACCGAAGGTGAAGTCGAGACCGTCGAATCGCGACTCGGCCCCGATCCGCTGCGCCCCGACGCGGACCCCGAACGCGCGTGGGCGCGAATGAGCCGCTCCCGCAGCCCGATCGGGTCGTTGCTGATGGACCAATCCGTGATCGCCGGGGTCGGCAACGTCTATCGCGCGGAAGTGTTGTTCCGCCACAACATTCACCCGAATCGGGCAGGGCGCAACCTCACGCGCGCCGAATTCGACGCGCTGTGGGCCGATCTCGTCGAACTCATGGAGATCGGAGCGCAGCGCGGGCGAATGCACGTCGTGCGTGCCGAACACGACCTCGGGATGCCGTCGTACGCAAAGGATCGGCCCCGCACCTACGTGTACCGCCGCACCGGTGAAGCGTGCCGTGTGTGCGGAACGCCGGTGCTGCACAAGGTGATGGGCGCGCGGAACCTGTTCTGGTGCCCGACCTGTCAGCCCGACTGAACGACGATCTCGTCGGCGCCGGGATCGTCGGTGACCCCGACGACGGCGGCGATTCCGCTGCGCAGACATGCGTCGAACACGTCTCGATCCGGCACGGCATCGGCGTCGACGGTGACCCCGATCCAGCATCCCGTCCGATACGACATCAGGGTGGCGTTGAACGCGGCGCCGTGGGTGGGCCCGAAACCGTAGTAGCGCTCGACCTTCGCGCCACCGATGTAGAGCGGCGCGTTCGATCCGGGGAGCGTGGTGGTGAACACGTCCTGCGGGCCGAAGAGTGCGTCGTCGTTCGCCAGCGTGG
This sequence comes from Rhodococcus sp. NPDC019050, assembly GCF_055664235.1. NCBI lineage: Bacteria > Bacillati > Actinomycetota > Actinomycetes > Mycobacteriales > Nocardiaceae > Rhodococcus > Rhodococcus sp. NPDC019050. The sequence continues at coordinate 2,907 of NZ_JBVOON010000018.1, read as the reverse complement.
TCACCGGTTCTCCGCGCTGGGCCCGTAGATCGGGCGGTCGTGTCCCGGCAGATTCGGTCGAGCCCGTGCGATGTGTCTCGATCCGTCTCATCAGTTCGTCCGGATCGTCGGCGCCGTCGGCCAGCGGAACCCTGAGCGGCTCGGCCGGTCCGGACGGAATTGCGGCGCGCAGTCCGTCCACCTTCCGGCCGTGGCGGCGCCGGTAGTCGGCGCCCCGAGCAGCATCGCGGCGACGAACGCGCTCTCGAGTCCACAGCCTGCCCGGTCGGCCGCGGCACGAAAGTCCGTGAGGGGAACGTCGAGAACGTGGAGGCGGCACGCGGAGCGCCCGGGTGCATGCTCCGGTTCTGCGTCCCCGTCGGGTTCTCCGCGCAGTGAATTCACGAGCGAGGTGGCGATCCGGGTGAGTCCGCGGGTGGTCGATCGTGCCCACGAGGGGACGAGATCGCCCGGCCCGTCGCCGGCAGGCGCGAGGTGATGCAACCGGATCACCAGTGCCGACTGCCCACCCGTCAGCAGCGTCAGCCGCCACAGCGGGTGCCGCAGACCGGGTGCCGGGGGAGCGGTACGCGCGTAGTCGAGCACGTCGGCGAAGGTTGCCGGTGTGGGTAAGGACACACGATCGAGTTGCCACGGCGGATCCGAATCGGGGTCTCCGGACCACCGGGGAGGTTGCAGGCCGAACGGCACGTCGACGCTCCGGTGGCGAAAGGCCGGCGACTCCTGATTTCCCGGCGCCAGCATCCCGGTCACCCGCTCCCAGTCGGGTCCGGCATCGAGCGCGACGACCGCCACCACGACAGAACGCGGCACTCCGTTTCCGGTGGTTTCGCCGCGCTCGGGTACATCCGTCACAAGGGGGACGTTCTCACAGGAAACGACCTGGGGGACCGGCTTGGACGGCACTTTGTGGATTCGAGTCGAAAAGGTGATCAGGGACCGGTGGCCGTAAAGCCGGTGGCCGGAACGAGAAACGCCCGCCGACCTGGGGGTCGGCGGGCGTCCCGCTGTGGAGGGGATGACGGGAATCGAACCCGCGTAGCCAGTTTGGAAGACTGGGGCTCTACCATTGAGCTACATCCCCGTTGCCGCAACTTTCACCGTTTTCGCGGTGTCCGCTCCGTGCAGGATGAGACTGTACCGAACCTCGCTTTGGATTTCATAATCGGGGGGCCGTAGGATTCTGCTGCGGGTCCCCAGGGATGCTCTAGGGGTAGCCGGTGACGGGATGTGGCGCAGCTTGGTAGCGCATCCGCTTTGGGAGCGGAGGGTCGCAGGTTCGAATCCTGTCATCCCGACCAGATCGAACGGCGTCAGCGCGCTCAGTAGTGAACACGAACGACCGACCAGACAGCACGACAGAAGGAGCATGTCCCGTGAAGAGCACCGTCGAGCAGCTGAGCCCGACGCGAGTCCGTATCAACGTTGAGGTGCCCTTCGAGGAACTCCAGCCTGATTTCGACCGCGCCTTCCAGTCCCTCGCAGGACAGGTGCGCATCCCGGGCTTCCGTCCGGGCAAGGCACCCCGCAAGATCCTCGAGGCCCGTGTCGGTCGCGGCGCCGTGCTCGAGCAGGTCGTCAACGAGGCCATCCAGACCCGTTACAACGAGGCTGTGACCACGAACGAGGTCAAGGTCCTGGGCCAGCCCGAGATCGACGTCACCAAGCTTGAGGACAACGTGGAGCTCGTCTTCAACGCCGAGGTCGACGTGCGTCCCGAGATCACCCTCCCGGACTTCTCCGAGATCGCCGTCACCGTCGATCCGGTCGAGATCACCGACGAGGACATCGACGAGCAGCTGCTCTCGCTGCGTCAGCGTTTCGGCACCCTCACGGGCGTCGAGCGTCCCGTGCAGAACGGCGACTTCGTCTCCATCGACCTGTCGGCCACCGTCGACGGCGTCGAGGTCACCGAGGCGGCCACCGAGGGACTGTCGCACGAGGTCGGTTCCGGCCAGCTCATCGACGGCCTCGACGACGCCATCATCGGCACGTCGGCCGGCGAGTCGAAGGACTTCAACTCCACGCTCCTCGCGGGCGAGTTCGCCGGCAAGGAAGCCGTCGTCACCGTCAAGGTCAACTCGGTCAAGGAGCGCGAGCTTCCCGAGGCCGACGACGACTTCGCGCAGCTTGCGAGCGAGTTCGACACCATCGACGAGCTGACCGCCGACCTGCGTGAGCGTGTCGAGCGCGTCAAGAAGGTCGAGCAGGCCGGTCAGATCCGCGACAAGGTTCTCGAGGTTCTCCTCGACACCGTCGAGATCCCGCTGCCCGACGCGGTCGTGCAGGCCGAGGTCGACAGCGCCGTTCACGACGCGATCCACGAGCTCGACCACGACGAAGCCCAGCTCGACAAGCTGCTCGAAGCTCAGGGTTCGAGCCGTGAGGAGTTCGACAAGGAGGCTCGCGAGTCCGCCGAGCGTTCCGTGAAGACCCAGCTGCTGCTGGACGCGATCGCCGAGGCCGAGGGCACCACGGTCGAGCAGCAGGAGCTCACCGAGCGGATCTTCTTCCAGGCTCAGCGCTACGGCATCCCGCCGGAGCAGTTCATCCAGCAGATCAGCCAGGCCAACCAGCTCGGCGCGGTCTTCGCCGACGTGCGTCGCGGCAAGGCCCTCGGTTCGGTGGTCGATCGCGTGACCGTCACCGACACCACCGGGGCGACCGTCGACACGAGCGAGCTGTTCGGCACCAAGAACGACGACGCGGATGCCGAGGATTCGGCTGCCGAGAGCACCGAGGACTCGGCCTCCGAGTAGTCGGGTTTTTTCCGCTTTGAGCGAAGAGGGGCGGCCCCGGGCCACCGGGGCCGCCCCACATCGTTAGTGTCAGTGTCAGCAATCCCCGCTTGACGAGCAGGCAGGTACCCCTGACGCATCAGAATACCGCGACAAACAACGGTCCGAC
>NZ_JBVOON010000017.1:0-97449 GCF_055664235.1 Rhodococcus sp. NPDC019050 | reverse complement strand
CACCCCCCTTTTGTAATTGGCCAGACCCCCAAGTTGGGGGGCGGGGCCGGGGGGCCCCCGGCGCGCGTTGGGTGTGGCGGGGGGGGGGGGGGGGCCGGGGCCCCCCCCCCCCCCCCCACGACCGTGTTCGACTGAAGCCGCGCGGGCACGCAGCCTGCGCGTTGCCGGCCAGGAGCGCGAGTGAGCGAACTGCACCTTCCGAACAGAATCCGGCGATTCGCAGTCGACCGCCGCGACCGGCCGGCCGTCACCGCAGGCGACACCACCTTGACCTACGGGGAATTCGACTCCCACACCAACCGGGTGGCGTCGGCACTGACCACGCTGGCGTCGGCACCCGGGCGCATCGGTGCGTTGCTGCGCATGGGCTTGCCGGGTGCGGCGACCCTCGTCGGGTGCGCGAAGGCCGGTCTCGTCTTCACCCCGCTCAACTGGCGTCTCACTCCCGACGAGGTCGCGGCGATCGCGGTGGACGCCGGGCTGGAGGTCTTGATCGTCGAGGCGGACTTCGCGGCGTCGGCAGCAGCGATCGCGGCGGCGCTGCCGCACGTGCATATCGTCGTGGTCGGTGACGGCACCGCTGTCGCCGGGGCGCGGTCGTGGGAGGAGTTCGTCGCGTCGGGGGACAACATCGATCCCGGAGCGGGCGACGACCCCGAAACGGCGTTCCTGCAGCTCTACACCTCCGGCACCACGGGAATGCCGAAAGGTGTTGTCGCAGTGCACCGGAACCTGTACAACGTTCCGGAAACCTTTGCCCTGTACGAATTCGAGGACGAATCCGTGTCGCTGGACACCCTCCCGTTGTTCCACATCGCGGGCGCGGGTTGGCTCACCACGTCGTTGTCGGCGGGGTTGCACACGGTGCTGCTCGGCGAGATGCGTCCCGCGTCGGTCGCGGCCGCGATCGCCGAACACCGCGTCAGCCATATGTTCCTGGTGCCGTCCGCGATCGGCATGTTGCTCGAACTGCCCGACCTGCCGAACTACGATCTGTCGAGTCTGAAGGTGATCGCGTACGGCGCCTCGCCGATCACTCCCGCGTTGCTCGCGCGGACGATGGACACGCTGGGCTGCCGAATGGTGCAGCGGTACGGGATGACCGAGACGATGGGCGCGCTCACCGCCCTGCGCTCCGGCGACCACGATCCCCGCGGGCCCCGCACCCATCTTCTGCGTTCGGCCGGCACGCCCCTGCCCGGCACCGAAGTGCAGATTCGCGACATCGCCACGGGTGAGCCGCTTCCGCAGGGTGAGACCGGCGAGATCGTGTCGCGCTCGCGCAACAACGTCTCGGGCTACTGGCGTCGCGACGCGGAATCGGCCGCGCTGTACACCGAGGACGGTTTCCTGCGGACCGGCGACGCGGGACACCTCGACGAGAACGGCTACCTTTTCGTCACCGACCGGGTGAAGGACATGATCATCACCGGCGGAGAGAACGTGTACCCGGTCGAGGTGGAAGCGGTGCTGGCGGAGCACCCTGCCGTCGCGGAAGTTGCCGTGGTGGGTATGCCGGACGCACGCTGGGGAGAGGCGGTGACCGCTGCCGTCCGTATCGCCGACGGCGTCGATCGGCCGACAGAGGAAGAACTCGTCGCCTTCACCACCGAACGCCTCGCGTCGTACAAAAAACCGCAACGGATCTATATCGTCTCCGAACTACCCAGAAACGCCAGTGGCAAGATTCTCAAGCGCACGCTCCGGGCCACTCTGAGCACGTCCGAGAGCGCCACCCGATGATTCCGCTACCGAACTGAACGTCGAGGCACGCGGAACGGCGGTGGGTTTCCGCGGTCGCTTACGATGACGGCGTGGACCTGCATCTCGTGACCTATTTCGTGGCTGTCGTCGACCACGGTGGGATCACGAAAGCTGCGCAGGCCCTGTATATTTCGCAACCATCCCTGTCCCAGGCCATCCGCACCCTCGAACGTCGCCTCGGCAAAACCCTGTTCGACCGCACCGGGCGCCGACTCACGCTCACGGACGACGGACGGACACTCGAGATCGCGGCGCGCCGCATCCTTGCCGATGTCGACCGTGCCAAGCAGAAGGTCGCGGCCGTCCGGAACCTCGAGGCCGGGCGAGTGGAGATCGTGACGTTCTCCGCGTTCTCCGTCCATCCCGTCGTCGGACTCGTTCAGCGGTTCCGTTCTCGCTACCCCGGCATCACCGTGAATGTTCTCGATGCGGACGGGCCGGCCGGCGTACATGCGGCACTGCGCCGAGGCGAAGCCGAAATCGGCGTCACCGACATGACGGTGGAGCACGCGGGCATGATCTCCGTCCCGATCCTCGAGCAGGAGATGGTGCTCGCCATGCACCCGGACCTCGCCGCCGACGTTCCCGATCCCGTGACCCGCGCGCGCGTCCGGTCGATTCCGCTCGTCCTCGATCTCGGATCACGCGCGAACGCGGCCCGGGTGGGCGAACTGCTCGGTGAGCAGAACGTCGTCGTCGACTGTGCGCATCCAGCCGCCATCTGGGAATTCGTCGAGCGGGGCACCGCGGCGACAGTGGCGTCGCGGCCGGTCGCACAGCAACGTATGCCCGGTGCTGTGATCCGGTCGCTCGATCCTCCGTTCATGCGGCCGGTCGGGCTGGTGCTCCGCCCCGGGGAACCCTCCCCGGCAGCCGCCGCGTTCCTCACGACCGCCACCACCGACAGCCGGGGAGCGTAACCATGGAGTTCCGGCAGGTCGAGTATTTCCTCGCCGTCGTCGAAAACGACGGCATCAACGGTGCCGCTGCCGCGCTGGGTGTCGCCCAGCCGACGGTGTCCCAAGCACTCCGGAGCCTCGAACGGGAACTCGGCGTCAACCTGTTCCACCGCATCGGCCGTGGAATGGTGCTCACCGCAGCGGGAAAGAGCCTCATCGGTCCCAGCCGTCAGATTCTGCGTGACGTGAACGCGGTGGAGGAATTGCTCTCCGACTCCACCGACGACGTCACGGGCAGCCTCGACCTGATGGTGTTTCCGGCACTTGCCACAGGCCCTATCGTCGACCTCGTGGCGCGCTTCCGGCGCGCTTACCCGAGGTCCACCGTGCGGTTCGGCGACCTCAGGTCCGAAGAACTCGCCGCCGGGGTGATCCGGGACGGGCACTGCGAATTCGTGATGGCGCACCTGCCGCTCGAAGACGGGGTAGGGCTGGAAGTCATCGAACTCGGCGAACAGGAATACTGGCTCGCGTACCCACCCGGTACGGATCTGCCGCCCGGTCCCGTGGCCCTGGCCGCGCTCCCCGACATTCCGATGGTCTTCGTGCCACGCGGCGGCGGGGCGATGAGCGACGAGATCGACTACGCGATGCGCCGCGCGGGAGTGCGCCGCCCTATCGCCGTGCTGACGGCACACCGTGAAGCGCGTCTGCCGATGGTGCTCGCGGGCCTCGGCGGGTCGTTCGTGGAACGGTCACTGGCCGAGTCGGTCCAGGATATCGCCGTGGTACGGGCGTGCGAACCCACTTTCACACGCCCGTTCGGACTCGCCTTCGCGCCGGACTCCCTCTCGAAGGCCGGGAGAGCATTCGTGGACCTGGTCAGGTCCACGAAGACCGGGCGCTGAGTCCCGTCACGACACGCGTTCGAAAATCGCCGCCAGGCCCTGACCGCCACCGATGCACATGGTCTCGAGCCCGAAGCGGCCCTCGCGGCGCTGCAACTCGCGCGCGAGCGTCGCGAGCATCCGGCCGCCGGTCGCGCCGACCGGATGACCGAGCGAGATGCCGGATCCGTGGACGTTGGTGCGCTCGAAGTCGGCGGCCCCGAACTTCCATTCGCGCGTCACCGCGAGAGCCTGAGCCGCGAACGCCTCGTTGAGTTCGATGACATCGACGTCGGCAAGGGCGATTCCGGCCTTGGCGAACGCGATTTCGGTCGCCGGAACGGGCCCGATCCCCATGATCTTGGGCGCGACACCCGCCACACCCCACGACACGATGCGGATCAGCGGCGTGAGGCCGAGGTCGGCAGCCTTCTGCGGGGTCGTGACGAGAGCCATCGATGCCGCGTCGTTCTGGCCGCTGGCATTGCCGGCCGTCACGGTGGCGTCCGGGTCCTGCTTGCCCATGATCGGGCGCAGCGCTGCAAGCGCTTCCATGCTGATGTCCGCGCGAGGATGCTCGTCGGTGTCGATGACCTGGTCACCCTTGCGTCCGCTCACCGTCACCGGCACGATTTCCTCGGCAAGGATACCGTTTGCCTGCGCGGCCACCGCCCGCAGGTGGGACTCGAGGGCGAGTTCGTCCTGCTCGGTTCGGGAGATCGAGTACTCGGCGCGCAGGTTCTCGGCGGTTTCGATCATGCCGCCGGGAACCGGGTAGAAGCGGCCACCGGCGGTCGAACGGGCCCGTGCGAGCCCGTCGTGCATCTTCACCCCGGTTTTCGCCCCACCCCAGCGGATATCGGTGGAGTAGAAAGCGGCATTGCTCATCGACTCGGTTCCACCGGCGACGACAAGATCGTTGTCACCGTTACCGACCTGCAGGGCAGCCTGGATCACGGCCTGCAAACCCGAACCGCACCTGCGGTCGATGTGCATGCCCGGGACGGTCACGGGCAGACCGGCATCGAGCGCGACGACGCGGCCGATCGCGGGAGCCTCGCTGTTGCCGTTGCAGTGGCCGAGGATGACGTCGTCGATCTCGTCGGGGGCGACCCCCGTTCGGTCCAGCATCCCCTTCAGTGCTGCGACCCCGAGGTCGACGGCGGTGAGGGACCTGAACATTCCGCCGTAGCGGCCGATGGGGGTACGGACGGGTTCACAGATGACAACTTCGCGCATGACGACCTTTCGGGGGAGTAAAGAGGTGACGTGTGGACGTCACATGAAGCGTCCGCCGGTGACCTCGAGTACGGTCCCGGTCATGTACGACGACATGTCCGAGGCGAGAAATAGTGCAACCGAAGCGATTTCATCGACCTCCCCGGGGCGGCCCATCGGAATCTCGCTCATCTTCTGATCCCATGCCTTCTGCGGCATGGCCTCGGTCATCGCGGAGCGGATCAGACCGGGCTGGATTGCGTTGATGCGCACGCCGTGATGCGCCATCTCCTTGGCAGCCGCTTTCGTCAGACCGACGATGCCCGCCTTCGCCGCCGAGTAGTTCGTCTGACCGACCATGCCGACCTTGCCCGAAAGCGACGAGATATTGACGATCGCGCCGCGCTTGGCCTCACGCATGATCGCCGAGGCCTTTCGGGTGCCGTTCCACGTGCCTTTGAGGTGCACGTCGATCACGAGGTCGAAGTCTTCTTCGGTCATCGTGCGCATGGTGGCGTCCCGGGTGATACCGGCGTTGTTGACCACCACGTCGAGCGAGCCGAAGCCGTCGACGGCCTCTGCCAGCAGCGTGTCCCAGTCGTCCGCCTCGACCACGTTGCTGCGCACCGCACGAGCGATGTCGCGTCCGCCGAGTTTTTCTGCCGCCGCGGTGGCCGCGTCGAGGTTCAGATCACCGATCACCACGCGCGCACCCGCGTCGACGAATTCGCGCGCGATGGCGAAACCGATTCCCTGGGCACCACCCGTGATGACTGCAGTGCGGTTCTCCAGCAAAGACATCTGGTTTCCTTTCGGCGGGTCGGGAGATGCCCGCGAGCGTGTCGATGGGTCGAATATAACGGCGGCTTGCGGCTTAACACCCTGCTCGATCCATCGACACTGCCTATACGGGAATGGCGCCATTCGTATTGGACATCCCGCGTCGGCAAGAAGGAAAGTGGAGATCATGACACTCTCGACACCGGCCGCCGAGGTCGACGACGACGACTTCCGCGAGATCCTCGCCCAGACTCGCGCGTTCGTGCGCGGCGTGGTGGTGCCACGGGAACAGGAGATCGCCGACGCGAACGCGATCCCCGACGACATCCGCAGGGTCGCGAAGGACATGGGTCTGTTCGGGTACGCGATTCCCCAGCAGTGGGGTGGCCTCGGCCTGAACCTCGTGCAGGACGCGGAACTCGCGATGGAGTTCGGCTACACCACGTTGGCGCTGCGGTCGATGTTCGGCACCAACAACGGAATTGCCGGCCAAGTGCTCGTGAACTTCGGCACCGACGAACAGAAGCGGCAGTGGCTCGAGGGGATCGCCTCCGGGGATGTCGTGGCGTCCTTCGCGCTCACCGAACCGGGCGCCGGATCGAACCCGTCCGGACTGCGCACCACGGCCGTGCGCGACGGCGACGACTGGGTGATCACCGGGGAGAAGCGGTTCATCACCAATGCACCGTTGGCCGACCTGTTCGTCGTCTTCGCCCGCACCCGGCCCGCCGACGACCGAGGACCGGGCATTGCGGTGTTCCTCATCCCCGCCGATACCGAGGGCGTGGAGGTCGGCAGCAAGGACGCGAAGATGGGACAGGAAGGCGCCTGGACCGCCGACGTGCACTTCAGCGACGTGCGGGTGCCGTCGTCCGCTCTCGTCGGTGGCAGCGAGGACGTCGGGTACAAAGCCGCGATGGTCTCCCTCGCCCGTGGGCGCGTGCACATCGCTGCCCTGTCGGTGGGACAAGCGCAGCGTGCGCTCGACGAGTCGGTGACGTATGCGGCGACCGCCACCCAGGGCGGAACACCCATCGGCGATTTCCAGTTGGTCCAGGCGATGCTCGCCGATCAGCAGACCGGCGTGATGGCCGGTCGTGCGCTCGTACGCGACGCGGCGCGGGCGTGGGTCGACGAGACCGATCGGCGGATCGCGCCGTCGGTGGCGAAACTCTTCTGCACCGAAATGGTCGGAAAGGTCGCAGATCTGGCGGTGCAGATCCACGGCGGCACCGGGTACATGCGGGAGGTGCCGGTCGAGCGGATCTACCGCGACGTCCGCCTGCTGCGACTGTACGAGGGCACCAGCGAGATCCAGCGCCTGATCATCGGGGGCGGTCTGGTGAAGCAGGCGCAGCGCGGCTGATCCCGGGTCGCGGAACGACAACGGCCGCCGGACGCAGGTCCGGCGGCCGTTCCGCGTTGTTCACGCGGAGAATGTTCCGAGACATATTCACGGAGAACTGGTTTCGATCCCGAGACGCTGGCGTAGTTCGGTGCGCAGGGTCTTCCCTTCTGCTGAGGTCGGGAGCGCGTCGACCCACCTCACTTCCCGAACCCTCTCGTACGGAAGTACGCGCTCCGCAACGTATGCCATCAGTGCGTCGCTGTCGGTCTCTGTGTCGTCGGCCGGAACGACGAATGCGACGGGTTCCTGACCGGCCACCCCGACGTCCCTGCCCACCACGGCAGCCGTCGATATCGATGGGTGCGACGCGATAATCTCTTCGAGCGCGCGGGGATACACGTTGTAGCCCTTGTAGATCAGCATGTCCTTGGATCGTCCCACGATGTACACCGACCCGGTGGCGTCGCGGTAAGCGATATCGCCGGTGGCGAGCCATCCGTCGACGTACTGCCGGGCCGTCATTTCAGGTTCTCCCAGATAACCGTCGGTGACTTGGGGTCCACGCACCCACAGTTCACCGCGCTCACCCTCCCCAAGAACAGTCGCCGGATCGCCGAGCGCACGGATCTCGATCTCGGTGTCGAACACCGGCACGCCGACACTCCCCATCGGGCTCTCCGAATCGGTAGCGAGCGGCATGGCGGCCACGAGACAGGTGGCCTCGGTGAGTCCGTACGCCTCGACCACATGCGCCGCTGTGAACACACGCCGGAGACCGTCGAGCGTTCCCGGGTCGATCGGCGCCGCACCGGACGACACCACGCGCACGGACGACAGGTCGCGTGAGGACGCGTCCGGGTGGGTGACCAGCGCATGCCACATCGCCGGCGTTCCGGTGATGTAAGAGGCGTGGTGCTGCTCGATCTGTTCGAGTACACGAGCAGGGTCGAAGCGACCCGACAGCACCTGGGTCAGACCACACATCAGCATGAACGAGGTGTTGATCAGTGCGTGCGCATGGAAGAGCGGGGAAACCACGATCGTGGATCCCACGCCGGGAACCACACCGCCGATGTGCAGTTCCTCGATGGGTTCGAGGGACACCAGTCCGTCCGGCCCGGCCACCAACCCGTGCCCGGCACGCCACGCGCACATCTGCGCCACGTTCGCGACGACATTGCGGTGCAGGACGCGCACGCCCTTCGAAATCCCCGTGGTGCCCCCGGTATACGCGATATGCGCGACGTGGTCGGGGGACACCGTCGCAGGCCTGAATGTTGTGCGTTGCCCGGCGATCACATCGCTGAAGCGCATGGTCGCGGGATTGCCCCCTCTCACCGACTCGTCCGAGACAACCGCGATCAGACCGACCGTCGTATCGGTCTGGGCGCGCAGGAGAGTATCGAACTGCTGTTGCCCGGTGACCGCCGCGACAGCCCCGGTCTCCTCGATCCGGCGACGCAATTCGGATTCAGGCTGCAGCGGATTCACCGGCGACACAGCCGCACCCACACGCAGCGCACCGTAGTACGCGATGTGGAATTCGGCGCAGTTCCCGAGGTGGAGAAGAACGACATCTCCCGGTTCCACGCCCGTGGAGGCAAGCGCACACGCGAATTGTGCCGACTGCTCGTCGAGTTCGCGGTAGCTGTACACGCGATCGCCGTCGACGATCGCCGGCCGGTCGCCGTACACAGCCGCCATGCTCGGCGCCCACATCGCCATCGATGTCGACGGGTACGACAGGGTCGTCGACATCCACGCCGGTTGTTCGGAAGTCATCGCTGCGTCCCGAATCAGCGCGCTGCCATACGAATAGCTCCGTCGAGACGGATGGTCTCGCCGTTGAGGTATCCGTTCTCGAGGATGTTCACTGCGAGACGGCCGAATTCGTCGGGGTCACCGAGCCGCGACGGGTTCGGCACGGTCGCCTCGAGCGACTTGCGCACGTCTTCGCGCAGTCGCGCCAGCAACGGGGTGTCCATGATGCCCGGCGCAATGGTGTTGACACGGATGCCCTTGCTCGCGAGATCGCGCGCCGCGACGATCGTCATGCCGACGATGCCCGCCTTGGACGCCGAGTAGTTGATCTGCCCGATCTGCCCTTCGAAGGCTGCGGCCGATGCCGTCATGACGACCGCGCCGCGCTCCCCGTCGATCGGTTCGAGTTGCGCCATGCGCTCGGCGCCGAGTCGCAGCGCGTTGAACGACCCGGTCAGGTTGAGCCGGATCACGAACTCGAAGTCCTCGAGCGACCCGGCCTTGCCGTTCTTGTCGAGGATGCGCATCTTGCGGCCGGCACCGGCACAGTGCACGACGCCGCGGAGGCCGCCGCGCTCGTGTGCGACGTCCAGAGCCGCTGCGAACTGTTCCTCGTCGGTGACGTCGGCGGGTGCGAAGGTCGCGCCGTCACCGAGTTCCGTGGCGACATCTGCGCCGTTCGACGACGGCAGGTCGATGAGGGTGACGGTACCGCCGGCCGCGAGCACACGGCGTGCCGTCGCGAGTCCGAGGCCTGAAGCACCGCCGGTCACGGCGACGGAAAGATCCTTGAGTTCCATAGTGGTCTCAGTCCTTGCGTGGAGTGCGAGTGCGTGGTCAGAGCAGTTCGAGGACGGTGGCGTTCGCCATTCCGCCGGCCTCGCACATCGACTGCAAACCGTAGCGGATGTTGTTGTCGCGCATGTGGTGCACGAGTCGGGTCATGAGAATCGCTCCGGAGCCACCCAGCGGGTGACCGACACCGATCGCGCCGCCGAGCGCATTGACGCGGGCAATATCTGCACCGGTCTCGGCGAGCCACGCAAGGGGTACAGGCGCGAACGCCTCGTTGATCTCGAACGCACCGATGTCGTCGATCGACAGGCCGGCACGCTTCAGCACCTTCGCCGTGGCGGGGATGGGACCGGTGAGCATGACGACCGGGTCGTCGGCAGCGACGACGGTGGTGTGGATCCGGGCAATCGGCGTCCAGCCGTGTGCTGCGGCGTACTCGCTGGTCGTGACGAGCAATGCGCCCGCACCGTCGGAGATCTGCGAGGAGTTACCGGCGTGGATCACACCGTCCTCCTTGAACACGGTCTTGAGCTTCGCGAGCGATTCGACGGTGCCACCGCGCCGGATGCCTTCGTCCGAGGTCAGGCCCGCAACCGGTGCGAGCTGCTTCTCGAAGGCGCCCGAGTCGGTGGCGACAGCGGACAGTTCGTGCGAGCGCAGGGCGTACTCGTCGAGCTGAGTGCGGGAAAGCCCCCACTTCTTCGCGACCATCTCGGCGCCGATGCCCTGACTGAATCCCTCGACGCCGAACCGCTCGAGCACGTTCGGCGGGAAATGCTCACCGTTCTTGGCGGCGCTACCCATGGGGACGCGGCTCATGGTCTCGACCCCACCGGCGATCACCACGTCGTTCTGGCCCGAGATCACGGTCGCCGCGGCGAATGCGACCGCCTGCTGGCTCGACCCGCACGCACGGTTGACGGTGGTCGCGGGAACGGACACGGGCCAGCCCGCCGCAAAGACCGCGGTGCGGGCGACGATCCCGGCCTGTTCGCCCACCTGGCTCACACAGCCCCACACCACGTCGTCGACGGTCGCGGGCTCGAGCCCGGTGCGGTCGGCCAGGGCGCTGAGCACGTGCGCCGACAGATCGGCGGCGTGAATCTCGGACAACGCACCACCGCGTCGTCCGATGGGTGTCCGAACGGCATCGACGATCACGGCATCGCGCATGAGACTTCCTTTGCTGGAGCAGACGGGGAGCGTTGTTCTCACCGTCGAGGGGACCACGCGCACGGCACCGAGGGAAAGACTTTCGGCGGAAGCTTCCGTTAGGTGGAAGCTATGCCGGATCGGCTGGCGGAATGGTGAGCCGGGGAGTCACGGGCGTTGTCGCGCCATGATCGTTCAGCCTTGACCTTGACGCTGGGTCATGGTTGAGACTTGATTTCATGCGCATAGGTCAGCTCGCCGAGTTCGCTGGCACGACGACCCGAACCGTGCGTCACTACCACCGACTCGGTCTGATGAAAGAGCCGCAACGTCGATCCAACGGCTATCGCGAGTACACCGTCAACGATGCTGTCCGTTTGATGCGAATCCGTTGGCTGGCGACCAGCGGGGTTCCTCTCGGTTCGGTCGCCGCAATCCTCGCCGAGGAAAGGTCGAGTGAAGACGATCGCGACGTAGCGGCGGACCTTCGAGCGTTGATTGCCGGCATCGAGAAGGAACAGGCCATCCTCGCCCGCCGAAGAGCCCAGCTCACCGCGATGCTGGCCGAGGCCGAACGTGGGAACCCGATCTCTGCATTGCCGGCGGGGTTGGCGACAGCCCTGGCCGACGCCATCGGGAGCGCTCCCTCGGTCGAAGTCGGTTCGGCGGTTCAGCTGGACCGGGACCTCGTCGATGCCCTCACGATGTCGGGGAACGCGCCGGAAGTCCTGCTCGCCGGCTACGAGGCGACGATGACCGATGACCTCCAGCGCGAGCGATATCTGGCGTTGCTTGCCGAGTGGTCGCACCTCGAAGGGCGCAGGCCGGACTCGGCGGAGTCGGAGATCGATGCACTCGCCTCCCGCCTGCTCGAGTTCTTCGATCAACGACAGATGGGCATCATCGAGGCGTTCGCGGAGGCGTCGGAAGGCGGCAATGAACTTTCCGGGGCCTTTTCACTCGATGACCTGATCCCCGACCCCGCACAGCGTGAGGTCGTTCTGCGGGTTCAACGAGAGTTGGTAACCCGGTTTTCGAATCTTGGGGATATCTGATGCTGCTCACACCGATTCGACGGTTCGAACGCGTAGCCCAAGTGGTCACGGCGGCTGTTCTCGTCGTCGATGCCACCTTGTTGCTCACCGGTGTGATCACTGCGCGTCAGGCGGTGCTGTTGTTCGTCGCAGTGGAAGTTCCTCTGGCCTGCGCGGTGCTGATCGCTTTTCTCCTCGCGGTCGTGGTGCAGTGCCGCCAAGGTGCCGGGCTTCGGGACGCGGTCGTGACCACGCTCGGCCATTCTCCGTTCCGGCCGCTCGTCCGGGCCGAGATCAGGGCTTACCTGGCGCTGTGGCAGTGGATCCGTGGACACCATTCCGGAGTTGCACCGGGCGCGATCGTTCTCGGTGCGCACCGTGGAACGCTCGTGATGCCGGTGGCGTTCGCGATCGCCACCGTCGTCGAAATCATGGTGCTGCATCTGCTTCTACCGTGGATGTGGCTTCGAGTGAGCCTCGCGGTCCTCTCGGTCTGGTCGATGGTCGCACTGTTCGGATACCTGGCGATTCATCGCACCAACCCGCACTATTTAACCGACAGGTCTCTCGTGCTCCGCCAATCCGGCAACGTCGTAGCTGTGATCGATCGGGCCGACATCGAGTCGATCGGCTTGGGTCCCCGATTCACCGAGACCGCACCGACGATCAAGGACGATCGCCTCTATCTCCCGAACGCCGACGGGACGAACGTCGATCTGGCCCTTGCCCGTCCGGTCGTCGCTCGGTTGCCCGCTCTCATGCCCTCCCGAAGAATCAGCGAGGAGGTCCGCCGCATCAGCGTGTATGTCGACGAACCAGTCCGGATGCGCGACATGCTGGGTATTGGTCTGCGCTAACCGATCGATAGCCGAACTGTTCTGGTCCCCGGCGATTCCCTGTTGCATGCTGGCTGGGCACCGTGTTCGGGCCGCACCCGGACGACCCGCGACCAGGACAGGCGAGCAGCAGCCATGAACCCCACCGCTTCCACCGACGAGTTGCCGTCGTCCACCGCACCCCTCGCAGGTGTGTGCGTGGTCGAGGTATCCAGCTTCGTGGCCGCCCCCTTGTGCGGAATGACGCTCGCGCAACTCGGCGCCGAGGTGATCCGTGTCGACCCGATCGGCGGCGCAGCCGACTACAAGCGCTGGCCCCTCACCGCGGACGGCGAGTCCATCTACTGGGCGGGCCTCAACAAGGGCAAGCGATCTTTCGCCGCGGACTTTCGCAACCCCGAGGCGCAGCAGTTGATCCGCGATCTCGTCCTCGACGCCGGAATTCTGGTCACCAATGCCGCCGGCCGGCAATGGCTCGACTACGACGAGCTCGCCGCGATCCGGCCCGACCTGATCCACGTCCAGGTGCTCGGCCGCGCCGACGGCACCGGCGCAGTCGACTACACAGTCAATGCCGCGGCGGGTTTTCCGCAGGTCACCGGCCCCGACAATCTGGCCGGCCCCGTCAACCACGTGCTGCCGGCCTGGGACGTCTCGTGTGGGCTGTATGCCGCGCTGTCGGTCGTGTCCGCCGTATTCCGTCGCGAAATCACCGGCGCCGGAACCCAGGTCGTACTCCCGCTGGAAGATGTCGCGTTCGCGACGGTCGGAAACCTCGGGTACATCACCGAGGCACAACTCGGGGGACCGGGCCGCAGCCGCATCGGCAACGCCGTCTACGGAACCTACGGCTGCGACTTCACCACCGCCGACGACGTCCGCTTCATGATCGTCGCTCTCACGCCGCGGCACTTTCGCGACCTCACCGAACTCACCGGGACCACCGATGCGGTCACCGCACTCGAAGCCGCCCTCGAGGTGGACTTCCGCGACGAAGGCACCCGGTACGAGCATCGTCATGTGCTCGACAGCCTGTTCGGAGCGTGGTTCGGCAGACGTACCGCGTCCGAGGTCGAGGATGCCCTCGGTGCCACATCGATCCTGCACGAGCGCTACGGAACCTTCGCCGAACTCGCCCGCGATCCACGAGTGACCGACAATCCCATGTTCCAGAAACTCGACCAGCCCCGCATCGGCGAATACCTCGCGCCGAGCACCCCCATGTCGTTCGACGGAGTTCACCCGGCCGTCCGGCCCGCACCCGCCAACGGTGACGACACCGCCGCCGTCCTGTCCGAACATCTCGGGCTGACCGACGACGAAATCGACGCGCTCGCCGCCGCCGGCGCCGTCCGCACCCAGCAGAAGGACCCCGCATGACCCGCCTCGCTCAAACCCTCGGACTCACGGAATTCCAGTCCGAGATCCTCGATACGGTACGCACGTTCGTGGATCGCGAAATCATCCCGACCGCACAGGAACTCGAACACTCCGACACCTACCCGCAGGCCATTGTCGACCGCATGTGTGAGATGGGTCTGTTCGGTCTGATGCTCCCCGAGGAGTACGGCGGTCTCGGCGAGTCGCTCCTCACCTATGCGCTGTGCGTCGAAGAACTCGCCCGCGGCTGGATGAGTGTCTCCGGCGTCATCAACACACACTTCATCGTGGCGTACATGATCCGCCAGCACGGTACCGACGCCCAGAAGAAACACTTCCTCCCGCGCATGGCGACCGGCGAGGTGCGGGGCGCTTTCTCGATGTCCGAGCCCGAACTCGGTTCCGACGTCGCGGCGATCCGCACCAAGGCCAAGCGCGACGGCAACGGCAACTACATCGTCAACGGGCAGAAGATGTGGCTGACCAACGGCGCCACCTCAACTCTCGTCGCAGCGCTCGTCAAGACCGAGGAAGGCGCGGAGAAACCCCACAAGAACCTGACGACCTTCCTCGTCGAAAAGCCCGCGGGATTCGGCGAAGTCGTCCCCGGCATCACCATTCCCGGCAAGATCGACAAGATGGGCTACAAGGGCATCGACACCACCGAGCTCATCTTCGACAACTACGAGACCTCCGCCGATTCGATCCTCGGCGGTATCCCCGGACGGGGCTTCTCCCAGATGATGGACGGCGTGGAAGTCGGGCGGGTCAACGTGTCCGCCCGCGCATGCGGTGTGGCGATCCGTGCTTTCGAACTCGCAGCGCGGTATGCCCAGCAGCGCAGCACCTTCGGCAAACCCATCGCACAACACCAGGCGATTTCGTTCTCACTCGCCGAGATGGCCACCAAGGTCGAGGCGGCGCACCTGATGATGGTCAACGCCGCGCGCCTGGAGGATTCGGGTGAGCGCAACGACGTCGCGGCGGGGATGGCGAAGTATCTCGCGAGCGAGTACTGCTCGGAGGTCACCCAGGCCAGCTTCCGCATCCACGGCGGGTACGGCTACTCCAAGGAGTACGAAATCGAGCGCCTCATGCGCGAGGCACCCTTCCTGCTCATCGGAGAAGGCACCAGCGAGATCCAGAAGACGATCATCAGCAAAGGTGTCCTCCGCGACTACGGATTGTAAATCTCTCTCCCACTTCATCTCCGGAAGGAAAAGCGCGTGCGGCGTACGGTGTTCAACGAGGACCACGAAGCGTTCCGCCAGACGGTCCGCGACTTCATCGCGAAAGAAGTCACGCCCGTCTACCACGAGTGGGAGACCGACGGTCATCCTCCCCGCAAGTTCTACAACCGGCTCGGCGACCTCGGGATCCTCGGGATCCAGGCGCCCGAGGAATACGGCGGCGGGGGCGAGTCGTCGCTGAAGTTCAACGTCGTGGTGACGGAGGAAACCGCCGCTGCGGGGGTGACGTTCGGCTCCTACTCGGTGCATTCGAACCTCATCCTGCCGTACATCATGCAGCATGCGACGGAAGAGCAGAAGCAGCGATGGCTTCCCGGATTCGCCTCGGGTGAACTGATGTTCGCGATCGCGATGACCGAACCCGGCACCGGGTCCGACCTCGCGAACATCTCGACCACGGCGAAGCTTTCCGACGACGGAAACCACTATGTCGTCAACGGTTCCAAGACGTTCATCACCGGTGGCGCACTCGCCGATCGGATCCTCCTGGTGTGCCGGACCTCGCCGTTCGACCCCGAGAATCGCCGCGGTGGCCTGTCCATGCTGGTCGTCGACACCACGAGCGAGGGGTACTCGGTAGGACGCAAACTCGACAAGATCGGGTTGAAGACATCCGACACGGCCGAGTTGTCGTTCGACGACGTGAAGGTGCCCGTCTCCGATCTGCTCGGCAACGAAGGCGAAGCGTTCTCGTACCTGACCCAGAACCTCGCGCAGGAACGTCTGACCATCGCGTTCGGTGCCGCTGCAACGGCGGCCGCGGCGATCGACCACGCGATTGCATACACCAAGGAGCGCAAGGTGTTCGGCAAGCCGGTGGCCTCGTTCCAGAACTCGAAGTTCGTGCTCGCCGAATGCTCGACGGAGTTGCAGGCAATGCAGATCATGGTGGACAACGCGATCGAACTGAACGACCGCGGCGAACTGTCGGTGGCCGACGCGGCGCGGGCGAAGCTCTTCTCCACCGAAGCGGCCGGCCGCATCATCGACAAGTGCCTGCAGTTGCACGGCGGCTACGGCTACATCACCGAGTACCCGATCGCCCGCCTGTACGCGGACACGCGCGTGACGCGGATCTTCGGAGGCACCAGTGAGGTCATGAAGACGATCATCGCGAAGGATCTGGGCTTGTAGGACGAGTGCCGCGACGGTGCCGCCCCCTCTCGGAGTGGGCGGCACCGTCGTTCGCGAATGCCGCTGCGCGCCGCTGCTGCCCACCCGATATCGTTCGCGCCATGCGACTGCTCGTGAAATCGAAACGGGTCATCGAGGCCCAGTTGAGCAATTCCGGAATCCGGGCCCTCTCGGGCTCGATGGTGGCCTACGAGGGGCAGGTCGCGTTCAAGTCGGCGGGCTTCGGCGGGGGCGAAGGCGTGCTGGCCGGTCTCCGGCAGCGTGCCACCGGTGAGGGCCTGTCGCTGATGGAATGCAGCGGGACCGGTGTCGTCTACCTCGCGCACCAGGGACAGGAAGTGGCACTGCTCGAGCTGAACAACGAGACCCTGCAGGTCGAATCCGAGCAGCTCCTCGCACTCAACGGAAACTTGAGCACGAACGTGACGTTCGCCGGGTTGCGCGGCGGCATGAGCGGGCAGGGTCTCTTCACCACGACGGTGACGGGCACCGGTCAGGTGGCCCTGCTCTCCGCAGGCGGTCCCCTGATCCATCTCGAGGTGTCGCCGCAGTACCCCCTCGTCGTCGACCCCGACGCATTCGTCTGCGCCAAGGGACAACTGACGCAGTCCTTCGTCACCGACGTGTCGTGGCGATCGGTGGTCGGGCAGGGCAGTGGAGAAGCATTTTCTCTCAAGTGGGACGGCACGGGCGTGGTCTCCATCCAGCCTGCGGAACGTTAGGGGCGGCAGTGGTATTCACCAAGGTCAACAGCAAGGTTGTGAGCGTCGACCTGAACCGGTCGGGTCCCGTGATCGCCCGACGTGGCGCGATGCTCTTCTACACCGGCAACGTCCGGTTCGCTCCCCACGGTGTGCCCGGTGGGGCAGGGGGCGCTCCCGGTTTCGGCGGGCTCGCCGGCATGGCCGGGCGGATGCTCCAGGGCGAGCACGAGGCGACGATGATCGCGCAGGGTGACGGCACCGTGCACTACGGATTCCGCGGCCTGGAAACCCACGTGGTGGACATGTCCGCCGGCGGGGAGCTTCGCGTCGAAGCATCCCGGCTGCTCGCGAACACGGCCGGGTTGCAGAGCACCGTCGTGTCGTCGGGTGCCGCGCAGCCCGGTGGAGGAGGTGGCGGCGGCCTGCTGGGCGCACTCCGAGGCGCTGCGACGGGCGCAGTCACCGGCACGGGAATGTTCACGACGCAGCTGTCCGGGTACGGCGCGGCGGTGTTGCTGGCGCACGGAGGCATCTTCGAGCTCCGAGTGGGTGGCCCCGCACCGATGATCGTCGATCCCCAGGCCTTCGTCGCCGCGTCCGGCGCGGTCCGCACCGAACTGAAATCGTCGATGAGCTGGCGCAACGTCGGCCGCAGCGGCGGGGAGGCCATGCAACTCGAGTGCACCGGTCAAGGCATCGTCTACGTGCAGGCATCGGAGGAGAAACTGTGAGCGTCGTCCTCAATCCGTCGAGCTTCACCGGGAGCGACAACGTGCCCGGAAACAGCTACGCGTACTGCATCGATCTGCAGTCACCGTGGTTCCTGTCGAAGGGCGCGATGATCGCCTACTACGGGAAGATGCAGTTCTCCGCCCTCACCCACGGGCTCCAGGGTGGTCTGCTCGACATGGTGGCCCGGCGGTTCTCGGCGCCGATGTATCTCGGCGACTACGTGGTGGCGGACGGCTTCGGGAAGCTGATCCTCGGGGACCGCGGCTACGACATCAATTCCTATGACCTCGACGACGGCAACCTCACCATCCGGCAGTCGAACCTCCTCGCCTTCGAGCCGGGCCTGTCGCTGAACCAGTCGATCGTGCCGGGATTCCTCACCCTGATCGGCACGGGGAGGTTCCTCGCGTCGTCGAACGGGCCGGTGATGTTCGCCGAACCGCCGTTGCGCGTCGATCCCGAGGCGCTGGTCGGCTGGGCCGACTGTCCGTCCCCGAGCCACCACTACGACGAATCGTGGATCACGGGATTCATGACTGCGGGCGCGCGCCGGTTCGGGGTGCAGTCGGGTGAGGAACGTCAGTTCGACTTCACCGGCAGCGGGACGGTGCTCATCCAGTCGAGCGAGAAGGTGATCGACGACTCATCGCTTGTGCGAACCCTCGAAAATCAAATTCCCGGCCTGTCGCCCGGGGGGTTGCATCGCATCAACCAAGTCGTTGCGCAACAGATGCAACAGAACTAACACCTGTACCGGCCTCGGAAGGGGTTCGGGCCGCCCGCGGAGGCAAGTGAATCGAATTGTGACTGCCCTCATAGGATAGGCACGCCTAAGTCGAGGTAAGGTTTGGGCAACCTAACAACCTCCAGGATGGTGACTCACATGATCGTCTGCAGTTGCCACGCCCTCACGCACCACCACATCGAAGCCGAAGTGGCCGCGGGCGCACGGTGCACCCGCGAAGTGAGCGCAGCGTGTCGCGCAGGGACCGACTGCGGAAACTGCGTACGCAACATCTCGGCGATCATCCGGCAGGCTCGCGTCCGGAATGAGACCATCGAGCTCGAGACCGCCGTGTAGCCAGCCCCTGCCCGGCGGTAAACCCGATGGTTCACCCCGGGAGGTGCCATGAAGGGCGACAAGAAGGTCATCGAATACCTGAACGAGCAGTTGACAGGTGAGCTCACCGCGATCAACCAGTACTTCCTCCATTCGAAGATGCAGGAAGACCGCGGTTGGTCCAAGCTCGCGGCACACACCCGCGCCGAGTCGTTCGACGAGATGCGTCATGCCGAGACCCTGACCGACCGCATCCTCTACCTCGACGGACTTCCCAACTATCAGCGGCTCGGCTCGCTGCGTCTGGGACAGAACGTGAAGGAGATGCTCCAGGCGGATCTCCAGGTCGAGATCGAAGCCCGCGACCGGCTCCGCAAGGGATCCGAATACATGCGCTCGGTCAGCGACATCACCTCCGCGAACATCTTCGAGGCGATCCTCGCCGACGAGGAGGAACACATCGACTATCTGGAAACCCAGCTCGAACTGCTGGCGCAACTGGGCGAACCGCTCTACATCGCCCAGCACATCTCGCCTCCGGAGTAGCCGATCGACTCCCCACAGACACGAAGACGGGCCGCGACATCTGTCGCGGCCCGTCTTCTTCGTGCGCGGTATCTTCGACGTGCTCGGTCATCTGCTCTCGAGAGTGAGGAAACACTGTGAGTGATTCGTCCGTGAAAGTGGTCCACAACCCCGACCGGCAGCGATACGAACTGGACGACAACGGTTCCGTCATCGGTTACGCCGACTATCACCCCGCCGACGACACTCAACTCGTGTTCGACCACACCGTGGTCGACGACGCCTATTCCGGCCAGGGCCTCGCCGGCAAACTCGTCCGATTCGCGCTGGACGACGTGCGGGAACGCGGAAAGCGGGTCGTGCCGATCTGCCCGTTCGTCGACAGCTTCATCGACAAGCATCCCGAGTACCAGGACCTCGTCGCCTGAGAGGTCCTGCCACGACCCGCCTCACACGCGACGGTCAGTGCCCCGCACGGTTGCGCAGGTCGAGTGCGACGTCGGTGATCATGTCCTCCTGGCCGCCGACCAGCCCGCGGCGCCCGATCTCCACGAGGATGTCGCGGGTGTCGAGGCCGTAGATGTCTGCGGCGGTCTCCGCGTGACGCAGGAAGCTCGAGTACACACCGGCGTAGCCGAGGGTGAGCGTCTCGCGGTCGACCTGGACCGGCCGGTCCTGCAACGGACGAACGAGGTCGTCGGCAGCATCCTGCAGGCCGAACAGATCGCACGAGTGCTTCCATCCGTGCAGGTCCGCCACCGCGACGAACGGCTCGATCGGGCAGTTGCCCGCTCCGGCGCCCTGCCCGGCCAGTGACGCATCGACGCGGATGACGCCTTCCTCGACGGCGACGACCGAGTTGGCGACCGACAGCGACAGGTTCTGGTGCGCGTGGATACCGATCTGCGTGCTCTCCTCGAGAACGTCACGATAGGCGCGGACACGCTCGCGGACACCGTCCATCGTCAGCCGCCCACCGGAGTCGGTGACGTAGACGCAGTCGGCGCCGTACGACTCCATGAGCTTCGCCTGTCGGGCAAGCTCTTCCGCGGGAGCCATGTGCGACATCATCAGGAAGCCCGAGACGTCCATGCCCAGGTCCTTCGCCGCGGCGATGTGCTGCGCGGAGACGTCGGCCTCGGTGCAGTGGGTCGCCACGCGCACCGACCGCACACCGAGGTCGTAGGCACGCTTCAGTTCGTGGACGGTACCGATGCCCGGAAGGAGCAGCGTCGTGAGGACGGCCGAATTGATCGCTCCCGCAGCGGCTTCGAGCCATTCCCAGTCGGTGTTGCTGCCCGGACCGTAAGTGAGGGAATGCCCGGTGAGCCCGTCGCCATGGGAGACCTCGATGGCGTCCACGCCGGCGCGGTCCAGTGCACCGGCAATCGCGGCCACGTCGTCGGGGGTGATGCGATGGCGGATGGCGTGCATGCCGTCGCGCAGGGTCACATCCTGGATGTACAGGGCCGTACCGTGACTCGCGTATTCGCGCTGACCGGCGTCGTTGGTGATCGTCTCGCTCATGCCGAAACCTGCTCCTTCTTGCGTGCCGCGACTGCCCGGCCGACCTGCAGGGCCGCGGACGTCATGATGTCGAGATTGCCCGCGTACTCGGGCAGGTAGTGTGCTGCGCCCTTGACCTCGAGGAACACCGCGACCTTCCACATCGGACCGGTGTGATCGGTCAGCGTGCCCACGGTCTCGTTCACCGGGGTGAACTGGATTTCCTGCTTGAGCTTGTATCCGGGCACGTACGTGGAGACCTTTTCGACCATCGCCTCGACGGAGGCGACGATCTCGTCCTTGCGGTCTTCGCCGACGAGGGCGAGAACCGTATCGCGCATGATCATCGGCGGTTCGGCGGGATTGAGGATGATGATCGCCTTGCCGCGCGCGGCGCCGCCGATCTTCTCGATGGCCTGCGACGTGGTCTCGGTGAACTCGTCGATGTTGGCGCGAGTGCCCGGGCCGGCGGACTTCGAGGAGATCGATGCGACGATCTCGGCCCAGTACACCGGAGTGACCTGCGAGATCGCGGCGACTATCGGGATGGTGGCCTGACCGCCGCAGGTGACCATGTTGACGTTGGGCGCGTCGAGGTGCTCGTCGAGGTTCACGGGAGGCACCACGTACGGACCGACCGCCGCGGGAGTGAGGTCGATCAGGATCTTGCCGTGCGGGCGCAGCATCTTCTCGTTGTACTCGTGCGCCTTCGCCGACGTGGCGTCGAAGACGATCTCGATCTCGCTGAAGCGGGGATGCTCGATGAGGCCCTCCACTCCGGTGGCGATGGCGTCGATGCCCAGTCGCTTCGCGCGGGCCAGGCCGTCGGATTCGGGATCGATACCCACCAGGGCGATCGTCTCGAGTTCGCTGTCGGCGAGCCTCTTGATCTTGATGAGCAGGTCGGTGCCGATGTTGCCCGGCCCGATGATGGCGACCTTGGTCGTGGTCATGTCAGTTCTCCTGTGCCGAAGTCGGTGAGGACGAGAAGGGGGCGGTGACGGTGCCGAGCGTCGAGATCTCGGCGCGCACGGTCACTCCGGGGGGAGCGGGAACCATCGGGCCGAGCGCACCGGACAGCACGACCTGGCCGGCAGTCAGCGGCTGACCGAATTCGCGCGCGGTACGGGCGAGCCACAACAGCGCGTTGAGCGGGTCCCCGAGGCAGGCCGCACCCGTGCCCTCCGAGACGAGTTCGTCGTCGACGTACATCCGCATGGTCGCGTCGATCGGTTCGAAGTCGGCCAGGGACACGCGGTGGGAACCCAGTACGTAGAGGCCGCTCGAGGCGTTGTCCGCCACCGTGTCGGTGATCTTGATATCCCATCCGGCCACCCGGCTGTCGACGATCTCCAGGGCGGCGACCGCGTAGTCGACGGCTGCGCGGACGGTGGCGATGTCGAGATCGTCGTCATCGAGATCCGCCGACAGCACGAATGCGATCTCGGCTTCGGCCTTGGGCTGGAGCAGGCGGTCGCTGGGCACCTCGTCGAGATCGGTGACGTCCATGTCGTCGAACAGCACCCCGAAGTCGGGTCGGTTCACGCCGAGTTGCTGCTGCACGGCCGGTGAGGTCAGGCCGATCTTGCGGCCCACGATGCGGGCGCCGGACGCGAGTTTGTGCTCGGTCAGATGCTGCTGCACCGCGTAGGCAAGGTCGATGTCGGTTTCGCCGAGCAGATCCCGCACGGGCGAACACGGCACCGCGGTCCGGGTCGCTTCGATGAGCCGGGTGGCTGCTGCGGTGGCAGTTTCGAGGTGTGCGGCTTCGCCGGCGGGGTTCGGAGTTGTGGTCATCAGGTCCTCGTCGATCGATGGGTAAGTCCATCGTGGGGGTACGAGTACCGCTTTCCTAGCCGTAGGTTCCGGTCAGTGGAACGGCCGGGCGCGAATGCCGACAGTCGCTCAGGGGGCCCGCAGCGCCGCACGACGACCGAGCGTCGCTGCCACACCTGCGGCGGCCGCCTTCACCGCGGCGGCGTGTTTCTCGGGCCGGAACCGGGTCGCGGGGCCGGTGACACTGATCGCGGCGACCGGATCTTCGTCGCCCACGAGCACCGGAGCGGCAACGCACACCAACCCGACCGCCGACTCCTCGTGCTCGAAGGCAACGCCCATCTCGGCGATCCGATCGATGTGTGCGCGGAACCGGCCCGGCGCAGTGATCGTGCGAGGTGTCTTGCGGGCGAGTCCGTCGGCGACGACGTCCGCGAACAGTTCCGGCGCGGAGTAGGCGAGCAGCGCCTTGCCGATAGCGGTGCAGTACATGGGCATTCGACCGCCCACGCGCGAGGGTGCCGGTGCCGGCCGATGGCCACCGATCTTGGAGACGTAGACGACCTCGGTGCCCTCGGGAACGCCGAGGTGCACGGTTTCGTGTGTGCGCTCGTAGAGGTCTTCCATGAACGGGATCGCGACCTCGAGCAGTCGGCGCTCCACCGACGCGCGCATGCCGAGTTCGAACATCTGACCACCGAGGCGGTAGCCGGACGCGTCCTTGTCCAGCAGGCGGACATTCATCAGATCGTTGACCACCCGGTGGAGGGTGCCTTTGGCCAGACCCGTGCGGCGGCCGAGTTCGGCCAGAGAGACACCGTGGTCGTCGGCGGTGAATGCGTGCAGGACGGTGACCACCTTGCCGAGCACGGTGGACGTGTCCACCGGTATCTCGCTCGCCCGGCGCGACGGCGTCTGTCCTTCCATGCGCCACAGGGTATGCCACCGGCAACGCCGTCCGGCAGTGTCCGGAACGGCCGGGCATCGTTGCGTACGCACCCGGGTGCAGTGGCATCCTGGATCGGTGACCGAGCGGAAACGACCGGACATCTCCTTCGAGACGTGGATCGAACGCCAGATCCGCGCCGCGCAGGAGCGTGGTGATTTCGACGATCTGCCCGGTGCCGGAAAACCGATCCCCGATCATGGTGACGACGAGTTGTGGTGGGTGAAGTCCTACCTCGCACGCCAGGGGTTGTCGGCCGAGGCGCTCCTCCCGCTCCCGTTGCAGTTGCGCCGGGAAATCGAGCGGCTGCCCGAAACCGTGGCGACAGTGCCGTCAGAGCAGTCGGTCCGCGAGATCGTCGCCCACCTCAACCGGCGGGTCGTGGAATGCCTGCTTCATCCGGGTCAGCTACCGATTCCGATCCACAAGGTGGACGCCGACGCAGTGGTCGAGACCTGGAAAGCGGGACGCCAGGCGCGGCGCGAGGAGGCTCGCCGCGCGTTGCAGGCGGCTCAGCCCGGGCGTACCGACCCTCCGTCCAGCCGCGCGCGACAGGCACGGAAGCGCCGGTTCCTCCGGTGGTTCCGCGCCGGGTGACGGTGCGGAACCACCGGGAGTATCAAGCCGGTCGGACGAGGAGGGGCGCACCGGTCGCCGCGCGCACCTGCTCCTCCGTCACTCCCGGTGCGAATTCACGCAGGACCAATCCGTCGTCGGTCACGTCGATCACCGCGAGGTCGGTGATGATCCGGTGCACCACGCCCTCGCCGGTCAGCGGCAACGAGCAACGTTCGACGATCTTGGGATTGCCCGACTTGTCGGTGTGTTCCATCAGCACGATGACCTTGCGGGCGCCGTGCACCAGGTCCATCGCGCCGCCCATGCCCTTGACCATCTTGCCCGGCACCATCCAGTTGGCCAGATCGCCGGTCGCGGAGACCTCCATGCCTCCCAGCACCGCGGTGTCGATGTGCCCGCCGCGGATCATGCCGAAGCTCAGCGCGGAATCGAAGAATGCGGCACCGGCGTTGACGGTGACGGTTTCCTTGCCGGCGTTGATCAGGTCCGCGTCGATCGCGTCTTCGACCGGGTACGGCCCGGTCCCGAGGATGCCGTTCTCGCTGTGGAGGGTCACCCGCACGCCGTCGGGAAGGTAATTCGGGATCAGGGTGGGCAGCCCGATGCCCAGATTCACATACTCACCCGGTGCGAGTTCCTGCGCCGCGCGCGCCGCCATCTGCGTGCGTGTCCAACCCACTACCCGTTCGACCTCGACAGTCATGATCACCCTTCCTTGCCGGCGCTGACGGTGCGCTTCTCGATCTGCTTGTCCTGCATGCCGGTGTGCACGATCCGGTCGACGAAGATCCCCGGCAGATGCACCTGCCCCGGATCGATCTCGCCCGGCTCGACGAGTTCTTCGACCTGCGCGATGCAGATACGTCCGGCCATCGCCGCGAGCGGGTTGAAGTTCATCGCGGCCTTGTTGAACACCAGATTCCCCTCGGTGTCGCCCTTCAAGGCGTGGACCAGCGAGAAGTCCGCGCTGATGGACTCCTCGAGCACGTACTTCTTGCCCCGGAACTCACGCACCTCCTTGGGCGGCGACGCCACCGCGACTGCTCCGTCGGCGTCGTACCGCCACGGCAATCCGCCCAGCGCGATCGGGGTTCCGACACCCGCAGGAGTGAAGAAGGCGGGGATACCGGCGCCGCCGGCACGCAACTTCTCCGCGAGCGTGCCCTGCGGCGTCAACTCCACCTCGAGCTCACCCGAGAGGTACTGCCGGGCGAATTCCTTGTTCTCACCCACATACGACGCGGTGACCCGTCGGATCCGCTTGTCGCCGAGCAGGATCCCCAGGCCGTGGCCGTCGACGCCACAGTTGTTGGAGAACACCTCGAGGTCGGTCACTCCCGACTCGGCGAGCGCCTGGATCAGGATGTCGGGGATGCCGCACAGGCCGAACCCGCCGACCGCCAGGGACGAACCGTCTGCGACGTCTGCGACGGCCTCCGTCGCGGACCGGAATACTTTCGTTGCCAACGCGCACCTCTCGGGGTCAGGCTGAGTGACGTCCATTGGATGAACGCCACCATTGTCATTCCATCAATAAAGTTGTTGCAGGTAAGAATCACAAGCGACAAGGCTGACATCTGCGCGATTGCTCGCTACTCGAACACACACAGGCAATCCGTTCACTCAGTGGACGTATTGTGGACGCCGTGAGCGCACAGGGACAACTGATCGGCAGGGTGGGCGCCCTGTTACGGACCGTGTCGTCCTACGAACCGGACGGTGCCACCACCTCGGACCTCGCACGGGCCACCGACCTCGCCCGTCCGACAGTCCACCGTCTTCTCAGCACACTTGCGGATGAGGGTCTGGTGGACCGGGACCCCAAGTCGGGTCGGTGGTCGCTCGGACCGGAGTTGTACCTGCTGGGTTCCGTAGCAGCGACGCGGTACGACATCACCGACCTCGCCGGGGACGTGCTGCGCGACCTCGCCCGCGAAACCGGGGAAAGCGCCTTCCTGTCCGCACGACGCGGCGACGAAACGGTGTGCGTGGCAAGCGAAGAAGGCAGTTTCCCGTTGCGCTCGCACGTTCTGCACGTCGGGATTCGGTTCCCGCTCGGGGTCGCGTCCGCCGGGCTCGCCATCCTGTCGCACATGTCCGACAAGGACATCGACGAATATCTTTCCCGCGTCGACCTCACCACCGCCTGGGGCGCCGCACACTCGCGTACCGCCGTCGAGGAGCGGATCGCGGCGACGCGACTGACCGGCTACTCCGTCAACCCCGCGCTCATCGTCGAGGGCAGTTGGGGCATGGGCGCGGCCGTGTTCGACCACAGGGGCGCCCCGACGTGGGCGCTGAGTCTGACCGGGGTGGAAAGCCGGTTCCGTGCCGATCGCGCATCCGACGTCGGGGCCCTGTTGCTCAGTGGGGCGCACCGCCTCACTCAGTTGCTGCGTCACCGCACGCGCTGACGCCTCCGGATCACGAAGGTGTGCCGGCCGCGGCGCGTTGCAGCAGACGTTCGGCGTGGCGCAGCACCGGGGCGTCGACCATCTTGCCCTCGAAGTCGAACACCCCGCGCTCCGATCCCGCCGCGTCGAGAACCCGTCGCGCCCATGCTTCCTCGTCCGGTGTGGGTGCGTAGGCACGGCGGATCACGTCGATCTGTCCCGGATGGATCGCAACCTTGATGTCGAATCCGACCGCTACGGCGTCCAGTGCCTCGTCGTGCAGGCCGTCGGTGTCCTTGATGTTCAGGTACACCGAGTCGAGTGCCCAGCGGGCGTACCCCTTGGCCGCGAGCAACGTGACCGACCGGGCATGCTGTGCGACTCCCCGGTACAACCCGTCCGGTCCCCGGCTGGAGTTGCCTCCCAGTCCGGCCACGAGGTCCTCGGCCCCCCACATCATTCCGATGACGTTTCCGGCCTTCGCGATGTCCTCGACGGCCAGCACGCCGAGAGGAGACTCGACGAGAGCGACCACCTGGAGCGGTGCGAGTGATCGCACCTGATCGCCGCTCTCGCATTTCGGCAACATCACCCGGGTGTAGGCGGTGCGGCTCAATGCCTCGAGGTCGGGGGCGTGATCGTCGGTGCCGACCGGGTTGATCCGCACCACGGTGCGCTCGGGGTCGAGCGGGGTGGCGACGAGCGCGTCGCGGGCAGCCTGCTTGTCGGCGGGCGCAACGGCGTCCTCGAGGTCGATGATCACCACATCGGCGCGTGCGGCGGCCTTGGCGTAACGGTCGGGGCGGTCGGCGGGGCAGAACAGCCACGCGGGGCCGGGCAGTGTCCAGGTCATGTGGTGGGCCTCTTCTGTACGAGAGTCTGGCGGACGGCGATACCGACGACGTCACCGTGCTGGTTGCGACCGGTGTGCTCGAGGGTCACGATGCCCTCGCCCGGGCGGCTCTTGGATTCGCGTTTGTCGAGGATCTTCGTCTCCACGTACAGCGTGTCGCCGTGGAACAGCGGCTTCGGGAACGAGACTTCGGAGAACCCGAGGTTCGCCACGATCGTTCCCTGGGTCAGCTGCGCGACGGACAGTCCGATCATGGTGGAGAGTGTGAACATCGAATTCACCAGCCGCTCACCGAAGGTGGTGCCCGCCGCGTACGCGGCGTCGAGGTGGAGTGCCTGCGTGTTCATCGTCTGGGTGGTGAACAGAACGTTGTCGGCCTCGGTGATGGTGCGTCCGGGCCGGTGCTCGTAGACCGCGCCGAGTTCGAATTCCTCGAACCACAGTCCGCGCTGCGTGATTCGTTTCGCGTTCCCCGCGGGCGCTGTGTCGCTCACAGTCCCAGTTCCCGTCCGACGAGCATGAGCTGCACTTCGGTGGTGCCCTCACCGATTTCGAGGATCTTGCTGTCGCGGTAGTGCCGCGCGACGGTGTACTCGTTCATGAAGCCGTAGCCCCCGTGGATCTGGGTGGCGTCGCGGGCGTTGTCCATAGCCGCTTCCGAAGCAACGAGTTTCGCGATTGCGGCCTGCTTCTTGAACGGCCGGCCGGCGAGCATCGCCGCCGCTGCGTCGTAGTACGCGGTGCGGGCGGTGTGGGCACGCGCCTCCATGCGGGCGATCTTGAAAGCGATCGCCTGATTGCTGCCGATCGGGCTGCCGAAGGCTTCGCGTTCCTTCGCGTACTTGACCGACTCGTCCACACATCCCTGTGCGGCACCGGTCGAGAGCGCGGCGATGGCGATCCGGCCTTCGTCGAGGATGCGCAGGAAGTTGGCATACCCGCGGCCGCGCTCACCGAGCAGGTTCTCCTCGGGCACACGCACGTCGGCGAACGTCAACGGATGGGTGTCCGACGCATTCCAGCCGACCTTGTTGTAGGCGGGCTCGGCGGTGAAACCGGGGGTGGAGGCCGGAACGAGGATCGTGGAGATCTCCTTCTTCCCGTTCTCCCGCACACCGGTGACCGCGGTGACCGTCACCAGCGAGGTGATGTCGGTACCCGAGTTCGTGATGAACTGCTTGTTGCCGTTGATGACCCATTCACCACCGTCGAGCTTCGCGGTGGTCTTCGTTCCACCCGCGTCGCTACCCGCGCCGGGCTCGGTCAGGCCGAAAGCCGCGAGTTTCCGGCCGCTCGCGAGCTGCGGAAGCCATTCCTGCTTCTGCGCCTCGGTACCGAACCGGTAGATCGGCATCGCACCGAGCGACACGCCTGCCTCGAGGGTGATCGCGACCGATTGGTCGACCTTGCCGAGTTCCTCGAGCGCGAGGCAGAGGGCGAAGTAGTCGCCGCCCATTCCGCCGTACTCCTCGGGGAAGGGCAGACCGAACAAGCCCATCTCCGCCATGCCGGCGACGACTTCGTACGGGAACGTGTGCGCGGCGTCGTGCTCGGCCGCAACCGGGGCGACGACGGTGCGCGCGAAGTCGGCGACGGTCTTGCGCAGTTGCTCGTACTCGTCGGGAAGCCCGCCTGTCGCCAGGTATTCAGTCATTCCGTTGCCTCTTTCGTGTCGGCGTGCGGGGTGACCCGCGCGAGAAGTTGATCGACCTTGACCTGCTCACCCGCAGAGGCGAAGAGCTCCACGGTGCCGTCGACCGGCGCGGTGAGCGAATGCTCCATCTTCATGGCTTCGACGACCACGATCGTCTGTCCGGCAGTCACTTCGGCTCCTGTTTCGACGGCGACGGCGATGACGGCTCCCGGCATCGGGCTGGTGATGTCGGCATTGCCGGCGTGCGCGTCGTCCCCGCGGACCGCTGCTTCCTCGATGTCGCGGACCGAGACACTGCCGTGGCCGTCGGCGAGCCAGATCGCACCGTCGGACTCCGCGACGCGGAAGACGTGGCGGCGGCCGCCCAGCACCACTGCGAGGACGGACCCGTCGAGGGTCGCGGACAGTGAACTGCGTTCGCCGTCTTCGATACTCGCGGCACCGGCAACCGGCGTTCCGGTCAGCCGCACGTGTGCGGTGCGGTCGCCGGAGGTGAACCGGAAGCTGGTGGGCAGGTGAGCGCCGACGCGCCACCCGTCCGGCACCGCCCAGGGGTCGCACTGCGAGCCGGGCCAGCGCTGCAGCCAGCGGTATGCGGCGGCCGCGACGAGGGCGACGTCCGACGTGCCAGGTGCGACGTAGTCCTCGAGACGCCGGTCGAGCAGTCCCGTGTCGAGGGCACCGGCGACGACCTCGTCGTCGGCGAGCAGGAAGCGCACGAAGTCGACATTGGTGACGACGCCGAGGACGGCGGTGTCGGCGAGTGCCCGGTCGAGTCGGCGCAGGGCACCGGCCCGATCGTCGGCGTGCGCGATGACCTTGGCGAGCATCGGGTCGTAATCGCTGCCCACTGTCGTGCCGGCCTGCACGCCGGAGTCGACGCGCACGCCCGGTCCGGAGGGCTCGACGACGTCGGCGACGTGGCCGCCGGTGGGCAGGAACCCGCGGGCCGGATCCTCGGCGTAGATGCGCGCTTCGATGGCGTGGCCGGTGAGGGTGATGTCGTCCTGGCCGAATCCCAGTGGTTCGCCCGCAGCGATGCGCACCTGCCATTCCACAAGATCGAGGCCCGTCACCATTTCCGTGACCGGGTGCTCGACCTGCAGGCGGGTGTTCATCTCCATGAAGAAGAACTCGTCGGGGTGGTCCGCGGAGACGATGAACTCGACGGTGCCGGCCCCGGTGTAGTCCACGCTGCGGGCGGTGTTGCATGCCGCTTCACCGATGCGGGCGCGGGTGACCGCATCGAGCAGGGGCGACGGAGCCTCTTCGACGACCTTCTGATGACGGCGTTGCAGGCTGCATTCGCGTTCGCCGAGGTGCACGACGTTGCCGTGCGTGTCGGCGAGGATCTGTACCTCGATGTGTCGGGGCCGCTGGACGAACCGCTCGAGGAACAAGGTGTCGTCACCGAACGACGACGCTGCCTCGCGCCGCGCGGACACGAGTGCGGCGGGGAGGTCGGACGGATCGGTGACCAGGCGCATGCCCTTACCTCCACCACCGGCGGACGGTTTGACGAGCACGGGGAAGCCGACTTCCTCGGCGCCGGCGATGAGGTCCGCGTCGGTCAGTCCCGGCCGGGAGATGCCCGGTACGACGGGGACTCCGAATTTCGACACCGCGCTCTTGGCGGTGATCTTGTCGCCCATCGTCTCGATGGCGTGCGCGGACGGGCCGAGAAACGCGATACCCGCTGTGGCGCACGCGGCGGCGAAAGCTGCGTTCTCCGAAAGGAACCCGTAGCCGGGATGGATGGCCTGCGCGCCGGTCGCGACAGCCGCGTCGATGACCTTGTCGATTGCCAGGTAGCTCTCACGTGCCGCCGCGGGACCGAGCAGGACTGCGGTGTCGGCCTCACGCACATGCCGCGCGTTGCGGTCGGCTTCGCTGAACACCGCCACCGAGCGGAGTCCCATCTCTTTCAGGGTCCGGATGACCCGGACGGCGATCTCGCCGCGGTTGGCTACCAGAACCGTATCGATCCGATTCGTATCACTCATGTCGCTCACATCCGGAAGACGCCGTAGGAGACGGGCTCGAGGGGCGCGTTCGCGCACACCGAAAGTGCCAGTCCGAGAACTTTTCTGGTATCCGCGGGATCGATGATGCCGTCGTCCCAGAGTCGGGCCGTCGAGTAGTAGGGGTTTCCCTGCTCCTCGTACTGCGCCCGGATCGGGGCCTTGAACTCCTCTTCCTGCTCACTCGTCCACGGTTTGCCCGAGGCGTCCAGTTGGTCGGATCGCACGGTCGCGAGGACCGACGCGGCCTGCTCGCCACCCATCACGGAGATACGCGCGTTGGGCCACATCCACAGGAATCGGGGCGAGTACGCACGGCCACACATCGAGTAGTTGCCGGCACCGTAGGACCCACCGATGACGACGGTCAGTTTCGGAACCCGGGCACACGCGACGGCGGTGACCATCTTGGCGCCGTGCTTGGCGATGCCGCCGGCTTCGTAGTCGCGACCGACCATGAAACCCGAGATGTTCTGGAGGAAGATCAACGGGATCGAGCGCTTGTCGCACAGTTCGATGAAATGTGCTCCCTTGACGGCGGATTCACCGAACAGCACTCCGTTGTTGGCAACAATGCCGACGGGGTGCCCGTGGATGCGCGCGAAGCCGGTGACGAGGGTCTTGCCGTACTCCGCCTTGAATTCGTGGAAGCTGCTGGACCCATGGCCGGCACCGCCGGCACCGTCGACCACGCGGGTGATGACCTCGTGCACGTCGTACGGGATGCGCGAGTCGGTGGGGACCACGTCGTAGAGGGTCTCCGGGGACTTCTCGGGTTCGACGGCGGGCTCGACGTCCCACGGCCGTTCCGTGCGAGGTCCGAAGGTGGAGACGATGTTGCGCACGATGCGCAGGGCGTCGCGGTCGTCGTCGGCCAGGTGGTCGGTCACTCCCGACACCTTGGAGTGCAGGTCGCCGCCGCCGAGTTCCTCCGCGGTGACGACCTCACCGGTCGCGGCCTTCACGAGCGGGGGTCCGCCGAGGAAGATGGTGCCCTGGTTCCGGACGATGACTGCCTCGTCGCTCATGGCGGGCACGTAGGCGCCGCCGGCAGTGCACGACCCGAGCACGGCCGCGATCTGCGGAATGCCCTTCGCGCTCATCGTGGCCTGGTTGTAGAAAATGCGGCCGAAATGCTCGCGGTCCGGGAAGACCTCGTCCTGCCGGGGAAGGAACGCACCGCCCGAGTCGACGAGATAGAGGCACGGCAGATTGTTCTGCAGCGCCACCTCCTGCGCGCGCAGGTGCTTCTTCACCGTGACGGGGTAGTACGTACCGCCCTTGACGGTCGCATCGTTGGCGACGATCACGCACTCGCGGCCGGCCACCCGGCCGATGCCGGTGATGATGCCCGCCCCGGGGCACTCGTCGTCGTACATCCCCGCAGCGGCGAGGGGTGAGAGTTCCAGGAACGGGCTGCCCGTGTCGAGGAGACCGTCGACGCGGTCGCGGGGGAGCAGTTTGCCCCGGGCGACGTGCCGATCACGGGACTTTTCGTTGCCGCCGAGCGCTGCCGCGGCAAGCCTGTCGCGGAGTTCTCCGACCAGTTGCTCGTGCTGGTCGCGGCTGGTCGTCGAGATCGCCTGAGCGCTCGTCACGGACACCATCCTCGGTAGATTGACCTAATCGTCATTAACTGAAATCTAGGTTAGTTATGATTAACCGAGTTGTCCAGATCACAAAGAACCGGAAGTGTGTCTCATGTCCGAGCGGCTCGAAGAAGCGGCGCCTCCCGCGCCGACACGGCGGAGCCTCGCCAAAGCCGAGCGTCGCGCGCAACTGCTTCGTGCCGCGGCCCGGTTGATCGCCGAACGCGGGTTCGCCGGCGTCCGCCTCGAAGACCTCGGCGCGGCCGTGGGGATCAGCGGCCCCGCCGTCTACCGGCATTTTCCGAACAAGGATGCGCTGCTCGTCGAACTTCTCGTCGACATCAGCCGGCGGCTCCTCGCCGGCGGTACCGCCGTCGTCGCCGACACCACCGACCCCCGCGACGCGCTCGAGCGGCTCGTCGACTTCCACCTCGATTTCGCCCTCGGCGACCCCGATCTCATCCGTGTCCAGGACCGCGAATTGCACTCGCTGCCCGACGACGCCCGTCGCGAGGTGCGTGTCACCCAGCGGCGCTACGTCGAGATCTGGGTACGGGTCCTGTGCCGCATCACGCCCGGACTGGCGGAATCCGATGCGCGCACCATGGCCCACGCGACATTCGGACTGATCAACTCCACACCCCACAGCGCCGACCCGCGTTCTCCCGAGGGCACTCGCGCCGTCCTGCGACTGATGGCCATGTCGGCACTCGCCGCAGCCCCGCACCTGCAAACGACGAACAGCACAGAGGACAGATGACCTACTTCGAGAGCCTCGGACCGGACTCGTATCGCCCGACCCCGCATGTGGGCGGCGCTTGGGACGAGACCGAACAGCACATCGCACCCGCACTCGGGCTTCTCGCCCACGTCATCGAATGCGACCGCGACGCTCGCCGCGACGACGCACTGGTGATCGGCCGCCTGTCGTACGACATCCTCGGGACGGTGCCGGTCGATGTGGTCGACACGAAGGTGGAAGTCCTGCGCCCCGGCCGCACCATCGAACTGGTGGAAGCGACGTTGACCTACGCGGGACGCGCCGTGGTCCGGGCACGCGCCTGGCTGCTGCAACCGCGGCCCACGGCCGAAATCGAGGGGACGACGTTGCCGCGCATCGCCGCACCCGAGCGGTGCGCTCCGTGGGATCCCACGACGATCTGGCCGGGCGGCTTCATCGAATCGGTGGAGGTCCGACGAGACCGGACGGAACCGGGCCGGGCGTCGTTCTGGGTCCGGACCCCGGTTCCGCTCGTCGACGGCGAGAAGGTGAGCCCGCTCGCGGCCGCGGCAGGACTTTTCGACATCGCCAACGGCATGGCCGTGCGTGCGGATCCACGGGAGGTGGCCTTTCCCAATCTCGACCTCACCGTCCACCTGTTCGCCGAGCCCCGCGGCGACTGGCTCGGTTTCGACACCTCGGTCTCGTTCGGCGCCGACGGGGTCGGATTGACGAGCACCGTCCTCCACGACACGTCCGGGCCGATCGGCACGATGTCGCAGATCCTCACCGTCCGGCCCGGCACACCGAAGGCCACGTAACGCAGTCGTTACCCGGAGTAATCAACCGGTTGATGCGACAGCACTACCGTCTGCCCCCTGAGCACGTATACAAGGGTGGATACACCCCGAGCAGACCCGGGAGATCGGATGGCAGACGGACGCGAGCGATTGCTCGACTCGCTCGATGTCGCACTGGGCGCAGTCGACGCACAGTACGCCGCGGCCTATCCCGGACTCCTCGCGGAACGGCAACCCGTACACACCGTCTACATTCCCGTCGACCGCTACGACGCCGACACGGTCCGTTCGTGGGGAGCGCAGGCACGGGAGACATTCTCCCGGCACGTCGCCGGAGCGGACGACCTCGCCGAGATCGTCGGCATCGAACCCACGCTCGCCCGCGAGGTCCTGCCGCTCGTCGAGGCGAAACTCGCGACGGAACCGATCGAAGATCTGCGGATCGACTTCGAAGACAGCTTCCCGCAAGCCGGCATCGCGCCCGGTGCACGCGACGCCGACGAGGACGCCCACCTGGTGCGTGCCGCGCAAGCGTTGCGAGAGACCCCGGAACCGACGCCGTTCTCCGGCATCCGCATGAAGTGCTTCGAACCGGCCACTCGTGCACGCTCCGTCCGCACGCTCGATATGTTCGTCGGCGAGATCACCGACAACGGCCGCGTCCCTGACGGTTTCGTCATCACCCTGCCGAAGGTGACAGCACCCGAACAGGTCGCGGCCATGGTCACCGTCTGCGAATACCTCGAAAGCAACCACGGACTCACCTCACCGCTGCGCTTCGAAATCCAGATCGAGACACCCCAGTCCGTCTGCGGACCCGACGGAACCGCGCAGGTCGCGACGATGATCCACACCGCGCAGGGCCGATGCTCGGGTCTGCACTACGGAACCTACGACTATTCGGCGGCGTGCGGCATCGCCGCCGAGTATCAGGCGATGGATCATCCGGTCGCGGACCACGCGAAAGCGACGATGCAGGTCGCCGCGGCAGGTACCGGCGTGATGCTCTCGGACGGCTCGACCAATCGCCTGCCGGTCGGCATGGCGGCAGAGATCCGTGCTGCCTGGTCGCTGCACGCGCGACTCGTCGACCGGTCCCTGCGACGAGGCTTCTACCAGGGCTGGGACCTGCACCCGGCGCAGTTGCCGACCCGCTATGCCGCAACGTTCGCCTTCTACCGTCGTTCGTTCGCGTCCGCTGCCGCACGGATCTCGACGTATCTCACGCGCAGCGAGGGCGGATTCCTCGACGAACCCGCGACCGCGCGGGCCCTCGCGTCGTTCCTGCATCGCGGGCTTGCGTGCGGCGCCCTCACCGACTCCGAGGTACGCGAACGCGCGGGCGTCACGCCCGAACAACTGCGGGAGCTGGCAGCATTCACCCCCCAGGAAGGACGATTCGAGTGACCACCGTCATCCGGGCCCGCCGAGCCGTTCTCGGCGACGGTGAGCGGGCGTGTGCAGTGATAATCCGGGACGGACGGATCGCCGCCGTCGAGGAGTACGCGACGCCGGTGCCCGGGGCGCGAGAGATCGTCCTCGCCGACGACGAAGCGCTGCTTCCCGGACTGGTCGACACTCACGTCCACGTCAACGATCCCGGCCGCACCGAGTGGGAGGGGTTCGCGAGCGCAACCCGCGCGGCCGCCGCGGGCGGAGTGACGACCCTGATCGACATGCCCCTCAATTCGATTCCGTCGACTATCGATGTGGCCGCGCTCGCGGTCAAGAAGAAGGTCGCCGCCGATCAGGTGGTCGTGGATGTCGGATTCTGGGGCGGCGCGGTTCCCGGCAACCTCGACGACCTCGAACCGCTCTGGGACGCCGGGGTTTACGGATTCAAGTGCTTCCTCGCACACTCCGGACTCGACGAGTATCCGCCACTCGACCGCGAGCAGATGGTGGCGGCGATGCGAGTGATCGCGGGATTCGACGGCCTCCTCATCGTCCACGCGGAGGACGGTCCCACGCTCGACGCCCAGCAGGCACCGTCGGGCCGTCGCTACTCCGACTTCCTGCACTCGCGGCCGCCCCTCGCGGAGGAACGAGCCATCGCCCAGGTGATCGACGGCGCCGCCGAAACAGGTTGCCGCGTCCACATTCTCCACCTCTCGGACGCCGGGAGCCTGCCGCTCGTGGCAGCGGCGAAGAAGGCCGGCGTCCGCATCACCGTGGAGACGTGCCCGCACTACCTGACCCTGTTCAGTGAGGAAATCCTCGACGGGTCCACACATTTCAAGTGCTGCCCGCCCATCCGGGAGGCTTCCAACCGTGAGGGCCTGTGGCGTGGCCTGGCGGACGGCACGATCGACTGCGTCGTGTCCGACCATTCACCGTGCACCCCCGAACTGAAGAAGCTCGGAATCGGTGACTTCGGGCAAGCCTGGGGCGGAATATCCTCCCTCCAACTGGGTTTGCCGATCGTCTGGTCCGAAGCACGGCGACGCGGGCACTCTCTCTCCGATGTCACGCGGTGGATGGCCCGCAACACCGCTTCGGTAGCCGGACTCTCGGACCGCGGCGAGATCGCCGTCGGCAACACCGCCGACCTGTGTGTCCTCGCGCCCGACGACGCCTTCGTGGTCTTTCCCGAGAAACTCCATCACCGCAACGCCGTCACCCCGTACGCCGAAATGGCGCTCGCCGGGGTGGTACGCCGGACCTGGCTGGCCGGCGAACCCCTCCCCGTCGCCACCGGCGACAGTCCCGTCCCTGCGCCCCGCGCGCAACTGCTGTCCCGGAAGGACACTCGATGACATCACTCGATTTCCGGCAACTTCCCGATCTCGCTTCGCGCGACTTGACCGGTTCTGTGATGTACGCCAACGACGAACTGTTCGCACAGCGCGAGAACCTCATCGCTCCCGGCCCGGCACGGCACGATCTGTCCGAGTTCGGGCACAAGGGCAAGGTGTACGACGGGTGGGAGACCCGCAGGCGACGCGACCCCGGGCACGATTTCGCCATCGTGCGTCTCGGCGCCCCCGGTGTGATCCGCGGAGTCGTCATCGACACCGCATGGTTCACCGGCAATTTTCCGCCGTTCGCGTCGATCGAGGCAGTGTGCGTCGACGGATATCCCGACGCCACCGAACTGTTGAAGGCACCCTGGGAACCCCTCCTCGACAAGGTGGCGCTGCTCGGCGACACCGCGAACGCCTTTCCTGTCGACAGCGAACGACGCTGGACCCACGTACGTCTCAACATCTTTCCCGACGGAGGGGTAGCCCGACTGCGCGTTCACGGCGAGATCCGTCCCGACCCGGCGTTCCTCACCGGCACCATAGATGTGGCCGCACTCGAGAACGGTGCCGACATCGCCGACTGCTCGAACCACTTCTACTCCTCGCCTCGGAACATCATCGCCCCAGGCCGGGCCGCGAACATGGGCGGAGGGTGGGAGAACGCGCGTCGCCGCGACGACGGAAACGACTACGTCGTGGTCCGCCTGGCCGGCACCTCGCTCGTCGACCACGTGGAGATCGACACCTCGTACTACGTCGGCAACGCGCCGGGGTGGGCACGACTGTCGGGCCTGCCCGCCGGCTCGGACGCCGCCGACGAATCGGCGTTCGTCGAACTGCTCCCGAAAACCGTTCTGCTCCCCGACTGCCGCCACCGGTTCCGCGTCGATTCGGCCACTCCGATGGCGTTCGTCCGGCTGGACGTGTATCCGGACGGGGGTATTTCGCGGCTACGCGTGCACGGACGTCTGACCGACGCTGTCACCCCGTGAATTCGACTCGGCGTCGCGGCGCGTCCGGTTGTCCTAGGCTCAGCCCATGGCAAGTGCGGTGACCGAAGTGCAGTCCCCCGGGGATCTCGTAGCGGCGCTCGAGTCGACCGGATACCTCGCCGACGAAGGCCTCGCGACGACGGCGTTCCTCGCGATCCGGATGGGGCGGCCACTGTTCTGCGAGGGTGAACCCGGCACCGGGAAAACCTCCCTCGCGACGGCACTCGCCCAGGCACTCGGCCTGCCGCTGGTCCGGTTGCAGTGCCACGAAGGCATCGACGCGTCGCAGGCGCTCTACGACTGGGACTTTCCCCGTCAACTGTTGCACCTGCGCACGCTCGAGGCCGCGAGCGGGGGTGCGTTGGACGCCGACACCGCCGAACGCTCCCTGTACACCGAGCGGTACCTGCTGGCCCGGCCGCTCCTCGCGGCTCTGACCGGAGCTCCGTGCGTGCTGCTCGTCGACGAAATCGACCGCGCAGACGACGAATTCGAGGCTCTGCTGCTCCAGGTACTCGACGAGAACGCGGTGACCGTCCCCGAACTCGGAGAGATCCGCGCGGCCGTTCCGCCCCTGGTCGTGCTCACGTCCAACCGCACCCGCGAGGTGCACGACGCGCTCAAGCGGCGGTGCCTGTACCACTGGGTCGAGCACCCCGGCCTCGACCGCGAAATCGCGATACTCCGGCGCCGCTTGCCCGACATCGATGCGTCGCTCGCCTCCCAGGTCGCGCACGCGGTCCACGCGCTGCGCGGCTACGACCTGCTCAAACCACCCGGCGTCGCGGAGTCGCTCGACTGGGCCCGCGCGCTGCACGAACTCGATCGCGACGTGCTCGACGCAGCGACGGCCGCCGCGACGCTCGGAGCCGTCCTCAAATACCGCGAGGACTTCGAGCGCGCGATGCGCTCGGGTCTCGACCGGGTTCTCGCCGGATGACCTCCGGCACCGGACACGGCACGCTGGTGGGCTTCGCCGGGTTCACCCGCGCACTCGCCGAATCCGGCATGCCCGTCGCCCTCGACGCGACCGACACCTATGTCCGGGCACTGCGCGAGATCGACCTCGGCGATCCGGTGCAGGTGTATTGGGCGGGACGGGCCACCCTGTGCCACGAGCCCGACGACCTGCCCCGCTACGACGCGGCTTTTCGCAGCTGGTTCGGAGGCGAGGTGCCAACGGTGTCCCGCACCCGGGGTCACCACACCCGTACCGCTCGCATCGCTGCACTGGCGAGCACACCGGGAACTGCGGGCGCCGACTCCGGTGAAGATGCGCCACAATTGCAGGTCGCGGCCACCGACACCGAAGTACTACGGCACCGCGACATCGCTGAGATGACCCCCGCCGAACAAGCTCACCTGACGGAGATGCTCACGCGACTGCGGCCCCGCCCACCGCGACGCGCGGCGGTCCGGAGACGTCCCTCCCGCCGCGGCGACGTCGATCCGCGCCGCACGCTGCGGGCGATGCTCGGGGCGGGCGGGGAGACGGTGCGGCCCGTGCGGCATCGCCGGGCGACACGGCCGCGCCGGGTGGTGCTGCTGATCGACGTGTCGGGCTCCATGGCTCCGTACGCCGACGCGCTGCTGCGGTTTGCGCACGTCGTCACCCGTTCCCACCCGGGCGGCACCGAGGTGTTCTCGCTCGGCACCCGCATGACGCGGTTGTCCAGAGCTCTGCGCGCCCGCGACCCGCAGCATGCGCTCGCGGCTGCCGCGCGCACCGTGCCCGACTGGGCCGGAGGCACTCGGCTCGGCGACACTCTGCGCGCCTTTCTGGACCGCTGGGGACGTCGCGGACTGGCCCGCGGCGCGGTCGTGGTCATCTTCTCGGACGGCTGGGAGCGCGGCGACGCGGCACTCCTCGGCGAGCAGATGGCCCAGCTGCGCAGGCTGGCGCACGCCGTGCTGTGGGTCAACCCGCATGCAGGTCACAGCGGATACGAGCCGATCCAATCGGGGATCTCCGTCGCACTGCCCCATCTCGATCGTCTGCTCGCGGGCCACAGTCTTGCAACACTGGAAACACTGCTCGAGGAGGTTCATCGTGCGTGAGGTTCTCGACGAACTCGACCGCCGCTATCGCGCCGGCGAGACCGTCGCCGTAGGCACCGTGGTGTCGACGTTCCGTTCTGCGCCGCGCCCTCCGGGAGCGTCGATGCTGGTCGCGGGCGACGGCACGGTCACCGGCAGCGTGTCGGGCGGATGCGTGGAAGGTGCGGTGTACGAACTCGCTCAGGACGTGATCGGCGAGGGAACCCCCGTGTTGCAGCGGTACGGGGTATCCGACGACGACGCATTCAGCGTGGGACTGACGTGCGGCGGAATCATCGACGTCTTCGTCGAACGGATCGACGCGACCGAGTTCCCCGCGTTCGCCGAGGTCGTCGATTCGGTGCGTGGCAGCGAACCCGTCGCCATCGCCACTGTCACCGAACACCCCGATCCCGCGATCCTCGGACAACGCCTCGTGGTGTGGCCCGATCGCGACTCCGGCACACTCCCGTCCGCACGGATGCACGACGCCGTGACCGACGACGTACGCGGCCTGCTGGATGTCGGACGTTCGGGGACACTGCACTACGGCACCGACGGTGAACGACGCGGCGAGGGAATGTCGGTGTTCGTCAACGTGTTCCAGCCGCCGCCGCGCCTGATCGTTTTCGGCGCAATCGATTTCGCCGCTGCGATGGCCGACCTCGGCGCGTTCCTCGGCTACCGCGTGACGGTGTGCGACGCCCGTGGAGTCTTCGCCACCGCGGCACGATTCCCCGGCGCGGACGAAGTCGTCGTGGACTGGCCGCACCGGTATCTCGCCGCCGAGGCCGACGCCGGACGGGTCGACAAGCGCACGGTGATCACGGTTCTCACCCACGACCCCAAGTTCGACGTCCCGCTCCTGGAGGTCGCGCTCAGGCTCGACGTGGCGTATGTCGGAGCAATGGGGTCGCGTCGTACGCACGACGACCGGATGGCCCGGCTACGGGAAACGGGAATGACGGACGACGACCTGACCCGGTTGTCGTCACCGATCGGCCTGGATCTCGGGGCCCGGACACCCCAGGAGACCGCGGTGTCCATCGCCGCCGAGATCATCGCGTTGCGTTGGGGCGGTCGCGGACAGCGATTGGCCGACACCGACGGGCCGATCCACGCGCACGAGGAACCTGTCCGTTCGGTGGGCGGTGCCGCCCGGAAGATCTGAGTTCGACCGGAGGTGAGCGATCGTCGGAGGTGCGCGATCGTCAGAGTAGCGAGGTGACCGACGGCGGCAACGGAAGTGCGGGATCCGTCAACGGTGACCGCTCCGGAACACCGACGACGGTGCGCATCGGGACGACCCCGGCCCACACCGACCGGTCCTCGCCGTCGTCGGGATCGTCGCCGGGACCACCCGCGCGCACCTTGACGCTCACCTCGTCCAGCGCAAGCACCAGCACCGTCGTCGCCGCGAGTTCCTTCGGGGTGGGCGGACGGACTTCGTCCCACCGGCCGGGCATGAGGTGTTCGGTGACCGCCCGCAGCGCGTCCTGCTTGTCTTCGGCCGGTACAAGCACCGCACGTCCGAAGATCACCGCGCTGCGATAGTTCATGCTGCTGTCGAACGCAGACCGGGCGAACACGAGTCCGTCGAGATGCGTCACCGCGACAGACACATCCAGACCGTCCCGAGAGGCGAGGAAGGCGCCGGCGCCGGTCAAACCGTGGAGGAACATCCGGTCGCCGTCACGGCCGAAGGCCATGGGGAGGACCACCGGACAGCCGCGACGAACGAACGCGACGTGGGCCACGCGCGCCTCGTCGAGTAGACGTTGCAGAACTTCCGGATCATCGTTGCCTCGTTCGGGTTTGCGAGTCAGACGTGTTCGCTCGGTCATGACATCGATCGAAGCAGTGCGAGCACTCGGGAAACAACCGATTTCTCCACTTTGCGCCCGAAACCCCTCCGCGCCCGCGCATCACGAATCGGTGCAGTCCGTCTCGTCGCCGCAGGTACCTCGGTTACGATGCAGACGATGCTGCCCGGCGACGGAATTCGAGGGCCTCAGATGGTTGTTCGTCCGCGTGTCCGACACCTTTCCGTGATCGTCGCTGCGGCATTCGTCGGCCTGCTCGCCGCCCCCGCGACGGT
The DNA here is from genome assembly GCF_055664235.1 of Rhodococcus sp. NPDC019050. Classification (NCBI taxonomy): domain Bacteria; kingdom Bacillati; phylum Actinomycetota; class Actinomycetes; order Mycobacteriales; family Nocardiaceae; genus Rhodococcus; species Rhodococcus sp. NPDC019050. The sequence continues at coordinate 55,481 of NZ_JBVOON010000017.1, read as the reverse complement.
GGCCGGCGAGGGCGTCCCAGCCACGGCGGAGGGTCCGGCGCGTCCGGTCGGCGCGGGTTTCGCCCGCACGTACGTCACTCTCGACGCCGACGGCACGCCTGCCGCCATCGGTGTGCGACTGGACGCGGCGGCTCTCGACAACCTGCCCGACGGTCTGTTGCCGATCACCGATGCCTACGTGCTCGATCTTCCCGAACAGGCGACCGCCACCGCCTTCGACCATGTCACGATCGACTGGAATTCCCGGGGCCACAACCCGGAGCACGGATTCGACGTTCCGCATTTCGACGTGCACTTCTATCTCCTGGACAGGGCCACCGTGGAGGCCATCCACCCGCTCGCCCCCGGTTACATCCCCGCTGCCTCCCGCGTGCCGGAGCCCCGGTACCTGCCTCCGGGATATGCCCCGGACGGGAATCCGCTCACCGCGACCGTCCCCGGCATGGGACTGCACTGGCTGGACACGACCGAGACGGATCACAATTTCACCGAGAAGGTGCTCTACGGGTCGTGGGACGGCAAGCAGGCGTTCGTCGAACCCATGATGACCCGGGCGTGGCTCGAGTCCCGGCCCGCGATCCTCGAGCCACTGCCAGAGCCCGAGGCGTACCAGCGCGCGGGTCTCTATCCGACCACGTACGCCGTGTGGTGGGACGGTGCCATGCAGACGTACTCGATCGAACTCGGCGGGCTCACGATGCGCGAGGCGTCGTAGGGCCCGGGTCGCACGAGCACTCCGAGTCCGGGCCGGTGCCCGTCGGAAGTCCGGTCAGAAGTACCGGGCGCCGCCGTCCACGCCGAACTGCTGTCCGGTGACGAACGCCGACTCGGCGGAGGCGAGGAACGCCACCATATCGGCGATCTCCTCGGGTTCCGCCGAGTACTTCTCGAGGAACGGGGTGGTCATCGACGCGAGCTTGGGGTTGCTCGCCGCGGTTTCGGCGATCCGTTCGCGCATGCTGCCGGAGCCCATCGGCGTGTTCACCGCACCCGGATGAACACTGTTGACCCGGATGTTGTGCCGGCCCAGTTCGGCAGCGAATGCACGGGCCATCCCGGTCACCGCGTGCTTGCTGGTCGTGTAGTGCACCATGAACGGCTGCATCTTCACCCCCGCCAGCGAACTGATGAGGATGATCGAGCCACCGCCACGCTCGATGAGGTGAGGTGCGGTCGCCGTAACGGTGTTCCACGTACCGGTGACGTTGATGTCGAGGGTGTCGCGGAAACTGGTGGGGCTGATTTCGTCCCACGTCTCCGGGATGCAGATCCCGGCATTGGCGACGACCACGTCGAGGCCGCCGAATCGTGCCACGCCGTCCTGCGCAACCACCTTCAACACCTCGAGATCACGAGTGTCGCCCTGCACCAAGTACGCCTTCCCGCCTTCGGCCTCGACGAGGCGGCGGGTTTCGTCGAGATCGTCGAGCGTCGCAGACTCGTAGGGCACTCCGGGCAACGGACCCGCGATGTCGACGCCGACGATTTGCGCGCCCTCGCGCGCCAGCCGGACGGCATGCGCACGGCCCTGCCCCCGGGCCACACCGGTGATGAACGCGATCTTGCCCTCGAAACGGTTCACGGACTGTTCTCCTCAGGTCGTCTTTCGCGGGTCTTGTGACCCAGGGTCGTAGGTTGCACCAGAACCTTGATATCCGATCCGGTGCCGTCGGACAGTTCGCGCAATTTCGCATCGGCACCGTCGAGACCGACGACGGACGTCACGAGGGTGTCGACCCTGATTCGTCCGGCCGCGAGATGCGCCAGGGCCTCGTCGAAGTCTCGTTCGCTGTAGGCGGTCGAGCCCACGATCGTCATCTCGAACATGGAGACCTGCGACAACAGGACTTCGGAGGGCACGGATGAGATTCCGACGATCACCAATCGACCGCGATAGCCGAGGAGGTCGACCGCGTCCTGCGCACACCGTGGATGACCGCTGCACTCGAGCACCGCGCGGGGTTTGCCGGCGAAGAGCGCGGCGGCTTCCTCACGCACCCGGCCGGGCGTTGTCGTCCGCACACCCGATTCTCCGGCGAGCGCGCGACGCGCATGGTTGGGTTCGACCACCAGTACATCGGTGATGCCCCTGGCTCGAAGCACCTCGACGACGAGCAGACCGATCGGGCCGGCGCCGAACACCACCACACCCGCACCGGGCACGACCTCGGCCTGCGTCACCGCGCGCACCGCTACGGCGAGTGGTTCGGTCAGCGCGGCGTCCCGCAGGCTCAGGCCGCCGGGTATCCGGTGCAGCATTCCGGCGGGAACGGTCACCGACTCCGCGAGCCCACCCGGGCGTCCCAGGCCCGGGCCCCGGACGAGACCGGTAAGGCAGACACCATCCTCGCTCCGGCAGGCGATGCAGTCGCCGCAGTCGTCGATCGGCCGGACCACCACCCGGTCACCGGGGTTCCATCCGTCCACGTCCGGTGCCGTCTCGCTCACGATTCCGGAGAGCTCGTGCCCGAGGACATGCCCGGTGAGCGGGTCCGGTGGGTCGAAGAACAGATGCAGATCCGACCCGCACATTCCGCAGTACGCCACGTCGATACGGACCTCACCCGGCGCACAGGGTGAGCGGTCCACTTCGATCACCGACAGCGCCCGTTCGGGTGCGATCACCGCCGCGATTCCCATCTGCGAGCCCCTCGTGTTCGTGGTCCGCCGGAACCGCGGCGACCGATTTCGTCGATTCGCGCCATCGTGCCCGTCCGGTGACGCAAAGTGGCAGTGATCTGTATCACCGGAGTCGCTTGCGTCAGCACTGGAGGTTAGATGCGCATCACTGTCACCGTCGACGGAACGTCCTATACCGACGACGTGGAACCCCGCCTTCTGCTCGTGCACTACCTCAGAGATCGACTGGGCAAAGTGGGGACGGTGGTCGGTTGCGACACCAGCAACTGCGGCGCGTGCACCGTCCTGCTCGACGGCCGGAGCGTCAAGGCGTGCTCGGTGCTCGCGGTCCAGGCCGACGGGCGCGAGGTCACGACCGTCGAAGGACTGTCGCTCGACGGGTCGCTGCACCCCGTCCAGGAAGCGTTCCGCGAGAACCACGCTCTGCAATGCGGGTTCTGCACGCCGGGAATGATCATGGCGACGATCGACCTGCTCGCGGAGGATCCCGATCCCGACGAGAAACAAGTGCGGCACAGCCTCGAAGGAAACCTCTGCCGCTGCACCGGATATCAGAACATCGTCGCGGCCGCGCAGGACGCGGCCCAGCGCCTTCGTGAGGCACCGACGGGAACGCAGGGAGGCACACGATGACGAGCACCGCCGAACCGGCCACCGAATCCGAACTCGGCAGGGCGCGCCGCCGGAAGGAGGACGAGCATCTCATCACCGGCCGAACGCGCTGGACCGACAACATCGTGCTCCCCGGGATGCTGCACGCGGCGATACTGCGTAGCCCCTTCGCGCACGCCCGCATCACTCACCTCGATGTCGACGAAGCGAAGAAGCAACCGGGCGTCGTCGCTGTCTACACCGGCGCTGATCTGGCCGAGGAACAGGGCAGCCTGCCGTGCGCGTGGCAGATCACCGAGGACATGCTGACCCCGCCCGCGCCGGCGCTCGCCGTCGACACGGTCAGGTTCGCGGGGGAGGCCGTCGCGGTCGTGGTCGCCCGCACCTATTACGAAGCGCACGACGCTCTCGACGCGATCGATGTGGATTACGAGGACCTGCCGGTCGTGCTCGACCTCGCGTCCGCCGCCGAAGACACCGTGGTCCTCCACTCCGACCTCGGAACCAACCGCAGCGCGACATGGGTGTACGACTCCGCAGAAGCCGGCAGCGGGAGCGACGTCGACGACACGATCCGCGACGCAGAGGTCGTCGTGGAGCGGACGTTCCGCCAGCAGCGCCTCATCCCCGCGTTCATGGAACCGCGGTCGGTCGTCGTCGACCCGACCGCCGCCCAGATCACGATGTGGTCGGCCACGCAGGTGCCGCACATCCTGAAGCTGATGCTCGCGATGACGCTCGGCATCCCCGAGCACACGCTCCGGGTCATCGCCCCCGACGTGGGTGGCGGATTCGGCGGCAAACTGCAGGTGACCCCCGAAGAGGTTCTCACGCTGCTGATCTCGCGGCGCCTGCGCAAGCCGCTGAAGTACACCGAGACGCGCAGCGAGTCGATGATGGCCGGGCATCACGGCCGCGACCAGATCCAGAAGATCACGATCGCGGCGAGGCGCGACGGTACCGTCACGGGCCTGAAAGTGGACCTGCTCGCGGACATGGGTGCGTACCTGCGACTCGTCACCCCCGGCGTGCCGATCCTCGGAGCATTCATGTTCAACGGCATCTACAAGTTCGATGCCTACCGCTTCACCTGCACCAACGTGTTCACCAACAAGGTGCCCACCGATGCGTACCGCGGGGCGGGCAGGCCCGAGGCGACCTTCGCGATCGAACGCATCATGGACGAACTCGCCGTCGAACTGTCGATGGATCCGGTCGAACTGCGCAAGAAGAACTGGATCCGGCACGAGGAGTTTCCTTTCGACACGGTCGCGGGGCTGACCTACGACTCCGGCAACTACGAGGCTGCAACGGCCAAGGCGCTCGAACTGCTGGACTACGACGGGTTGCGACGCGAACAGGCCGAGCGCCGGGAGCGGAAGGACCCCGTGCAGTTGGGCATCGGGGTGTCGGCCTTCACCGAGATGTGCGGTCTGGCGCCGTCCCGGGTCCTCGGATCGCTCTCGTACGGCGCCGGCGGCTGGGAGCACGCTGCCATCCGTATGCTTCCCACCGGCAAGGTCGAGGTGGTCACCGGAGCATCGGCGCACGGGCAGGGCCACGAGACGGCATGGAGCCAGATCGTCGCCGATCGGCTCGGGATTCCGTTCGAGGACATCGAAGTGCTGCACGGCGACACCCAGTCGTCACCGCGTGGCCTCGACACCTACGGATCACGGTCGCTCGCGGTCGGCGGTATCGCCGTCGTCAAGGCTGCGGAGAAAGTGGTGGCCAAGGCACGGCCGATCGCCGCTCACCTGCTGGAATGCGCCGAGGACGATCTCGATTTCACCGACGGTCGGTTCCGGGTGAAGGGAACAGCGAAATCGGTCGGCCTCACCGACATCTCGCTCGCGGTGTTCGCCGCGCACGACCTGCCCGACGGAGTCGAACCGAATCTGGACTCCGAAGCGACCTACGATCCGGAGAATTTCTCGTTCCCGCACGGCACCCACCTGTGTGCGATCGAGGTGGACACCGACACCGGTCACGCCCGCATCCGCAAGTACGTCTGCGTGGACGACATCGGGCACGTCGTCAATCCCCTCATCGTGGAGGGCCAAGTGCACGGAGGTCTTGCGCAGGGGATCGCCCAGGCGCTGTACGAGGAAGCGGTGCACGACGAGTCGGGCACGTTGCTCAGCGGTTCGTTCGCCGAGTACCTGCTTCCCACAGCCGTGGATCTACCGTCGTTCACGACCGACCGCACCGACACACCGGCACCGGGAAACCCGCTGGGCGTCAAGGGTGTCGGTGAGGCCGGGACCATCGCGTCGACACCGGCAGTCGTGAACGCGGTGCTCGACGCGGTGCGGCAGTACGGAGTACGCGACATCGAGATGCCGTGTACGCCGATGCGGGTGTGGCATGCAATTCGTTCTGCGCAGAGCGGCAACGCCCCGGTACAACAGGGCGAGGGAAGCGACGCGATTTCCAGCCAGGGAGGCACGAAATGATTCCGTCCGCGTTCGAGTATTTCGCCCCCACCAGCCTCGACGAGGCCGTCACGGCACTTCGGGATGCCGGCGAGGACGGCAAGATCATCGCCGGGGGCCAGAGCCTGATGCCGGTGCTCCGGTTGCGTCTCGCGGCGCCGTCGGCGCTCGTCGACCTCGGCCGCGTGGCCGAATTGCGGGGGATCCGCGAGGACGGCGACGACATCGTCATCGGTGCGATGACCACGCACCACGAGGTGCTCCACGACCCCCTCGTCGCCCGGCACGCACGGCTGATCGCGGAGGCCACCGCCACGGTTGCGGACCCGCAGATCCGGCATCGCGGCACCCTCGGAGGTTCGCTGGCACATGCCGATCCCGCGGGCGATCTCGCTGCCCCGAACGTGGCTCTCGATGCGACGTTCCGAGTGGTGGGCCCCTCGGGAATCCGCACGATCCCGGCGGCGGAGTTCTTCCAGGATTACTTCACGACTGCTCTGGACGCCGGGGAGATCCTCGCGGAAATTCGCATTCCGAAGCACACCGACTGGGCGGCGCGATACGAAAAGTTCCATCGTGCAGCGCAGCAGTGGTCGATAGTCGGTGTCGCCGCGACCATTTCGGTCGTGGACGGCACCATCGAGCGGGCCAAGGTGGCGCTGACGAACATGGCAGCCGTGCCGGTCCGGGCACACGGCGTCGAAGAATCGCTCGTGGGTCAGCCCGCCACCGCGGAGACGATTCGGGCAGCCGCAGAACGTGCGACGGACGGCACCGACCCGATGACGGACGGAAATGCGGATGCCGAGTACCGCAGCCATCTGGCGCAGGTTCTCACCCGTCGAGCGGTGACGACAGCTGCGGGCATCTGATTCCGGCAACTCCGAATACCTGAGAGGACACAATGCAACTCGATCACACCCTGTCCGTACCGGCTCCCGTCGATGTCGTGTGGACCGCTCTGCTCGATCCGGAAAAAGTTGCTCCGTGCATGCCCGGTGCGACACTCACCGGGGTCGAAGGAGACACCTTCACCGGCACGGTCAAGGTGAAACTGGGCCCGGTGGCGCTGACGTTCAAGGGCACCGGACGATACGCCGAGACGGACGAGAAGTCCCACAAGGCCGTGATCGAGGCGAACGCGAAGGACACGCGCGGCAACGGCACGGTCAGTGCGACCATCACGATCGTGCTCACCGGCGACGGCGATCGCACCGACGGCACGGTCAAGACCGACATGACGGTCACCGGCAAGCCCGCGCAGTTCGGGCGAGGCATGATCTCCGACGTCGGGGGGAAGATTCTCGAGCAGTTCGCGGCCTGCCTGTCGAAGAAACTCGGACCCGAAGCCGAGCAACCGGCCGCAACCGAATCGGCTCCCAGCGAATCGGTTCCGTCCAGCACGCCGGAGGTGGCTCCGACGCCGCCCGACACCACACCCGCCGGGGCGGCGTTCGTCGCACCCACAGCAGGCGATGCGGCGCAGAGCGCCACCCCGGCACCCGAAGCGACGCCCGATGCGACAGCACCTGCTCCACCCGCTGCGGCCACCTCGCGACCTGCGGGAACCGCTGCCGCATCCTCGAATACGCAAACCCAGCCCGAGGCCGAACCTCTCGACCTCATGGAGTTCGCGCGAGGTTCCGTCATCCAGCGGCTCGTCCCGATCGCCGTGGTGGCCGTGGTGGCGATCGTGGTGGGCGTGGTCTCGAGCCGCACCATTCAGCGGCGCAACCGTCGCCGTTCGGCATCCTGCGGGCGCCGCTCGATATCCCGCGGGCGGTCAGCCTCCTGCGGTCGCGGGAAGAAGTGACCAGATCCGGTCGCGGGACAACGGCAGTTCGTGCGGCCGCACTCCGATGGCTCGCCGGATCGCGTTGGCCAGTGCGGGTGCCACGGGATTGAACGGCGCCTCGCTCATGGACTTCGCGCCCAGCGGACCGAGTGTGTCGTAGGTTGCGGCGAAGTACACCTCGGTCCGCGGCACGTCCGCGTACTGCGGAATGTGATAGTTCCGCAGGGTCGAAGTCACCACGGTGCCGGTGGAGTCGGTGACGAGTTCCTCGTACATCGCGGCCCCGATCGCTTGCGCGACACCACCTTCCACCTGACCACGGCACTGCTCGGGATTGACGATGGCACCGGCATCCGCGGCCTGCACCGACTGCAGGATCCGCACCTCGCCGGTGCCGGTGTCGACTGCCACGCGGAACCCGTGCACATTGAACGAGAGCGACCGGGGAAGGCCGCCGTGACTTCCTTCTGCGCGCAGGGTTCCGCCGGCCGCCTCCAGCAGGTCCGCGAACGGCACCTGCGTGCCGTTCACGTGCGCGGCGTCGGTCGTGAACTCCACGTCGCCGGGTGATCCTCCGGCCAGTTCGGCCCCCCATTTCGCCATTTCCCCGCGCAGCGTCCGGGCAGCGGCGAGCAGAGCCTTCGCCGCGACGACGGTGCCCGATGATCCGTACGCACCCGTATCGTGCGTCGTGACATCGGTGTCCGACTGTTCGATGCGGATCCGTTCCGGATCGGTCCCGAGCACAGACGCCGCGATCTGGGTGTGCACGGTGGTGGTGCCGTTGCCGAACTCCGCGGTACCGACGCGGGTGAGATATGTCCCGTCCGGCAGGAGTTCGATCGACGTGTCGGCGATGTGCCCGCCGGGTGGATTCGAGGCGATCATCGCGAGTGCCATTCCCTCCCCGACTCGCCATCGGGGACCATCCGGTGCGGGGAGTCCGCCGCCACCGGACATCGCGGTGCGCACGAGGTCGAGACACTGGTCGAGGCCGTAGCTGCCGAAGCCGAGGTCGGCGCCCTCGGGGTGAGCGGCGATCAGTTCGTCGCCGGGCACCACCACGTTGCGGCGGCGCAGTTCGTACGGGTCGAGATCCAGTTGGACAGCGAGTTCGTCCATGGCCGACTCGACGGCGAACACCACTTGCCCGAGACCGTAACCGCGGAAGGCACCGGAGGGCCGGTTGTTCGTGTAGACCGACCGGCCGTCGACCCGCTTGTTCGGGCACCGGTAGACCTCGACCGATTCACCGCACCCGTGGAACATCACGCTTGCCGAATGGTTGCCGTAAGCGCCGCCGTCGTTGAGGACGTCGATCGCGAGGGCCGTGAGGATGCCGTCCGCATCCGCCGCCACCGTGACGTCGACTCGCATGGGATGACGGCACGGCGCGACCGTGAGCTGATCCGAACGGGTGAACTCCCAGCGCACAGGACGTCCGGTGCGCAGGACAGCGGCTGCGACGACGTCTTCCGCGAGCATTTCCTGCTTGCCGCCGAACCCGCCACCCACGCGGGCCGTGAACACCCGGACGCGGTGACGTTCGAGACCGAAGATGTGACACAGTTCGTCGCGGACGAGGAACGGAACCTGCGTGGAACTGCGGATCACGAGTCGTCCGTCGTCGTCGAGCCACCCGACGGCACCGTGGGTTTCGAGGTGGGTGTGCTGGACACGCTGCGTCTGCCAGCGCCCGCGCACCACCGCCGCGGACGCCGCGATCCCGGCTTCCACGTCACCGCATCCTCCGTGCACCTCCCCGATGAGGTTGCGCGAAGCATCGGCGATCCGCGCTTCCGGACCCTTGTCGCCGTGCAACAGCGGGGCACCCGGTGCTGCCGCCTCGTCCGGGTCGAGCACGAACGGCAGGATCTCGTACTCCACCTCGAGAAGCCGGCAGGCTTCCTGCGCCACAGCTTCCGTCTCGGCGACCACCGCCGCGACCCGCTGCCCGACGTACCGGACGGTCCGGTCGAAGAGGTAGGTGTCGTCCGGGTCTTCTTCCCGATTCTCGTGCCGCGCCGTGGAATACGCGACGTCCGGCGCATCGCGCCAGCACAGGACGGCGTGGACACCGGGCAACTGCTCGGCCGCCGCGGTGTCGATCGACACGATGCGCGCATGCGGGTGCGGGCTGCCGAGTATCGCGATCTGCAGCACCCCGTCGACGACGGTGTCGAAGGTGTACGGTTCGGTGCCCGTGACGACGCGCGGACCGGCGGGCGCCGGATGTGAAGCGCCGAACTGTTTTCCGCACGACCGCTCGACGTTGGTGACACCGTGCAGTGCGTCGTCGATGGAGCGGTATCCGGTGCAGCGGCACAGGTTGCCCTTGAGCTTACGAGGCAGGTCGTCGAGGTCGGTTTCGGTGAAGGTGGAGGCGGTGACGATCATGCCCGCGGTGCAGAATCCGCACTGGAACCCGGCGGCATCGACGAACCGGCGTTGCAGGGGATGCAGATCGTCGGGTGTGCCCAGGCCACCGACCGTGGTCACCGCACGCCCTTCCGCGCGGGCGGCGGGATAGACGCACGAGTGCACCGCATCGCCGTCGACGAGCACCGAACATGCACCGCAGTCGCCGGCGTCGCAGCCCTTCTTCACCTCGAAGTGCTCGTGTTCCCGCAGCATCGTGCGCAGGCACTGGCCGGGTCGTGGCGTCGCGTCGACCTCGTTGCCGTTGACTGTCAGCTTCATGACAACTCCTCCCGGATCTCTTGCGCGAGAACACCGGTGACCGCCCTGCGCCACTGTGGTGCTCCGTGAACATCCGCGTAATAGGCCCCGGCGGGCACCTGCGCAGCCAGTGCAGCGTCGAGGTCTCCCGATGACGGCACCCCGGGGAATCTCAGTACGTAGGGGCGGGTGGTGGCAGCGGTCACCGACAGGGCGAACGCACCGTCGGCGTCGCGGCGACCGATCACCACCGCGCCGGAACGGCCGAGTGGAGACAACGAGATCTTCCGGAAAGCGGTGCGCGAGTCGAGAACCCGCGACGTGATCCGGATGCTGCGGAGGATATCGCCGTCGCGGAGAATATTGGTACCGGCGCCGGTGACGAACCCCTCGACCGGTACTCGTTTCTCAGCACCTTCCCGGCACCAGACGACCGCCTCCGCGTCGAGTGCGGCAGCGAGGGAGACCATCGCGCCGGCGGGCAGCGACAGACAGATGTTGCCGCCGACCGTGGCGCGCTTCCAGATCTTCCACGAGGCGAGCAGGGCATCCGCGCATTGCCGGAACAGCGGTGCCGCGGACCACGTCGTGGTCTCGGACAACCTCGACAGTTCCTCGACCGTGCACGTGGCAGCGATCTCGAGACCGTTGCCGTCGGCGACCGTTGCGAGCCAACCCAATCCCGCGAGATCGACTAGACGCGTCAGGTGCGGTTGCGGTTCCGAGAACAGCCACGTCCCGCCCCCGACGAACGCCGTGCCCGGGTCCCACGCGAGATCGTCACGTGATCGCGCGACCGTGTACTCGGACACTGTGTGCAGGTCCATTGTCCTCACCCCGCTTTGGCGACGAGACGATCGTGTGCGGAGGCGACGCCACGGGCGACGACCTCGGTGTCGACGGTGAGGACGCGATCGTCGCGCACCACCTCACGCCCGTTGACGAGAAGCAGATCCAGCGGTGGCTGCGATCCCAGCACGAGTGCCGCCACCGGATCCGCGATGCCCGAATGTGCGAGGGTGTCGAGTCGCCACAGAGCCATATCGGCGAGCTTGCCCACTTCCAGGGATCCGATTTCGTTCTCGCGCCCCAAGACTCGGGCGCCGCCGATGGTGGCGAGTGCGAGGCTCTGCCGGACCGTCATGGCGCGGGGGCCGCTGCGTGCCCGTGCGAACAGTGCCGCGTGATGGGCCTCTTCGAGCATGCAGCACGACTCGTTGCTCGCCGCGCCGTCGACACCGAGGCCCAGTGGCACCCCCGCCGCGTAGAGGTCCGCCGCGCGAGCGATGCCGGCGCCGAGGCGCGCGTTGGAGGTCGGGCAGTGCGCCGCGCCCGTGCCCGACGCCGCGAGCACCCCGATGTCGCGGTCGTCGAGATGGACCGCGTGGGCGTACCAGACGTCCGGGCCCGTCCACCCGAGGGATTCCATGTACTCGACCGGCCCGCACCCGAACTTCTCCATGCAGAAGTCCTGCTCGTCGAGGGTTTCGGCCAGGTGGGTATGCATCCGGACGCCGAGGTCGCGGGCGAGTACCGCGGATTGCTTCAGCAGTTCTCCGGTCACGGAGAACGGCGAGCACGGTGCCAGCGCGACACGGAGCATCGAATCGAACGACGGGTCGTGCCATTGCCGGACGACATCCTGGCTACCCGTGAGAATCGCGTCGAGATCCTCGACGATGCGATCCGGAGGCAGTCCGCCCGCACTCGCACCGAGATCCATCGAACCGCGGCAGGGGTGGAACCGGATGCCGACCTCCGCCGCCGCGGCGATCTCGGCCCCGAACACGTCTCCGCCGTCGCGAGGAACGACGTAGTGGTGGTCGGTGCTGGTCGTGCATCCCGTCTTCAGCAGGTGCGCGAGTGCGCCGGTGGCCGCCACGTTGACCATGTCGGCGTCGATGCCACCCCAGATCGGGTACAGCGTGGTCAGCCATTCGAACAGCGTGTGGTCCACCGCCAGGCCGCGAGTGATCCATTGGTACAGGTGGTGGTGGGTATTGACGAGTCCGGGAGTGAGCAGGCATCCCGTGCCGTCCACGATCCGCGCATCGTCGTACCCGGCGGGTTCACCGTCGCCGACGGCGACGATCCGGTTCCCCTCGACCACGACGTGACCGCTGCGGTATTCGGCGCGACCTGCATCCATGGTGACCACGTGTGCACCTCGGATCACGGTGGCTCGGGTGGCGGGGCCAGTGTGCACGGTTGCTCCTCACGTCGGCGGGCATCTACCAGTGAACGCCTGCTCGAGACGCAACACCCGGGGCACCGCGTACGAAACCGCAACGAAATAACCGCTTCGTATTGTGCGATCGTCCAAAGATCGACGCACGGAGGTGGTGCAGTGCTTCTCCAGGATGTTCTCGACGATGCCGAGCTCGGGATCAGAGTCCTCCACGGCGACCGGGAGATGCTCGACCGCCCTGTGCTGCGCACGTGTACGACGGATATGCCCGACCCCACGCGGTATGTCAGCGCGGGGGCGTTGGTGTTCTCGGGACTCGTGTGGCATTCGTCGGCCGAGGACTCGGACCTGTTCGTCAAGCACCTGGCACGCGTGGGGGTGACCGCCCTCGCCGCGGGCGAGGCGCTGCTCGGATCGGTGCCCGACGACGTGGTGGCGGCGTGCGTCCGCCACCGTATCCCGCTGGTCTCGGTGCCTCCGGACGTGCCGTTCAGCCGCATCATCGAGCGTCTCACGGCGCGCATGTCCGGTGCGCGGATGGACCGCCTGCAGAACGGACTCGCGCGCCAGCGGCGTCTCCTCGAAGCGGTCGCGGACGGTCGCAGCATCGACGAGTTGCTCACCCGCACCGCACGCGAATTCGGTGCCGAGGCGTGGCTGCTGACCGCGACCGGGGTACCGCTCGCCGGCGACGGGCACCTCGAGGACGACACCGTGGACCGTCTCGTCGCAGGCGCTCTGACCGCAGACCGTCTTCCCCACACGACGGGGGACTACACCGTTCTCTCCGTGGGTGCCGGCCTGCGCGACCGCACATCGTCGTGGCTGCTCGTGGTGCGGCACACCGGTCCCGGTCGTGCAGACTGCCTGGACGCGTTCGGCGAACTGGCCGCCGTGGCCGCACTCGACCGGATACGCCGGGACGAACGCAGACGCAGCGCCTGGGATACGGGTGACATAAACGGTGTCGTAGCCGGTGCGGCAACCACTTTCGACGCGACGCGCCGCCTCGTCACGGTTGTCGCACGCCGGGTGCCGATCCATCCTCGAGCAGGCTCGGTGACCATCGAACAACTCCACGCTCTTCGCGCCGCACTCTGCGACGCGCTACCGGGGAGCGTGAGCGCTCTCGACGGGGACCGGGTGGTCCTGGCCGTGGAAGGCGAGGACACCGATATCGGAATGCTGCTTCGTCGGCGACTGTCGCGTGTCGTCCCGGCGCTGGAGGGTACGGGTCTGCGCGTCGGCACGAGCGCGACCTGCACGCTCGGGTCGCTGGCGGGTGCGATCGCGACGGCTACCGCTCTCGCGGCGGACGACGGTGATGCCCGTGAACCGGTGTCGGTGCGCGTCGCCGCGATGGATTCGGCGGCGGAGTTGTTCTCGGCGGTACCGGATCGGCTGCGCCACGATTTCGCCACGCGGGTGCTCGGGCCGGTCCTCGATCACGACCGGACGAACGACGGTGGGTTGCTCTCCACCCTCGAGGTGTTCCTCGCCTGCAGCGGCTCGTGGCGACGTACCGCGGACCGGATCCATGTGCACCTCAACACCGTCCGTTACCGAATCGGCAAGGTGGAGAAGCTCACCGGTCGCGATCTCTCCCGGCTCGACGACAGGTTGGATGTGTACCTCGCACTCCGGACGCTGCCGGTCCAGCACGTTTAGGCGAGCCGGCTCACATCCGCGTCCGCGCGATCGGGCGCGGCGAGTGGCAGATCAGTGGCCGGCGCCACGGGCCACAGAAGAGGATCGGGTCCCAGCTGCCGAAGCTGCTGCACCTGCTCGAAGCACCACGGTGACACGTCGCGGGTCCGGTTCACCACCGCATCCGCGAACGTTGCCCACTCCACCCATTCGACTCCGACCACCTCGGCCGGATCGGGCGCAGGATGCGATCCGCGGTACAGCACCCGATACACGGGACAGATCTCGTTCTCGACGATGCCGTTGTCCATGACCGCCCGATACCGGAAGGACGGCAGGACGACGCCGATTTCGTCGATCTCGATGCCGAGTTCCTGGCCCAACCTCCTGCGGACGGCGAGTTCGAGCGGTTCGTCGGGCGCGGGGTGGCCGCAACAACTGTTCGTCCAGACGCCGGGCCATGTCCGCTTCTCCAGGGCACGCCGCGTGATCAGCAGGTTTCCGTCCCGGTCGAATACGTACGCGGAAAACGCAAGGTGAAGCGGTGTCGCCGCGGTGTGAACGGTGGCCTTCGGTTCGGTGCCGACGGCACGACCCGCATCGTCGAGCAGCACTACATTTTCCATGGTGTTCCTTCTGTCCGTTTTCTCCGGGAGCGCGGTCGGAAGTCCTGGCGGCACGCCCCGCCTAGCCCACGCTCTTCGCCGTCTTCGCCCGCGCGCGGACGGTGGTCCATCCCGCCTCCGCCAATCGGGGGGCAGCGACGGCGAGGCGCCGTCGTCGGGACACGCGTGCCCGTTGATGAAGTACACGATATCCGGTGTCTTCCACCTCTCGGAGAATGTCGCGGTACAGCACGAACGCGGTGCGCATTCCGGGGCGCACCGGCCGATCGAGCATGTCGATTCCCGGTTCGGCTGTGCGGTACACCGACCGGGTGTGCGCGATCAGGTGCGCGAGCGCGCGTTCGAGCCGAGGATCATTGCGCCCGGTCGTCCGGCAGTACCGGAGCAGTTCCTCGTCGACTCCGAAGGCCCTCAGATCATCGGTGGGCAGGTAGATCCGGTCGCGGTCGAGATCCTCGCCCATGTCCCGGATGAAGTTCGTGAGCTGGAAGGCTTCGCCGAGCGCAGCGGCCGGTCCCGAGGCCTCGTTCCGATCGACTTCCGTGCCGAGGATGGGAAGCATCTGCAACCCGATGACCGCGGCCGATCCGTACATGTACCCCGACAACTCGTCCATCGTGCGGTACCGGGAGCAGAACATCGGGGTTCCCGGTATGTCCATCCTCATCGAATGGAGGAATGCGTAGAAGTAGTCGTGCGAAATGTCGTATCTCGCAGTGGTATCCACCAACGCTGCCAGAACGAGGTCGGGGCGGCTCCGTCCCAGGGGAGCCCCGCCGAAGGCTGCCCGGATGCGTTCCTCGAACGAATCGACTTTCGCGGCGGCCGCGCGATCGGAGTCGCCCTCGACATCGACGACATCGTCGACCATCCGCGCGAATCCGTAGAGTGCGTGCACGCCTGCGCGTTTGGAGGCCGGAAGGATTCGCGTCGCAAGGAAGTACGTTTTCCCGTGCTGCTCGTTCAGTTCACGGCAGACGCGATACGCCTCGTGGAGTCCGGGATCGATCCCGGCCAGTTCACCCATGCTCGACTACCTCCTCGGTCGGTGCCGATCGCGTGGCGGCAGGCTCCCGGGACCGTTCACTCCCCGCCGGTCCGATGATCCTCTCGGCGGCCAGGCGACCGGAGACGAGGACCGTCGGTACCCCGACACCCGGGGTGGTACCCGATCCCGCCAGCACCACGTTGTCCACGCCCGCGACCAGGTTCTTGCGACGGAACGGACCGGTCTGCCGGAAGACGTGAGCCGACGAGAACGGACTCCCCTCGAGCATTCCCTTGTCGAGCCACGTCTGCGGAGTGTCGAGATGATCGACGACCATCCCGGCCGTCAGCCCCCGGTAACCTCGCTGCTCCAGAACGATCTGGATTTCCCGCATGTAGGGGACGGCCCGGCGGTTCCAGTCGATGGGAGCAGATGCCAGGTTGGGGCACGGTGCCAATACCGACACCGGTTCGCTTCGGACACCGTTCCGGACCACGTGCAGGGTCGGGTCGCTCACCGCCGGACGCGTGATCAGCAACGACGGGTCCTCCATCAACTGTCCGCGCCCTCGACCGGCTGTGATGCGGGCGAACGTCTGGGACCACTGCCCACCGAAGTCGATGGTGTGGTGAGAGGTCGAGGGCCATGCCCGGGTGACGTCGGTGGGAACTGTCCCGTGGAAGACGACCGCGGACGGTGACACGACGGCGTATCCGCGCTTCCTGCCCCTGTTCGTCGCACCGGCCTGTTCCAGCAACCTGTCGACCACCGGCAGGTCGGTGGTGAGCACGAGGGCGTCGGCGGTGAAGCGGCGATCGTCTGTCGTCCGGACAGCCGTCACGCGTCTGTTCCGGATTTCCAGTTCGGCGACTTCGGCCGAGGTGTGCAGCGACCCGCCGTGACGAGTGAGCGCGTCCGCCATCGCTTCCGCGATCGCAGACATTCCACCGGCCGGGAAATAGACACCGAGCGAGGTGTCCATGTGTGCGATGGCGCCGTACACGGCGAGTGCTTTCGACGGAGCGACTCCCGCATAGAGCGACTGGAAGGTGAAGATCCGGCGTAACCGGTCGTCCGCGACGAACGATGCGATTCGGGAGCCGAGCCGCCCGAAACCACCGAGCATCGCCAGTTTGGTGGTGTCGCGCACGGCAGCAGGCGATCCCACCAGATCGATCGGCGAGTCGAAGTTCGAGGCGATGTATCTGTCGAATTCCGTATCGAAGATCGCCGCCAGCCATTCGCGTAACCTGCGGTATCCGTTCGCTTCCTTCGTGCCGCAGACCCGTTCGATCTCCGCGTACATGGCCTCGGGATCGGAGTGGACGTCGAGGGAGGTTCCGTCGGCGTAACGCGCGTGGTAACTCGGAGAAAGCTTGCTGAGTTCGACTCGCGGAGTGGTGGACTCGAAGGACTCACCCACGGCTGCGAGCGCGTCCGAGATCAACTCCGGCATCGTCAGCACACTGGCACCGTTGTCGATCCGGTACAGGGGCCGTCCGGCGTCGTCGTACACCGGGTAGGTGCCCACCCTGCCCCCGACCGTGCTGTCCCGTTCGAGGACGGTGACGCGCTTGCCCGCCCCCGTGAGATGCAGTGCCGCAGCGAGACCGGAGAGGCCCGCTCCCACCACCACCACCGAATCGGCGGGACCGGCCACGGACCTCATGACCGGTCGCCCGGTGCGCCGGCAGTGGCTGCCCGGTTCGGCGGGATTGTGTTCATTTCTCGGCTCGTTTCTCGTGGAGCGGGCATCTTCGTTGCGATCATGTCGTCACCGTGACCTTTCCGGATTGCCGAATCCACAAGGCTGCCAAGGGGAACCCCACGACCCCCATGACGCAGAAACCGTAGACGGACGAATAACGCAATTCGTCTCCCTCCAGAAGGAATGCGTGTGCGAGCGCCGATCCCAGCCATGTCCACAGGAACAGCACCAGGGGAGCCGCATCCGAGATGCTCCGGCCGTCCGGCCTGCGCGACTCGACGCGTCGTCCCACCCTGTCCACGATGATCGCCATCGCCAATGCGATGACGAACCAGCCGAGATAGTTGGTGAACGGGATGGAGGCGATACCGGGTAGTCCCGCGTTTCCGGAGGTCCAGGTCCATTGCCCGTCGGTCACCATCTGGCTGTCGAGGTACAGGTCCCACCCGACCATGCCGACGGCGACCATCAGCACTCGCCCGATCGAACGTCGCTCCGGCGACACCCCTGCCATTCGGAGAACAGCGGATGCTGCGCACCAGATCGGGTAGAAGCCCGCGGTCCAGGCGAGGGGCACGACTGCCGGCACCCCCACGATCTCGGGCCCCAGTCGGCCGGTGGCGTAGAAGTAGCTTCCGAACGGGAAACCGGTCGCAGTACCGACGATTTCCGATACGAGGCCCAGGCCCGCAGTCGAGACGACGAGAACGATCGTCCAGACCGGGCCCCGCGTGATGCCGGCGTGCACCAGCGACGCGGCCGTGAGCAGCAGCACCACTGCCACGGTGACGGCGTCTCTGGAAGTACCGCTCACGAGGGGGTACGCGATCTGGGCTAGCACCGCACCCGCGACGAGTACCCACACGAGGCGGGTCATCGAAGCCCGCGCCCGGTCGGTGCTGCGCCACGCACAGCGGTGCGATACACACATTTCGTGCGTATCGCACCCTCGGACCGATGCGGTGGGACCACTCTCATCACTGCCGTCGCTCGTCTGCGGGGTCGGTGTCGCGTGGGTCTTCGGGCACGTCGCTCGACACCGCGGGGCCTACCCGCTGGGCATCCATGAACATTTGCAGAAACCCGATTCCCGAAGATGCGAAAGGCCGGTGGTGGCGGGGGGAGCCGGCGGCAGAAGGGGACATGAGATCTCGCCTCACATCGGCACGACGCCGAGGAGCCACGTGTAGAACTCGACCAGCGGAGTGTGAATCGCCAGGAAACCTGCTTCTACCAGTGCGCGCATGTGGGCCACCTCGTCTCGCTACCGCCGTGCCGACACGTTTCGGGACGGAGACGGTCCTCTACCGTCTGCCAGCGATTCGGAGCCGGGGCGGGAGCGGATGGGTACCGGGACGGAAAAGTTCCCCGCGCACCCACAACAGAAAAGTGGTGGTGTGCCGGGCTACCGGCACACCACCACGTCTCACAGCCGTCAGGCCGTCACAGCCAGTCGACGAACTTCTCCCACGCGCTTCCCGCGTCGGGTGCATCCTCTCGTTTCACGGTCGCCTGAATCAGGCCGTAGGGCCGGTCGTCGGCGTGGAACACCTCGTTCGAGTTCTCGAGCCCGAACCGGTCGAGGTCGTATACGAAGTGGTGCTTGTTGGGCGCCGACAGTCGGATTTCGGCGATTACCGGGTACTTTTCGAGCACCGCCCGCCCCATCTCGAACAAGGTCTGCTGCAGCGCCTTCGATTGGAGGTTCGCGAAGCGCTCGAGCATCGTGGCCTTGATTCCCGCGTAAGTCACGTCCCAGTCGACGTCGACGGTCGTGAAACGCCATTGCGCCACCAGACTGGTGGCCATCACGCGGTCGGAGGTCGGTTCGAGCACCGTGAAGGGATCGGTGAGGAACCCGGAGAACTCGGACCCGGTCGACTTGAGCACCACGAGATCCTTGATCCCGCCGATCACCCACTCCCGTCGCTCGCTTCCGGTTCCCTCGACCGTCACCGCGACGGTGCGCACCTCCGGGCCGGTACGGGTCCACGTGTGGTTGTGTTCGGCACCGTCGATCGATACCCGTTGCCAGGCGTAGTCGTCGATCTCGACCCGGGCCGAGCGGACGGGTTCGACGTCGTCGACGAAGTGCCGGGCGAGGTCGAGCGCATAGGTCTCGACGAACTCCACACCCTTGCTCTTCGCGTACGCGTACACCGTCTGTTTCTGGGTGTCGGTCGGCAGCACCGCACCCTGGTCACCCTCGAGGTGCGCGGCTTCGAAATCACCACGCAGAGAAGTCGAAACGTTGAGGTCACGGATCTCGTGGCGAGCGGTGTCCCGGTAGATCCGGACGACCCGGTTCTCGGCCTTGCCGTAGCGATTGGAGCCGAGCACGATCTTCCCGGTCAATTCACTCATGGTCAGCTCCCTCGATAGGTGGAATAGGAATAGGGCGACAACAGCAGCGGTACATGGTATTTCCGGTTCTCGTCCGATGCGCCGTCCAGCGACTGCTCCGGGAGCCGGAACGTGATCACCACTTCGGGATAGAAGGTGTCGACTCGCCGAAGTGCGAAGTAGTCACCTGTCGCAAATGTCAAGGTGTAGATACCCGGACCCAGTGGCGGGCAAGGGAACTCGGTGATGCGACCGTCGTCGTCGGTGCGGGATCGCGCGACTTCCCTTCCCGCGGACGAAAGCATCACTTCGACACCTGCCGCGGGCGTT
Organism: Rhodococcus sp. NPDC019050; assembly: GCF_055664235.1. Lineage (NCBI taxonomy): Bacteria > Bacillati > Actinomycetota > Actinomycetes > Mycobacteriales > Nocardiaceae > Rhodococcus > Rhodococcus sp. NPDC019050. The sequence goes on along the minus strand of NZ_JBVOON010000017.1, from coordinate 35,490 downwards.
CCGGTGGTCGCGTCGAGGACGTGCGTGCTCAGGATGCTCACTGCACAACTTCCTTTCCGGATTCGGGCACATCGTCGGTGACGAGACCTTCGAGCCTCGAGCGATTGATCTCGGCGAGAGCGGCTTTCGTCTCGTTCCATTCGGTTTCGTGGTCGTTGGTGAGGCGCCGGTCGAGAATCGAGAGGAGTTCGGCGGCAGATCTCCCCGCCGCGCGCACGAGATACACGTGGTTGAATCGTTCCTCGTACATCCGGTTTCCGGCCGCCAGCGCATCTCGGATGCGGGCGTCCGCGTCCCCGACCGACGCCTGCTCCCGCCTCGACGCGGGATGGTCCGAACGCTCCCCGATCCGGGGGTGACCTGCGAGCGCCTCGGCGACGTCGTCCCGGGTCAACGCAGCGGTGATCTCGTCGGATGCGCGCAACAATTCGGCGCGGGACCGGTAGGGGCGCCCGTTCGCAACTCGCTCGCTCCACGTCGTGCTCGAGCAGCACTCTGACAGGACCGCGTCGGCGTCGCGGGCGGGAAGCGCATCGAATTCGGCACAGGTATACGTCACGGCACTCCTCTCTCTCGTCCCCACGATGGCGGATAGAGGGAGTTACCGGTACCGGACGCGCTACAAAGTTCCCGAGGAGCAGTGCCCACTCGTTGGATGATCCGACAAAGCCCGGATCGGGCGGGACACGGTCGCCGTGGCCTGGTCAGGCGTGTTGGGCAGCGGGAATGCGCTCGGCGAGCGACGCTTCGATTTGAGCACGCAGCCACATATGGGCGGGGTCGGATTCGGATTCCTCGTGCCAGACGGCATATTCACAGAGCGGCGGCAGGGCGAATGCGGGCTCGAGGATCCGCAGGGACGCCACGGACGCCATTCGTTCGGCCATCCGTTCGGGGAGCATCGTGACGAAGACCGTGTGTTCGAGTGCGAAGGGGAGCACGGCGATGTTCGTCGTGGAAGCTCCCGTCCGCGCAACGATCCCGGCGCGCAACAGCGAGCGGCCGAGACCCGTGTCGTCGTCGTGGTGCAGATACGACAGGTACGGGTAGTGGGAGAGCACGTCGCGATTGAGTTCCGTCCCGGTGTACGGATGGCCCGCCCACACCGCGCCGACGTAACGATCGGTGAGGACGGGGATACGGTGGCACCGTTCGAATTCGGGCGAGTCGAGCAGGTGTTCCGGCAGCACCGCGAGATCTGCCTCGTGCCGATGGAAGGCTGCGATCGACGCGTTGCTGAGCGGACGCAGATCGAAGCGCACATTGGCCGGATGACCCCGCCGCAGTAGCATGCGCAGCAACGAGACCTCGGCGTAATCGCCGGTGATCAGGGTGAACACGCGCGAATCGACGGTCGGATCGAAGGTAGGTTCCGTCAGGATCGACCGTTCCAGCGTATGCAGTACGCTCCGCAACGGCCCGATGAGCGACTGGGCACGCGGGGTGAGACGGAGCGTGCGGCCGTTCTTCACCAGCAACTGATCGTCGAACTGTTTCCGCAGCCGTGCGAGAGCCGTGCTCGTCGCCGGCTGGGACATGTTCAGGCGTTCGGCCGCGCGGGTCACGTTGCACTCGGAGAGCAGCACGTCGAGGACGACAAGCAGGTTGAGATCGACCCGCCTCAAGTCCACTCGACACCCCCCTTTCCGGAACCCGGCGTAACGGTAAAAACCGGCGGGATCGTAACCCACCACCGTTGCATATATCCAAAGATGTATAGCAGCTATCCGAGTTACTTTTCGATCTTGTGAGCCAGTCGAACGACACTTACGCTGACCCACGTCCTGACGGCGGCGGACCCGTGTTTCGCCCTGGCCCATGTGATTTGTCATCCGCTTCGGCCGGCCGACCGGTGTACGTACAAGAGAGGTTCGGGCCGAACACGATGAGTCTCAAGCAACAGTTCCGGCAGTACTCCCCCGAAAACTGGCGCCTATGGCGCAAAGTCACCGCCGTGGTGGCGGTTCCCATCATCGCAGCCGCCTTCTTCGGATCGCTTCGCGTCTACGGCTTGTTCGAGGACTCGCGCCACTTCAACACGGCTGCCGAGCAGGTCACGATCCTCCCGATGTTCGCCGAGTACAGCACCGCTGTCGCCGGTGCGGCCGCCGCGACGATCATCGGTCTGCCCACCGACAACGGTGCGACGGTCGCGCAAGACGCCGAGCAGGTCCTCACGGGTCAGATGGCGAACATCAGCCTCGAGCCCGAGATCAAGTCGGCGCTGAACCAGGTGCTCGCGGAGGGAAACAGCCTGCTCGACAGCGCTGTCGCCGGATCCATGACGCCACTGGTCGCCAGTGAGCGGGCGCAGGCATTCATCAGCCGCGTGAGCTCGGTCTTCCGCGCCTCCGCCTCCACCGCCCCCGAAACCGACGTCCTGCAGGAAAGCGCGACCCTGCTCGACATGTGGACGACCCAGTGGGCACTGCTCGACCAGGTCGTGGCGTTCTCCGCACTCGGCCAGGGGACCGAGGGGTCCCTCCTGATGTGGAACAACGCCCTCGGAGTCGACGCCGCCCAGCTGTCGATCCTGCGTGCGACCGTCGAGGCCAACCCCAACATCACGGACACGAGTACGATCGACGCCCTCGTCGCCGAACTCGACAACCGCCGCACGTTGACGGCCAATCTCGATACCACCACGGGCGACACCTCGGCACTGCGCAACTCGATCTTCACGAGCCTCATGATCTACATCCAGGAAGTCCGTGACTCCGCGAGCCGCATCGTCAGCCTGCTCGACCAGCACGCGAGCGAAGCTCGCACCGAGGCTCTCAAGAACGCCATCGGTATCGCCATCGTGCTGGCGATCGCCCTGAGTCTGGCCGTCATGGTGGCCTTCTCGATCGTCCGCCCCCTGCGCCGTCTGCGGAACGACACGCTTCTCGCGGCCGAGCAGAGCCTTCCCGGGGCGATCGCCGCCATCAAGGACGGCGCCGAGATCGACAGCGTGACGCTTCCCCCCGTGCGTGTGCACTCGAAGGAAGAGATCGGCGAGGTTGCCCGCGCCGTCGACGCCATGAACGAAGGCGCGCTGCGCCTCGCCGGTGAACAGGCCCAGTTGCGCCGCCAGGTCAACGAAATGCTCGAAACGCTGGCCCGCCGCAACAAGACGCTCGTCGAGCAGCAGCTTTCTCTCATCGACTCGCTCGAGCACGAGGAACGCGACCCCACACGTCTGCAGAACCTGTTCGCACTCGACCACCTCGCAGCACGTATGCGCCGCACCGGCGACTCCTTGCTCGTCCTCGCCGGCACCCGTCAGCGCATGGGCCGGATCCCGGACACCCCGCTCGGCGACGTTCTGCGCGCCGCAGTGTCCCAGGTCGAGAACTACCAGCGCGTCAACGTCGGAAATGCACCGGAGGGTTCGCTCGTCGGCACCGCCGTGACCGATGTCGTCCATATGGTCGCCGAGCTCCTCGACAACGCACTGCGCGCTTCACCGCCCGAGAGCACCGTGGCATTCGCGTTCTCGCGTGCCGTCGACGGCGGTCTGTTGCTCGAGATCGCCGACCGGGGAATCGGTATCCCCGCAGACGAACTCGCCGAGATCAACGAACGGCTTGCGACGGACAGCGAAGCAGGTTCCGGTGCGGCTCGCCGCATGGGTCTGTTCGTGGTCGCGCGGCTTGCCGACCGCCACGGAATCACGGTGCGGTTGCGCCCGACGTTCGACTCCGCAACCAACTCCGGCGTCACCGCGAGCCTCTATCTGCCGCTCCGACTGCTCAAGGGCACCGGAAACAGCCAGTCCGATCCGTTCCAGATCGACCGCCCCCGCCGGCTTCCCACACCTCCCGGTGAGACTTCGGCCGAGCAGAACGATCAGTACGACGACACCCGGTCCTACAGCCAGAACTCCCTGGAGTCGTATGCCGGAGCGGGCCGGAACGGCAACGAGGCGTTTGCCTCGGCCGGCCAGAACGGACACGACGTGCCGTCGAACGGTACCGACGCGTACAACACCTTCGAGCAGGACAACAACGGGTACGACCAGAACGGCAACGACTCGTACAACAACGGGTACGACCGCAACGGCAACGACTCGTACAGCAACGGGTACGACCAGAACGGCAACGAGTCGTACAGCGACGGTTCCTACAACAACGACTCGTACGACAACGGGTACGACCAGAACGGCAACGACTCGTACAACAACGGGTACGACCAGAACGGCAACGAGTCGTACAGCGACGGTTCCTACAACAACGACTCGTACGACAACGGATACGACCAGAACGGCAACGACTCGTACAACAACGGGTACGACCGCAACGGCAACGACTCGTACAACGGCGCGCCGGCGGAGAACCCGTGGGAGCGTCCGATTCCGCCCAGCAATCCCCCCGGTCCCGCTCCGGGTACGAGTCCCGGAATCCGGCGTGGGCAACTGCACGAACGATGGGTGTCGCGCAACAACGGTGAGTGACCGGTCCCGGTCTCTGCCATCGTGGAGCGATGAACCACCGTCGGATCGACGTCCATCAGCACGTCTGGCCGCCGCAGCTGGTAGCGGCTCTCCGGTCCCGCACCCGGGAACCCCGGCTCGACGGCTGGACGTTGCACCTGGCAGGTGAACCACCGTACGAGGTGACGCCGGGCGACCATTCGATCGCCCGGCGCGCCGAAATCGCCGCAGCGGACGGGATCGATCTCGCCCTGGTCTCGCTGTCGAGCCCTTTGGGCATAGAGTCCCTTCCCCGCAACGAAGGCGCGGAACTCCTCGAGGCGTTCCACGAGGGCGTGCTGGCATTGCCCCCGCCTTTCGGCGCCTGGGCGGCAGCAGACGTGCGCGATCCCGATCCGGCTGTGCTCCACGACGTCCTGGCCGCAGGTTGCGTGGGGCTGCAACTCCCCGCGACCGCGCTGTCCGACACGGACGGGTACGCGCGCTGCGAACCGCTGCTCACGGAATTGGCCCGGCAGGGCAAGCCCCTGTTCATCCATCCGGGCCCCGCTGCCGCCGGGCCCGGCGACCCGGCCTGGTGGCCGGCGATGGTGTCGTACGTCGCCCAGATGCACACCGCCTGGTTCGCGTGGCACCTGCACGGCGCGGCACGGTTTCCACAGTTGCCGGTGGTGTTCGCCATGCTCGCCGGACTCGCCTCGCTGCACGACGACCGAATGGCCGCCCGCGGAGGACCCGAGCACGTTCCCTCCGTCCACGCCTACGTCGAGACCTCGTCCTACGGCCCCGCCGTCACCGCCGCGGTGGCCGACCGGATCGGGTGGTCCCGCATCGTGCTCGGGTCGGATCGTCCGTACGCTGCGCCGCTGGACCTCGGCCGGGAAGGCAACACCCGCATACGCCGGGACAATCCGGCTGCACTATTTGCAGCACCACCCGCGCAAAACTCTTGACACCGACGCCCCGCTCGGATGACATGGGCGTCATGCACACCTCGGCAGACCTGCGCCATCGCAGGCTTCATGTGGACTTCGTCCGCATCGCCGGTGGTTTCTGTGGTTGTCGCCGCGACCGTCGTTGATCCCCCGACCGTCGTCCCCGGCCCAGCGCGGCCCGTACCACCACAGGAATGATGATGTCCCTCCTCGTGCATGCTCGTACTTCCTCCGACCCGGCGGCCGTCGCGCGCGACTTCGCAGCCGATACGTCGGCCTGGCTCCCGGCCATCCGGTTCGACGAGAACCATCGCTGGTACAGCCGCGTCGCAGCAACTACCGATTACGAGATATGGCTGCTGACATGGCTTCCCGGGCAGCGGACCGGAATCCACGATCACGGCGGGAGCGCGGGCGCGTTCGTCGTCGCGCAGGGAACCCTGCGTGAGGACACCGTCGATCAGCCGTGGTCGGACGGACTCGACGGCAGTCGTGTCAGGGTCTCGAGTGCGTTGTTCGGCGCCGGCAGTGTGCGCAGGTTCGACCGGCACCACGTCCACGAGGTCGTCAACGACGGCGTCGTGCCGGCGGTGAGTGTCCACGCCTATGCGCCGTCTCTCGGTTCGATGAGCCGATATCGCCTCGAGGGTGATGTTCTGCGCGTGACCGCCTCCGAACGTGCAGGCGCAGATTGGTGACAAATCAGGCGTCGTCGCGGGTGAGCGCGTTAGAGTCGACACGCCGACCGCCGAGGGAGAAACACGTGAAACGTTTCGTGCGCACAGCCGTAGTTGTTGCCACCGCCTCCTTGGCGGTCGCCGGATGCTCCGGAGACAACGCCGACGATCCGCTCGCGGCCGACTCCGCGGAAGGTGGCGCCGTCGTCGTCGGTTCTGCCAACTTCCCCGAGAACGTGCTGCTCGCGGAGATCTACGCGCAGGCACTCGAAAGCAGCGGAGCAGAGGTGACGCGCCAGTTCAACATCGGCAGCCGGGAGATCTACTTCGACCAGGTCGCGTCGGGAGCCATCACCGTCCTGCCCGAGTACAACGGAGCGCTGCTCGCCCGCGTCGACCCGGAGAGCACCGCAGCCACCACCGAAGACGTCAATGCGGCTCTGGCCGAGTCACTTCCCGAGGGTCTTTCCATCCTCGAATCGGCACCCGGTGAGAACAAGGATGCCCTGGTCGTCACGGACGAGACCGCGGAGCGCTACAACCTGACGACCATCGCCGATCTCGCGCCGGTAGCGGGCGAACTCACCCTCGGCGGACCGCCGGAGTTCGAGACGCGTCGTCAAGGTGTCGTGGGCCTCCGCGAGGTCTACGGAGTGGAGTTCCAGAAGTTCGTGCCCACCGACACTGGCGGGCCCATCACCATCCGCGCGCTGGGCGACAACACCATCCAGGTAGCGAACATCTTCACCACCGACCCGTCGCTCAGCACCGAACCCTTTGTCGCACTGGAAGACCCGGAATCGGTCTTCGGCGCGCAGAATGTCACCCCACTCGTCCATCGGGAGGATCTGACGGACGAGAACGTCGAGAAGCTCGACGCCGTGTCGGAGCAACTCACCACCGATGTCCTCATCGAGTTGGTGGGCCAGGTCGTCACCGACGGCCGGGACATCGACGTCGTCGCCGAAGAATGGTTGCAGAGCAACGGCCTCAACTGAAAGCCGGTGCGTTGTGATCACTTTCGACAACGTCGAGAAGCAATACCCCGACGGGACGGTCGCGGTCGACGGATTGTCCCTCGAGGTGCCCACCGGCACGCTCACCGTCTTCGTCGGCCCCTCCGGGTGCGGCAAGACCACCTCGCTGCGCATGATCAACCGGATGGTCGACCCGACCGGTGGGCGCGTACTCGTCAACGGTGAGGACGTGCGCACCCAGGACCCCCAGACGCTGCGGCGGGGGATCGGATACGTCATTCAGCACGCCGGGTTGTTCCCCCACCGGACCGTCGTGGACAACGTCGCGACGGTCCCGCGACTGATGGGTGCTTCACGGAAGGAGGCCAGGGCCACCGCAATGGAGGTCCTCGGCCGGGTCGGGCTGGGAGAAGAACTGGCACGCCGGTACCCGGCACAGCTGTCGGGTGGCCAGCAACAACGTGTCGGCGTGGCCCGCGCACTTGCCGCCGACCCGCCGATTCTCCTGATGGACGAGCCGTTTTCGGCTGTCGACCCGGTGGTCCGAAAAGAACTGCAGCAGGAGTTGTTGCGCTTGCAGTCGGCACTCGCCAAGACCATCGTGCTGGTCACCCACGACATCGACGAAGCGATCACCCTCGGCGACCGAGTTGCCGTGTTGCGGCCCGGCGGGGTACTCGCGCAATACGCGACTCCCGAAGAACTTCTCGGCTACCCGGCGGACGACTTCGTGGCCGGGTTCCTCGGGGTCGATCGGGGAGTGCGGTTGCTGTCGTTCTTCTCGACCTCGGATCTGCCACTGCAGACCGACCGGATCGCGACCGCGGCGGACATGCCCCTCAGGAGCCGCGACGACCGCTGGCTGCTGGTCGTCGACGACGAGAGGCGGCCGCTCGGGTGGCGCGACCCGGGGGCCACCGGGTCCGCCACCGATCTCTTGCCGGCCGGACGGGGATTCGTACCGGGGAGGGACACGCTGCGCGTCGCGCTGGATGCCGCGGTCCTGTCGCCCTCGGGCTTCGCGGTCGCCGTCGACGAGGACGGACGGGCACTCGGGGTCGTCAGCAGCGAAGAAGTCACCGCCGTCGTGCGCAGCGAACATCGGCACCGCACCGCCTCGCAGTCGATCCGGGAGCACCCGTGAACCTCCGCATCCCGGGATACCTCGGTACCTTCTGGGAACTGTTGTCGGACCACCTCGTCATGGCGCTCGGTGCGTCCTTCCTGGGACTGATGGTCGCACTGCCCCTCGGCCTGGTGTGCGTGCGATGGCCGCGGTCGTACCCACCTGTCCTGGCGATATCGAGTGTGCTGTATTCGATTCCGTCACTTGCGTTTTTCGTTCTTCTCATCGCGTTCACCGGTATCAGCCGCACGACCGTGATCCTGCCGCTCGCCGTGTACGCCCTCGCGGGTCTGGTTCCGAACGTGGTCGACGGGCTGCGCGGGATCCCGGACAGCGTGCGGCAGTCCGCCATCGCGATGGGATTCTCCGGCCCCCGCAGACTGCTCACCGTGGATCTGCCGATCGCGCTACCCGCGGTCATCGCCGGCCTACGTGTCGCGGTGGTCGCCAACATCAGCATGGTGAGCGTCGGTGCGCTGATCGGAATGGGTGCGTTCGGGTCGCTCTTCACCGCGTCGGTGCAACTCGACAGGCTCGATCTGGCGATGATCGGGATCGTCGTCACGGTCGTGATGGCACTCGTCGCCGACGCGGTGCTGGTGTTCGTGCAGTGGCTGGTCACGCCGTGGCTGCACCGTTCGGCGGGAGCGACCCGGTGACGACGTTGGGACGCTACCTCGCCGAATACTTCGGTGATCCCGCGAACTGGTCGGGCCCGTCGGGCATCCCCGCCCGGCTATTCGAACACTTCGGCTACACGTTCCTGGCCTTCGTCCTGACCGTTCTGCTCGCGCTCCCTCTGGGCCTGTGGACGGGACACACGGGTCGCGGCGGAATTCTGATGACGCTCATCGCGAACGCCGCCCGCGCACTGCCGACGTACGGGCTGCTCGTGCTTCTGGTGGTGCTGTACGGCATCGGACTGGTCCCGATTCTGGTTCCGCTCGTCGCGCTTGCGGTGCCGCCGGTTCTGCTCAACTCGTACGAGGGCATCCGCGGGGTCGATCCGGCTCTCACGGACGCGGCGCGCGGTATGGGCATGACCCGCATGCAGGTGCTTCTCCGCGCACAACTACCGGTGGTGATGCCGCTGATCCTCGTCGGGATGCGGACGGCGGCGGTGCAAATCGTCGCCACCGCGACCATCGCGGCGTCGGTGAGTTTCGGTGGTGTGGGCAGGCCGATCGTCGACGGCCTCGCGCGCAGCGACTACGCGCTCGTGGTGGGCGGTGCCGCGCTCGCCGCGGTGTGCTCCCTCGTCGTGCTGGGAATCTTCGCGGTACTTCGCCGGGTGCTGGTCTCGGAAGGTGTCCGGTCGGCGACGAACTGAACGAAAACCCGGTCCTGGGTGGCCCCGCCGCATAGATCGCTCGCCGACCACGGGTGGCCGTCGGGTCGCTGCGCCCTGTACGAATGCGCGCCCGACCAGGCCTAAGAGGAAGGGAATCGAACGTGTGAACATCGGCACCAGGAGAGGTGCCGCGTTTTAGTGACCTTTTCGTGATCTTCCATTACGGATTACACAGCCCGCTCAGCGGGGACCCTCACGTCGTGGTATGACGTGTCGTGTTGCGAGCTGCGGGCGCCGGACTGAGGCACGCCCGTCGGGGGAGTCCGGCGCCGCACTTGCCACCGAAACCCCCACTCGTGGTTCGCGCTATGCGTGACCCGTGACGCCCGTACCGGGCTCACCGTCCGCACTCCACGCGCGCAACGCGGAGACCGTGACCCTCAGTGAATCCTCGGACGGCGCCGCATTCGCGGGTTCGACCGTACCCACATCGGGCTTGACACGGCCCGCTACAGGAAACAGCGAAGAAAAGAGCATCGTCGACCTTCCGTCCGTGCCGTGTGTCTTAAAGGGTGTACCACCGGCAACCACGGGTCTGAACGCGACGTAGCTCACACTTTCGTATCGTCGGCCTTCAGTCGGTTCACGACTTCGGGACGAACACCCCTTCGACCAGCCGGGACGGCGCTTCTACCGCGAGGAGATGTCCGGCACCCGGAACGACCTGGAGGGCGATCGCCATGTCGTCGGCAAGCTTGCGCAGGGACGAGAGCTGGACGAGCGGATCCTGTTCGCCGATCACGATCTCCACAGGCCGACCGCGCCAGCGTTGGAGCACCGAACGCCCTATCCGCGGCAGGCCGGTCAACGAGGTGCAATACGCACCGACGCGGCACGACCAGCGCAAGGTCAGATCGTCGGGCTGATAGCCGGTGCCGGCCAACGACTGCAGGTACCGCTGGGTGTTCTCGAGATTCGGTTCGTTCCGCCACTGGAGGCCGGGAATGAGCGCGCGATGCCACCGGGCGCGAGGAACCAGTCCCAGGGGAGCCGCGAGTACCAGCTTCTCGACCCGGTCCACGTCTGCGGCAGCTGCCGCAACCGACGCCGACCAGCCGAGGCCGATCACCGAAGCAGTCCGGAGGCCGAGCGCGTCCAGCACCTCGACGAGCCAGCGACCGTACGCCGCGTGGATCTCCGACGCCGGCCGGGTACGGGCGCTGCCACCGGGCAAGCCGGGAAGGTCGACCAGGATGGCCCGGCAGGAGTTGTCGAACTCCTCGGCGAGCTGACGGAGGCCCGCCGCCGGGAGGTCTCCACCGGCCAGAACGACGATCGGCCGCGCGGTGGGGTCGCCCACGCTCAGGATGTACGTCTCGCCCAGCGACGTGCGTGCGACGTGCTCGTCGACCGGCTTGGACCAGTGCGACAGCATGCCTGCGCACGCGGAGTGGATGACGCTGTCGTCACCGGGGCAGCGGTAAGGGGATCGGGTGAGCATCCGAATCACCCGACAACCCGGGCCGAGCCGGGCACGACGACAAGTTCACAGGTGAACTGCATTGGATGAATCTTCTCTCGTAGGCACGACAACTCTTCGCCGACCTTGCGGCACACCGGACGACACCGTAGCTCACTCCTCCGGCCCACGCCAGCATCGACTCCGGCCCGGGATCGGCACTGCCCCTCGTGCCACTCGCGTATCACCAGGTCACTCGGAAGCGGCGGTGAATCCCTCTCGCAACTCGTCGACCGAGGAGACGACTCTCGGACGGTATCCGTCGCCCGCATCCGGGTCGGACAGCCGTCCGTCGGGGTCTACCAGCACAACCTCGATGTCGTCGCGATGAAGGCGCCGGATCACCTCGAGCAACATCCTGCGCCCGACGGGAAGAACGGCCCGTACCAGCGTGAGATCGAACACCACACCCGGTGTTTCGGCGGGATCCTCCACCATCACGCGCACGATGCCTTCCGCATTCGTGAAGTGGATGTCGCCGTGGAGTTCGAGGAGGGTGAACGCCTCGTCGCCCTCTCCCAGAACCGCGCGGCGACGCAGCACGGACTGCGACACGATCGGTGCCTCCATGAGGTGGAGATTCATGTCGTGCGACAACCGTTCGAAGGCCTCGACACCACGCACGCTGGTGCCGTGCTCGTCGAGTCGGGGCGAATACACCGCAATACCCAGCTGGCCGGGGAGGATTCCGATGATTCCGCCCGAGATGCCGCTTTTTGCGGGAATGCCGACGGTGGAGAGCCAGTCGCCTGCCGCGTCGTACATTCCGCAGGTCGCCATCACGGACAGCACCTGCCGCACCACCGAGCGGGAGAAGATCCGCTCACCGGTGCACGGTTGCACACCTCCGCCGGCGAGCGTGGCCGCCATCATCGCGAGATCGACCGTGGTGACCTTCACGGAGCATTGCCCGACGTATCCGGCGACGACGTCGTCGGGATCGTCGGGAAAGATTTCGTAGTTACGCAGAAGGTTCGCGATAGCGACATTTCGGAACGACGCGTCGAGTTCGGATGCCGCGATCGCCTGGTCGACTTCGAGTTCACGACCCGCCAGAGACGACAGCAGGCTGCGGATGGCCTCGACCCGGGATTCGGCCGACTCGTTGTCGCCCACCAGTGCATGCGCGGTGAGGGCGCCGGCATTGATCATCGGGTTGAGGGGACGTCCCGTATCTCGCTGAAGGGATATCTCGTTGAACGCTTCCCCCGACGGTTCGACGCCGATCTTGTCGAGCACCTTCTCGAAGCCCTGCTTCTCGAGTGCGAGACCGTAGACGAAGGGCTTCGATATCGACTGGATGCTGAACTCGGTGTCGTCGTCGCCCACCGAATAGGTCACGCCCTCCGCGGTGACCAGCGAAATCGCGAAGCGGTCCGGATCTGCATTAGCGAGTTCGGGGATGTGGTCGGACGTCGCGCCTTCTCCCTTCGAACAGACGGAGAGAACTTCGGTCAGGTAGTCGGGAAGAGGTGAACGCATCGGTCCATCGTCGCGCATTGCGGATATCTCGTGTCGTGGGTGTCCCCCCGGGCGAACGGGAAGCCGAATTCGAATACACCTCGTGCGCGCTCCGGCACGATGGGATACCGGGTCGGGGCAGGGTACGTTCGCGCAGCCTCCGCAGGAAACACCCTCCCGAAAAAAGTTTCCGGAAATGTCGATCGCCGATCGCCCCGTTCGACGAGTAGACAGGAGAGATCGAATCGCGGTCTCCGACACGAAGGGAACCCCATGAAATACATGCTGGTGATGCGCTCCACCGATGCCGCAATCGAAGCGTCGAAGAACATGGACTTCAACGAGATCGTCAACGCCATGGGCCGGTACAACGAGTCGATGATCAAGGCGGGAGTCCTTCTCGCGGGTGAGGGTCTGTCGGATCCGGAGGAAGGATTCGTCGTCGATTTCGACTCCGACCCGCCGTTGGTCACCGACGGCCCGTACGGGGAGACCAAGGAACTGTTCAACGGGTTCTGGATCCTCCAGACGTCGAGCAAGGAAGAAGCCGCCGAATGGGCGAAACGCTGCCCACTCGGGCCGGGAACCAAGCTCGAGGTGCGCCGGGTGGCCGAGGCCGAGGACTTCGATCAGAACAACGAATACGTCCGCAAGGAAGCCGAATGGCGCGAGCAGTTGGGCACCGACAAGCCGGCGGTCGGCTGACGCGATGAACGGAACGGTGTCGCACGGCCCCGACAACGCACGCCGCGTTGTCGAGGCCGTGTGGCGGATGGAATCCGCGAAGATCGTTGCGGCGCTGACCCGCACGGTCGGCGACCTCGATCTCGCGGAAGACCTTGCCGGGCAGGCGGTGGTCGAAGCGCTCGAGCAGTGGCCGGGCACCGGGGTGCCGCGCAATCCGGCGGCGTGGCTGACGTCGGTCGCGACGAGACGAGCGATAGACGGATGGCGTCGCCGAGGCCGGCTCGACGAGCGCTACGCGCACCTCGCACGTGAGCTGAGAAACGATGCCTCGGAATTCGACCGCGACGTGTGGGACCCCGACCGGATCGACGACGACGTGCTGCGACTGATGTTCGTGGCGTGCCATCCGGTGCTGAACCGGAACGCACAGGTCGCGCTGACCCTCCGCGTCGTCGGGGGCCTGAGCACCGACGAGATAGCGAAAGCGCTCCTCACCCGCACCAGCGCCGTCCAGCAACGGATCGTCCGGGCCAAGAAGACTCTCACCGCTGCCCGGGTTCCCTTCGAAGTGCCCGGCCGAGAAGAGTTTCCGGTCCGGCTCGGTGCTGTACTCGGGGTCGTCTACCTGATCTTCAACGAGGGTTACGCCGCGAGTTCGGGTGAGGAATGGATCCGCGCCGATCTCGCCGACGAGGCGTTGCGGCTGGGCCGGATTCTCGCCGAACTTCTCCCCGACGAACCCGAAGTGCACGGACTGGTCGCACTGATGGAACTGACGGCGTCGAGGTTCGCCGCCCGCGCGACGCCCACCGGCGAACCGATCCTCCTCGCCGACCAGGACCGCACTCGGTGGAATCGCGCCCAGATCAATCGCGGTATCGCCGCACTCGAGCGCGCCGACGCCATCGGGCGGGGCCGGGGACCGTACGGGCTCCAAGCGGCGATAGCCGAATGTCACAGCCGGGCTCTCACTTTCGAGGACACGGACTGGGACCGGATCGTCCTGATCTACGAGATCCTCGCCCGGGTGGCTCCGTCCCCGGTCGTCGAACTCAACCATGCGGCCGCACTCTCGATGGCCCGTGGCCCGGCGGTCGCGCTCGAACATGTGGACAGGCTCGTCACGTCCGGCGCACTCGCCGGATACCATCTGCTGCCCAGTGTCCGCGGCGAGTTGCTCCGGCAACTCGGCCGCACGGTGGAAGCACGCGGCGAACTCCTCGAGGCGGCGCGCCTGACCGGCAACGAACGGGAGCGTGCTGTGCTCCTGGCGAAGGCGGAGGAAGTCCGGGAGTCCTTCGATCGCTGAAGGATCAGCCCTGTGGGCTCAGTTCGGCAAGCGCCTCGAGTTGCTCGACGTAGTGTCCGGCCGACGTGGCAGCGATTGTCACCCCCGCCACCGTGGCGCCCGCATCGCCGATCCGTCCCAGCCGGTCCCGGGTCCGGGACGGATCCCCCAGAGGATCGACGGGACGTCCCGTACCCAGCACGACGTCGAAATCGGGCGGCAGGTCCGCCTGCGACAGCATCCCGGACAGCGCGTCGAGATCGAGTCCGAACGGCACCCAGCCGTCGCCGAGTTCGACTGCTCTGCGCAACGATCGGCGTGTACAGCCCCCGACCCAGACGGGCACCTCGGTGCGGAGCGCGTGCGGATCCACCACCAGTTCCGAGAACTCGAAATGCGGTCCGGCGTACGAGGGCCGCTCCCGGCCCCAGGCTGCGCGCAGGGCGCGGAGCGCGTCGTCGGCGATGTCGCCACGCCCGGCGAACTGCGCGCCGAGGAGATCGAATTCCTCTGCGAGGCTGCCGACTCCCACACCGAGGACGAGCCGTTCACCGCTCAGCCGGTCCAGAGTTCCGTACCGCTTCGCGATCTCGAGTGGGTGGTGGTACCCGAGCACGACCACATGCGTGACCAACCGGATGTTGCGCGTGTGCGCCGCGAGGAATGCCAAGGTGGCGATCGGATCCCAGTAGGTCGCACCACGTTGTGCTGCAACAGCAACCGGCACGGCAACGTGTTCGCTACACGTCAGGTGGTCGAATCCGAGGCGATCGGCCGCCTGCGCGATTGCGACGAGGTCCTCGACGCCCGCGTCGGCCTCCCAGTCGGCTGCGACGCCGGGTACGCGCGTCAGGATGGGGCTGGTGATACCGAGACGCACGGTCATCGGGCACTCCGGACGGCCACCGCGCGCAGACCGCGCGTTCCGAGCAGGTCAGGTGTCATGCCGGCCACGCTAGCCGGGCGAGGGGGCCCCATAGCCACCTCCGTCCCGGTCAACGGACGTGTGCGCTCAGGTCGTCGCTGCCGGTGGTCGCGAGGTCTCGGGGAATGAGCCACCACGCCACCAGCCCGCCGATCAGTGTGAGCACCGCCGCGACGATGCTGGTGTCCTGCACGGCCTGCGTGAACGCCTCCTGGCTGCGTATCAGCAGCGCAGCGGACTCCGCATCGGATGCGGCGTTCAGTGCGGCGGTCGCCGATGCGAGCGAATCACCCATCGGTTCCCGGAGCCGGTCGGGAAGGGTCTCGAGGTCCAGGTGCACGCGGTACATCGCAGCGACCAGCGAGCCGAGCAGAGCAATGCCCAGCGCGACACCCAGTTCGTACGCGGTTTCCGACACGGCGGAGGCGGAGCCCGCTCGTTCTCTCGGTACGGCGCCGACGACCGTATCGGTCGAGACGGTCATCGCGATGCCGACGCCGAGTCCCACGATGGCGAGGGCCACACCGATACCGAGATATCCGGAGTCGTCGAGCACCCAGGCCATCACGAACAGACCGAATGCGGCCAGGAAGAGGGAACCGGCGATCGCGCGGCCTCGTCCCAGTCGCGCGACGATCCAGGCGACCATCACGATGACGGCAAGCGAGGCCAGCGTGCTCGGCAGTTCGGCCAGGCCGGCTTTCAGCGGCCCGTAGCCACGGACGAGTTGCAGGTACTGGGAGAAGAAGAACAGCAACCCGACGAGCGAGAAGATCGCCAGCGTGTTGGACATGACGGCACCGGTGAAGGCTCCGTTGGAGAAGAGGGTGACGTCGATGAGCGGGGTCGTCAGGCGCAGTTGGCGACGCACGAACCACGTGCCCGCAGCCAGAGCCACCACCACAGCCAGGATCACGAGGGCCGACAGACCTTCGGACACAGTCTGTTTGACGGCGAAGACCAACGGCACGATGGTCGCCACGGACAGTCCTGCCGAAAGGAGGTCGATGGGTCCCGCCGCCGGGTTCTTCGACTCGGGCAACAGAAAGACGCCGAACACGACCAGCACGACCATCACGGGCACGTTGATGAGGAACACCGACCCCCACCAGAAATGTTCGAGCAGAGCGCCACCGACCAACGGACCGACTGCACCACCGGCGACGGCGCCCGCGGTCCACACCGCGATCGCCTTGGTGCGCTGCCGATCGTCGAGGAAGATGTTGCGGACGATCGACAGCGTCGAGGGCATGAGGGTGGCACCCGCGATGCCGAGGAGTGCGCGGGCAACGATGAGCAGATCTGCGGACGGTGCGAATGCCGCGAGCAACGAGGCCACCCCGAACAGGGCGCTACCGATCAGCAGCAGTCGTTTCCGTCCGATGCGATCGGCCACGTTGCCCATCGTGATCAGCAGGCCGGCGAGCGCGAACGAGTAGATGTCGCCGATCCACAGCACTTGCGTCGCGGTCGCGCCCAGGTCTGCGGACAGTGCGGGGACCGCGAGGCTCAGGACCGTGCCGTCCACTGCGAGCAGCACCACCGCCAGTGTGAGGACACCCAGCGCGGCCCATTCGCGCACGCCGGCGCGTGCCGTGGGCGCGGCACCGATCCGATCGTCCGGGTTCTCGTCCATCTCGCCACTGTTCACGAGATTTCACTGTACCGTCCGTTTGGACTGTTATAGAGATCGTATGGTCGGTGTATGGTGCGGGCCACCCGACGGAAGGAAATCGATGGCATCAGGTACGACCGGCCGGGATGCCCCGGCCACCCGGCGAACGCTGCTCGAGGTGACCTCGACGATGATCGGCGACCGCGGCGACAGCTTTTCTCTCGCCGACGTCGCCGCTGCCGCCGGCGTCTCGAAAAGCGGATTGATGCACCACTTCGAAAGCCGCGACGCCTTGCTGCGTGCGGTCGCCGAGGACGCCATCCAGCGGTTCCGGGACGACGTGCACGCGCGAATAGACCTGTCGGAAAACCATCCGGGAAAGGTGCTCCGGGCGTACGTGCACGCCATGTGCGACTACGTGACGGACACACCCAACGGGGCGGCCCGCCTGCGGATGTACGCGACCCTCCACTCCGTTCCCGGTGTCGCGGAACTTGTCGCCGAAGACCATCGCTACTGGACTTCCCTGCTCGCGGGCGACGGACTACATCCCGACCGCGTGCGCATCGTCCACCTGGCCGTGGAAGGTCTCGACGGTGTGTTCGGCCTGGGACCGACCACACGACCCGAACAGGTCGAGCAAGTACGGGATCTGCTGGTCCGCCTGACGGAGACGAACGGCCCACTCGTCTGAACATCGGGTCCGGGTCAGGGTTCGATCCGGGTCAGGGTTCGAATCGATAACCCCGGCCGGATTCGGTGATCAGATGCCGGGGCCGGGCCGGGTCCGCCTCGAGTTTCCGGCGCAGTTGTGTCAGATAGACGCGCAGGTAATGGTTTTGACCCACGTAGGTCGGTCCCCACAACTCGGTGAGCAACTCGCGCTGACCCACGAGCTTGCCCCTGTTGCGCACGAGCATCTCGAGCATGCCCCACTCCGTGGGGGTCAGATGGACGTCGGCACCGTCGCGAGTGACTTTCTTGGCAACCAGATCGACGGTGAAGGTATCCGTTGTCACGACAGGTTCGGGAAGCTCCGGTGATGCTGCGCTCCGCCGGACGGCGGCGCGGATGCGGGCGAGGAACTCCTCCATCCCGAAGGGTTTCGTGACGTAATCGTCGGCACCGGTGTCGAGGGCGGCGACCTTGTCCGCCGCGTCGGTCCGGGCGGAGAGCACGATGACGGGGGCGGTGTTCCAGCCGCCGGCGTGGGTGTCGATCCGGCTCACGGCCCACACCGCCGCCGGATATGCGAGACCGACGATCGCGGTTAGGGCGACCAGCACGATGGCACCGGCCTTGAGTTGCCGCACGAAGCCGAGCACGAAATTTCCTTGACTCATGTCTTTCACCCGATTCCAGGAACGAGACGAACGACGAGGTCGATCAGCCAGATGCCCACGAAAGGGGTCACCACGCCGCCGACCCCGTAGACCAGCAGGTTGCGCCCTAGCAGCGACGACGCAGCGGCGGGGCGGTACCGCACGCCTTTGAGTGCGAGTGGGATGAGCGCGACGATGACGAGCGCATTGAAGATCACCGCCGAGAGGATCGCGGACTGTGGCGTGGCGAGTCCCATGATGTTGAGCGCAGCCAGTTGCGGATAGATGCCACTGAACAGCGCCGGGAGGATGGCGAAATACTTCGCGAGGTCGTTGGCCAGCGAGAACGTCGTCAAAGCGCCACGGGTGATGAGCAGTTGCTTGCCGATCTCGACGATCTCGATCAATTTCGTGGGATCGGAGTCGAGGTCGACCATGTTCCCCGCTTCCTTGGCCGCGCGGGTTCCCGCCGTCCTGATGCTTCGGTGGGCAGCCTCTACGACCGACTCGGCGACGTCGCGGGGATGGCGTCGCCGAGCCATTGGGATCGAGTCCGGGGGAGGCCGCTGGTCCCGTCGTCTGCGGGGCGCACGGCCAGCACCTGGTGGATGGTGAGCCTGCCGGACTCCTCGAATCCGAGCGCGCTGGCGACGAGATACAGCAGCCAGGTGCGTGCGCGCTCCGCACCCACGGAAGCGACAGCGTCGTCCCACGAATCCTGCAGGCTACGCACCCACGCGCGGAGCGTCAGCGCATAGTGCTCACGCAATGCCTCGCTGTCGCGCACCTCGAGACCGACCTGTTCGAACGCATCCAAGGTGCGGCTCAGCGGCAGGATCTCCCCATCGGGAAAGATGTAGTTCTGGATCAGGCCGGGCTTGTCGTTACCTTCGGGATCTCGTGTGCGGACCGCGGCGATGGCGTGGTTCAGCAACCGGCCCTCTGGCCGCAACAGACCGTGCAGGGTGGCGGCGTAGGTGGGCAGTGCGGCATCACCGACGTGCTCCGACATCCCGATGCTCGAGATCGCGTCGAACGGTCCGTCGTCGACATCGCGGTAATCCTGGACACGGAACTCGAGCCGATCCGACAGGCCCGCCTCCGCCGCTGCTTTGCGTGCCCACGCCGCCTGCTCGCGGCTCAGCGTGATTCCGACGACCTCGACGCCGTAGTGGCGGGCAGCGTGAATCGCCATCGATCCCCATCCGCAGCCGACGTCGAGCAGGCGCATTCCGGGCCGCAGACCCAGCTTGCGACAGACGAGGTCGAGTTTGGCGTGCTGCGCGGCGTCGAGACCGTCTGCGTTCTCGTCCCAGTACGCACACGAATACACCATGCTCGGGCCGAGAAAGATTCTGTAGAAGCTGTTTCCGACGTCGTAGTGGTGCGACACCGACGACGCGTCACGGGCGATACTGTGTTTGATGCCGCGCCGCCGAGACACCTCGACCGCAGGCGGTCGCGGGCGCAACCCGACGCCACCGAGCCGGGCCAACTCCCACACGCCGCCGAGCGCCCGGCGTGCGTCGCGGAGGTCGAACGCCCCGAGCCGGTTCACGAGCCCGGGCAGCGACAACAGCGCGTACACGTCGCCGTCGATCTCGAGGTCGCCGGCGATGTAGGCGCGCACGAGACCGAGTTCCCCCGGCGACCACAGCACTCTGCGGATCGCGCGGCGGTTGCGGAACACCACCGTCGCGGGCGAGTCCGGCCCACTGACGGAACCGTCCCAGCATCGAACCCGCACGGGCACTGGGATACCCAGGATCTTTTCGAATGCGTCTCGGACCCGGACGGCTGCGGACCGCTTGGTGTCGGCGTTCATCGCTCGACGGTAAACGACACGAGGTCGGGCGTCTCCCGATCCGGAAAGTCGGCCCGAACGTGCTTACGATTAGAGTGCCGCAGTTCCGAGTTGTCCTAGCCTGCTCACGATCCGTGCGATATCGACGGGAAGCCGAGCACCGCCGACGAGGCTGTCCACCGACGTGTCCGCGAGAAAAATCGGAGTCACGTCTCGGTCATAGAGCACGTCGACGACGTTGGCGAAACGCTGGGCAGGTTCCCTCCCGACGGTGCGAAGATCCGGCACACCGTCGATCACCCAATCGGAGTGGTTCGCCGCGAGCGCGAGATAGTCGACCGGTGCGGTGGTAGTTCCACAGAGTTCGCCGAAATCGAACCAGAGAGAATGTCCCGTGGCCCGGCGGACATGCACAGGGTGGCCCGCCGGGGTGAGGATTCTCCGCTCGTCGGGGTGTGGTGAGCGGAGCCCGAGACGAGCACGTTGTTCGGCCGTTCCCGGCGAGACCCACCACCCGGCGGCGAACCCCGCCTCGTGCCGGGACGTGGTGCGGTAGTCGAGGGCACCGTCGATCTCGACGACCGCCAGGGAACTCTCGATCAATTCGACCGTGGGGAGGAAGTCGTCGTGGAACAGCGGATTGGGAAGCAAGGACCGGGGCGGGTAATTCGAGGTCAGAACTACCCGGATGCGCCGGTCGAGAAGCGCGGGCATCAACCGGGCGATGAACTTTCCGTCCGCCGGGTCGTGAACATGGAATTCGTCGAAGCACAGTAGATCCACGTCGTGCAGCAGTTCGTCCAAGGCAGCCGAAAGGTTGCTGCGGTGTCGCCGGATCGCGAGATGCAGATCACGGAAGAACTCGTGGAAGTGGATGCGCTTCTTCCGGTCTGTCGGCACTGCGGCGAAATATGTTGCCATCAGCCAACTCTTGCCCCTGCCCACGGGACCCCAGAGATACACGTTCCGGTCGGAGTCCGCGAGGACCTCGGCCGCACGCTGTTGTGCGGCGTCGACAGCGAAGCCCAATTCTTGTGCAGTCGTGTCGAACACCGACATGGTCACCCCGAGCGCACGACGAGGCGGTGGTGTTCCGAATCTCCTGAGCACGGTCGAACCGTAGCGCCCGCGGGGGGCGGAGAGACCGAGATTTCACTCACGCTCGTCGCGGGTGGCCTCCCGGGACGAGTCGGGTTATCGTCCGCCCGCGGCCGTGAGCAACCGGGCGGTGAGTTCGTCGACGCGCGCGGCGATGTCGTCGCGGACCAGACGCATGCGCTCGATCCCGTCGATACCGCGCTCCGACGGTTCGTCGGTGTTCCAGTTCTCCACGACGACGGTGGCGGGCGCGTCGACGCGGGCTTCACTGCCCAGCGTGACGACCAGGTCCACCTCGCTCAGGAGATGCGGATCGATCGGCTTGGGATACTCGCCGTCGGTCGGTGCGCCCACCTCGTCGAGTACCTGCACCGACAAGGCGTTGAGGGACGATCCGGGCGCTGTGCCGGCCGAATGGACGGCCACGCGGTCGCCGGCGGACTTGCGCATGAGCGCTGCGGCCATCTGGGACTTTCCGCCGTTCTTCACACACACGAACAGCACCGAAGCAGTGGACAAGATGGAAGGTCCTTTCCGGCGAGGCCCATTTGACGCGTTGTATCGATGAACGTCAATATAGACGTATGTCGAATCAGTTGTCGAGCGTGGTCGCGCCTTGCTGCCCACCGATCGGGCGTGAGCCGTTGTCCTCCGAGCGAGCCGCCGACCTGGGCCGGGTGTTCAGAGCGCTCGGGGATCCGGTGCGCTTGCGAATGCTCAGCATGGTCGCGAGCCACGAGGGTGGCGAGGCATGCGTGTGCGACATCAGTCCCGCATTCGATCTGGCGCAGCCCACTATCTCCCACCACCTCAAGGTGCTGCGCGAAGCCGGGTTGCTGGACTGTGAGCGTCGCGGCACCTGGGTGTACTACCGAGTGGTACCCGCCGCTCTCGAAGAACTGTCTGCGGTGCTGGCAATCGAATCCGGAGTGCTGCCCGCCTCGTCCTGCTCGCCGAGCGACCCACTCCAGGAGACTCTCTCGTGACCGCCACCACCGGACGTCCGCCGGTCGTCGGCAAGATGTCCACACTCGACCGGTTCCTGCCCGTATGGATCGGCGTCGCCATGGTCGCCGGTCTCCTGCTGGGCCGCATGATCCCCGGACTCGGGGACGCATTGAGCGTCATCGAGATCGACGGCATCTCCTTGCCGATCGCGTTGGGTCTGCTGATCATGATGTATCCGGTGCTGGCGAAGGTCCGCTACGACCGCCTCGACACGGTCACCGGTGACCGCACACTGCTGATCTCGTCGCTGGTGCTCAACTGGGTGCTCGGCCCCGCCCTGATGTTCGCGCTTGCGTGGTTGCTGCTCCCGGACCTGCCGGAGTACCGCACGGGCTTAATCATCGTCGGACTGGCGCGGTGCATCGCGATGGTGATCATCTGGAACGACCTCGCGTGTGGTGATCGGGAGGCCGCTGCCGTGCTGGTCGCGATCAACTCCGTCTTCCAGGTGATCATGTTCGCCGTGCTCGGCTGGTTCTACCTCTCGGTGCTACCCGGGTGGCTCGGACTCGAGCAGACCACTCTCGACGTCTCGCCGTGGCAGATCGCCACATCGGTATTGATCTTCCTCGGTATTCCGCTGGTCGCCGGTTTCCTGACGCGGCACTTCGGCGAGAAGGCCAAGGGCCGGGAGTGGTACGAGACCCGGTTCATTCCGAAGATCGGCCCGTGGGCGCTGTACGGTCTGCTGTTCACGATCGTCATTCTGTTTGCGCTCCAAGGCGACCGGATCACGTCGCAGCCCTGGGATGTCGCGCGGATCGCGTTGCCGTTGCTGGCGTACTTCGCTCTCATGTGGGGCGGTGGCTACCTGTTCGGTGCCGCCGTGGGCCTCGGGTACGAGCGCACCACGACGCTCGCATTCACCGCTGCCGGCAACAACTTCGAGCTGGCGATTGCGGTGGCGATTGCGACGTTCGGCGTCACCTCTGGACAGGCACTGGCCGGAGTGGTAGGCCCGTTGATCGAGGTGCCTGTACTCGTTGCGCTCGTGTACGTCTCGCTCGCGCTGCGAAAGCGGTTCGCCCGAGCGTCCACGTCCACCGCATCCTGAGCGGCGACGGAAATCGGCAGTTCACCGAGCCCCCGGGGGTTGAGGTGTCAGCAGCACGAAGTCGATTGCTCCGCAGCCGTGCGGTTGTCGCCGTCGGGCTCGGTTGCGGCAGACGAGGCTGCCGACCCGCAACACGCCGCCCCACCGGAGTTTTCGTCCGCGAGCAACGTGGGGCTCGTGCCGAAGGTCTCGCTGTCCGCGAGAACGGTGTAGACCTCCCACTTCTCTCCGTCCGGAGCGGTGGCCCACACCTTGTCCTGCGTGGCGAAACAGCACGTGGTGCCGATCTCCTCGTCGGTAAACAACCCGGCGTCGGTGAGCCGGGCGATCTCCTCGTGCACCTTTTCGCTGGATTCGACCTCGACACCCAGGTGATTGAGCGAGCCACCCTTGCCGGGATTCTCGAGGAGCACCAACTTGAGAGGCGGTTCCGACAGGGCGAAGTTCGCGTAACCGGGCTTGAGCTTGTTCGGTTCGGCGCCGAACAACTTCGAATAGAACGCCACGGCCTCGGACAGGTCGTCGACGTTGAGGGCTAGCTGAGCGCGGGACATGAGAACCTCCACGTGTGAGACATACATCGAATTAGCGGGTTCCAGTGTGGTCCACCTTTTTGACATATGTCAAGGAGGTCGGCAGAATAGTCCCATGCCCAAGGCTCTGCCCGTCGTCGACATCACCACACCGATCTGCTGCGACCCGGTGTCCGCCGCCCCGATGAGCGCCGGCTCCGCACTCGAAGTGGCACTGCGCCTCAAAGCCTTGGCCGATCCGACCCGCATCCAGCTGATGTCCATCCTGCTCACCGACGCCGCCGGCGAAGTCTGCACATGCGACCTCGCCACGGCCGTCGACCTGGCAGAATCCACCGTCAGTCACCATCTCGGGCAGTTGCGCAAGGCGGGGATGGTGGAATCCACCCGCAACGGAATGAACGTCTACCACCGCGTCCGGACGGACGCGCTCGAGGCACTGCGCCTCGTACTGGACCCGAACTGCTGCACCTGACAGCGGCGAAATGCGGGCTCAGATGATGGCGCCCTCGAAGATGACGCTGTACAGGCCCAGTGCGATAAAGGTGACGACGTAGAGCGCACCCCGGATGGGGTCTCCCTGACTTGCGCCTTCCTGAAGCCACGTGATGATCTCGACCGATCCCATGTCCCGCTCCTGACGTCGTAGTGACAGCCTTCACCGAGCAAATCGGGGACGAACACCACGTTGTTACAAGTGGTTTCGTCATGTGCGTGATTCACTGCGAAAGCCGGTGACCACGGTGTGTACTGGACTCGGGATGCCGAGCAAGCGGACCGAACTCCGCAGAAGCTGAAGGCGCAGACCTACGGCAAGGATCGCAACGTGAAAACCATCCGCGAATCAATCGAAATACATTGCCGCACAATGCCAGAAATCCATCTGTCACAGCCTCGGCGGTGGCCGTGAAAATCGGGGTGGTGGGAGTCGGCGCGGTCGGATCGGCTACCACCCTTGCCCTGCTGGGCCGGGGGTCGGCCAGGGAAGTCGTACTGGTGGACAAGAACGTGAAGCGGGCACAGGCGGTGGCACTGGACATGCGCTACGGGACGCCACTGGTTCCACCGGTCGATGTGCGCGCCGGTGACGGAGACGATCTCGACGGCGCGGATCTGTTGATCATCACGGCGGGGGAGAACGAAGCTGCCGGTGGCGCGACCGATCGGAGCGACCCGACAGGCCGGCTGCGACTGCTCGAACACAATGCCGCGGTATATCGCGACCTGATCCCCGGACTTGTCACGACAGCACCGGACGCCACCATCATGGTGGTCACCGACCCACCGGACCCGCTGGCCGACCTGACCCGCGCACTGGCCGGTCACGATCGGGTGTTCTCCACCGGCACCGTGCTCGACAGCTTGCGCTTCCGCGTCCACCTCGGCGAACACCTCGGTGTCAGTCCAACCGACATCCAGGCGTTCGTGATCGGCGAGCACGGCACCAGCGAGGTGCTGCTCTGGTCATCGGCCACCGCCGCAGGAGTGCCGGTGCTCGACCTGCTGGCCGAGCAGGGTCAGCAGATTCGCGACCAGGTAGAAAACGAAATCCGTTTTGCCAACATCAACATCATCGAGGGGATCGGGGCGAGCCAATACGGTATCGGCGCGGTGAGCGCACGCCTTGCCGAAGCTGTCCTGCGCGACGAGCGGGCTGTGTTCACCGTCGCCGGATATCACCCGGAGTACCGAGTGACGATGTCGTTGCTTTCGGTGCTCGGACGTGCCGGAGTGAGTCAGATGCATCAGCCCCCGATGACGGAGCAGGAGCGCGCCGCGCTCGAAGCCAGCGCAGAGACGCTGCAACGCGCGCTCGCGACGATTCTGTGATCGCAGAACTCGCTATCGTTCGAAGTGTTGGGTGGCAGTTCGAGGCAGAATGCTGCCTGGCGACGGAATGGTGGGGTTGTTGCGCCGCGAAGCGGCAGTGTGGGGGATGGAGGACTGGTGGATTCGGCCGAGGCTGCGGTTGCCCACGTACGTGCGTTGACTGCGGGGGAGAGCATCGGCAAGTCGATGCGGGTGACCATGCATTTTCATCCGGACGCTCCCTACAGTGGAGGGTCGACGCTGTCCGCAATCGCCGAGCGCGGCGCTTATCTCTCGCAGTTCGAGACGAATACGGGCAACGGTGGACTCACGGCGTTCGCAGGTGGTGACCGGTGGCGATGGGAAAGCCGGATGTTCGGTGGTGTCTACGACTCCCGGCCGGCGTCGGATCGTCCCAAGTACGGCTCCCTCGACCGTCATTGCGACGGCTACGGGGGTTCGCCGCGGTTCGGGTCGTCGTACTTCGTGCTGGCTGAACACACTCTCGAGCGCACAACGTTCTGCTTTCCCGACAGCGTGCACGAACCACAGTTGTTCGGGACCGCGGAGACATCGAGTCATCTGCTGCAGGCCGACGCGGTGACCGAGTTCGACGATCCGCTCGACCACTACATCGAGGCTCATGTTCACGGACCCATCGACATCGAATGTGATGTCGAGGCACTGGTTCTGGACCCGAGCTACCGAGGCACTCGGTTCGAGGATGTCGCCAGGACGATGCCCTGTGCTGTTCTGTGGCACGACGGCTACAGACTCGCGATAGAGCAAGTCGAGACTCATCCGGAGTACCGAGGGAATGCGGTCGTCGAGGTGGCTCGATCGGTCGCCCGACAAGGATGGATCACGCCGTATTCGCTCGGGCCTGCTCGGGTAGGGAACGTCGACCCACAGGATCTGAAGAAAGTGTGGCATTACGTCGCCCGGTACGGCCGGAGAGCATCTGCGAGGTGACGGGCCGGTGCGCCTATGTCGAAGTCGCTGACAAGGATTGTGATTCGTCCGCCCGAGTACACCCGTGCGGCACTACCCTCGCGTCATGATCACGTGCGTTGTGGAGTACACGATCGACCCGGCGAAAATCGACGACTTCGAGCGTTTCGCTCGCGCATGGATCGCGCTCGTCGACAAACACGGCGGTACCCACCACGGATACTTCCTTCCCGGTGAGGGTGCCAGCGACCGGGCGCTCGCTCTCTTCTCGTTCGAGTCCCTCGCCGCATACGAGCGGTACCGCGCGTTGTTCGATTCCGACGACGAGTTTCGCGCCGCCGACGAGATTCGCGACCGAAGCGGGTGTGTGCTCCGCTACGAGCGCACCTTCATGCGGCCGATCTTCGACGGCAAGCTGCCCTGAACCCCTGCGCGGAACACGACCGGGCAAATCAGGCACGGTCATGTCACCTGTGCCCGTTCTCATTGCTTCAAACCTTTTGGGCGGTAAACAAAACCGGCGATCTTGTGAACAGGCCGGCAAAGCGGACGAAACATTGTCTCGATAGCTTGAGCACTCCGACACCGACCGGAGGTTCACTGTGCCCGAACAATTCTCACGGAGTGCCGCAGAACTTCTCACGAAAGGGCTCGGCCGTCGCCGGTTCATTCAGAGCGTGGCAGCGATCGGTGCCGGTGTCGGTGTCGCGGGGGTCGCGGCGTGCTCGGACGCATCAGCGGGGCCGACAGTGTCCTCGCCCGCTCTGCCGTATGCCGGCGGCATTCCGATCCTGCAGCCTGGTCAGGGCAACCGGTCCGGCGACGTATACCTGGAATCGCTACCCGACCAGGTGCTCTGGGGCTACGTGCCGAACGTGCACACCAGTCCGGTTGTGCGGATGAAGTCGGGACAAACCATCACCATCGACACCGTCTCACACGAGGGAATTCTCGAAGACCAAGGCCGCAATCCTGTCGACTTCTTCGGTACCAAAGGTGTCGCCGCCGACGACGTGCTCCAGGATGCTGCCGCCATCGCCGCTGAGTACAACCGCACACCACGTGACTTCGGCAAGGATGGACCCCACGTGGTCACCGGACCGGTCTTCGTCGAAGGTGCCGAGCCCGGCGACGTCCTCAAGATCGAGACATTGGAGGCCGTTCCCCGCGTCCCGTACGGTGTCGTCTCCAGTCGACACGGCAAGGGTGCGCTTGCACGGACCAGCGACGGTGGCGCGCCCGCGGGTATAGACATCGCAGAGGTGATGCCGCCGGTCTCCACGGACGGGCGATCCGGTCCCGATCCCACATCGCACGGCAACGTATCGGTGTTCACGTCCATCGAGAACGGCTTGGGCGTCATGCCCTTCGGTCAGAACTCCCGCGTACGGTTCCCCCTCCGCCCGTTCATGGGCATGATGGGCGTGGCATTTTCCACCGACGCCGATCCGACCTCACCCAACTCGAATTCGATCCCGCCCACACTGGGCGGCGGCAACATCGACATCCGACTGCTGGGCGAAGGTTCGACCTTCTACCTACCCGTCTTCGCGCCCGGCGCACTCTTCTACGTCGGTGACCCACACATGGCGATGGGCGATGGCGAAGTCGCGCTCACCGCCATGGAGGGTTCGCTGCGCGGGACATTCCGGTTGACCGTCTGCAAACCCGGATCGGGAGATGCACCGAGCGTCGCCTCGTATCGATGTTGAGAACATTATCAGAGTGATAATAATGGAGAAAGGTCGCGATGGCGAGCAAATCGACAATTGCCGACGTCGTACTGCATCCGGTTCGGTTGCGGATTGTGCAGCAGCTCGGAGGTCGCCAGCTGACGACCGGCGAACTCCGGGCGGCACTGCCGAGCGTCACCCAGGCCACGCTCTACCGGCACGTGGCGGCACTGATCGACGCGGAGATCGTCACCGTCGTCGACGAGCGCCGCGTGCGCGGGACCATTGAACGAACACTCGCGCTCGGGGAACGCATGGCACACGTCGGGCACGACGATCTCAATGCGATGAGCGACGCAGAACTCCGAAACGCCTTCCTGACCTTCCTGAGCGCACTCGGCGAGAGTTTCGACACGTTCATCGAGAACGAGGATCGAAACCTGCGGAATTACTTGGGTTTCGGCACCACACCGCTCTACGTCACCACCGACGACCTCGCGCAGATCCAGACACGGCTCGCCGAGCTACTCGCGCCGTACCAAACCGACTCCGGCGGGGACCGCACTCGCATCGCCTTGACCACCGCGGTAATTCCCAGTCCCCCAACGATCACCGTCGAGGACGATTGAATCTGCCCGCAACGGTTCGTCAGGGTGCGTCCGGATACTCATCAGGTGTTTCATCTTGTTTTGCAGGTCGTTTCGATATTTTGGTGCTGGTCGGTGTGCCCATTGGCTGTGTGCGCCTCCTATCGCAGATTCCCACGACATCTGTACGGGGACAGGTGAGATGTCCGCTTCGTCACCAACGCCGACAGCGTGTTCCGATCACGAAGCGGTATGTCGAGATGCTCTCCGAGCTGCAGCAGCATCGCCCGTGTGGGCACCGAGCTCGCCCGTCTCCGCAAGCAGATGTTCGAGCAGGACAACGACATCGCGTTCTTGAAAGAGCGCCTCGGCATACTTGGACGCCAATCAACAGAAAGCAGAGCGGGCGCGAGTGACGTGCCACCCGATGCGATCGCTGAGGCAGCAGGTGTGGGCCGTCTCGCGGCACCGTCGCCGGCCGCGCCGAACTCGTGCGCCGGACCCGGGTGAAAATCGCGATCGCGCGGGCTGCCTGAAGAGCGACGAATCTGGCGCAATGCAGAGGCACACCGATGATGTTCTGGTACGCCAACAGCATGAACGGGTGGGGCTACGCGCTCATGGTCTTCGCGATGATCGCGTTCTGGGTGTTAATCGTCCTGGCGGTGATTGCCGTCATCGACTACTCGCCCGGACACCACAGCCACCCCATCCTCACGCCGATACTCCTGAGCAGCTCCTCCCACAGTGGTTGGCCCGCGGCGAGATCGACGACGAATAACACACACCTCGAGTGGCTGCCTGGTAGTAACCGTCCCTGCGAGGTGTGCATTCACTCTGGGTACTTCGCTCTCGTCTCAGCGAGGGTCCGTCATTGCGGAGACGGCGCCATCTCCGGACCGTAGGCGCACCGGGATCCCGGCGGGATCCTGCGGCACCTCGATGGTGCTTGTGCCCGTCGCCGAGACGGCGTCCACCGCGTAACCGCCCGGGCCCGTGACCAGCGTGACGTCACCGTAGCGGGAGTTCAGATCGACGGCGGCACGGGTGTCGGTCACCGTCAGATCGCCGAACTTCGAATTCCCTTGGACAACAGTACCGTACGGGACGGCGATCTCGTATCGGGCGACGCAGGTGGGGCTGCCGACGGCAAATCTATCGGGGCAACTCGCGCTGATAATCAGACCGGACCCGTCGGTGTCGATGCGTTCATCGGGCTTGTCGCCGTCGGTGAACTCGAAGGAACGTCGGATCTCGATGTCGTCGCGGTCGGAGCCGATCACCTGGGCGCTCAGGGCCGCGGTGGTGACACCGAGTTGTTTCGCGCCCGCATCATCGAGATCGAGTGTGACGGAGGTGATCGCGCCGCTGTAGGTGTCGCTCCGCTGTTCCTGACTCGCGGAACCGGCGGTGCATCCGGTGAGTACAAGAGTCGAGAGTGTCAGTGCCGCAACACCGGCAGAGAGCAGGGATTTCCGGGGCAGGTTTTCAACGGCGGGCATGACGAATCTCCAGTACGAGTAGGGAGGCGGCGACCAACACAGCGCTGATGCCGAGAGAGAACAGTGGAGACGGGCCACTGAGCGAGCCGTCGGTGCGGAGCACGCCCATAACGTCGACGGCCGCGACCCCGTTGAGAACGGCGTACCAGATCACCAGGTAGACCGCCTGGAATACACGTGCGCCCCGTCCGATCGACCCGATCAGCAGTGCAAGGGCAGGGATCAACGCGGCGCCCGCAACCCATGCGGCTACGCCGGTCAAGTCCAGCGTAAGGAGCATCTTGACCAAGGGGCCCACACCGGCGACGGCGGCAATGAGCACACCTGCACTCCACTCGGCGATGAGGCGGATGCGCGGCGAGACACCGCACTCCACAAGGGGGTCGACGCCCTGTTCGTAGGTGAGCGTGCCGAGACGCGACCACAGCAGCACCGGCAGCAACCACGCGAAGAGCAGCGCGGTGCCGACGCGATCAGCGGGAACCGCGAGGGCCGCGACCGTCACGATCGCGAGCGTGAGCCACCACCACCGCGACACACTTCCGAGATGGATACGGACCTCGCCGATCAACAGCCCCAGGAACGCGTGTCCACGCTCGGCCGGGGACAGCCCTCGTACGGTCTGTGAGAACGCGGGTGTCGCCGACGGTCCCGGTGTTGCGGAGGACGGCTGGGTGGAAGTCCTCGATAGGGAAGTCTGCAGCCGTGACGGATCGAACCGAGTGAACCAGAACGACGGCATGACGGCGACGAGCGTCGATGCCGCGATCAATCCCACACTCGCTGCGACGAGGGTCGGGTCGACGTCCATTCCGGACCACGTGAACTGCCCGAGCGCTCCGGGTTCCGCGGTGAGCCCGATCGAGATCTCGTCGTCCATGCCGGGGTGCTGCGCGGCCAGGTCGGTCTGGAACCCCGCAGTGATCGTGCCGTAGATCAGCGGAATCCCAGCGAGGAACATCGACGGATAGACGAAGAACCACAGGATGTTTCCCGCACCACCGCGCAAGAGCGGGATCGTCTCGAACACAACGGCGGCTGCTGCGGCCACCGTCAGGACCGGAAGACAGAACAACACGATCGGAAGCCAGAGCGCAGTCAAGTCGAGGCCCGTGGATTCCCCGCGGAGGAACTGCATCACGGGTGCGATGAAGGCGAGTGCGGCAGCCATCGCTGCCAGCACCATCAGGTTGCTGAGGTACTTTCCCAGCAGATACATCGGAGTACGCAGCGGGGATGCGGCAAGCGTTTCTCCTACGCCGGTGGCGATGTCGCGCGCGATGCTGCTGCGGACGACGTAGAACCCGAACAGTGGCAGCCACAGGCTTCCGATCATCGCGAGCATCATGCCGATGTACGCGCTGTCGTACACTCCCCGGAACGATCCGACCTTGACCATCGCGTACGTGGCGGAGGCGGGCGGGATGGCAACATACCCGAGCGCGACGGCGCCGAGCACGGTCACCAGGAACGCGGGACGCCGAGAACGATCCCGGAAATCTGCCATCGAGACGGCAGTAACCGCGCTGGTCATCGGGTCACCCCGGCAGGTGCGATCGGGGTATTGACCGCACTGACGTACGCGTCTTCGAGGTCGGGCTCGACAGGACGCGCACCCGGGACCGGAGGCGTGTGCGCGACTGCACGAACACGCACGCCCTGTGATGTTCGGACGGTGCGGGTGATCGTCGCTCGCTGCCGGATGTCGGCCACGGCATCGATGGGGACGATCGATTCCCACACCTGACCGTCTGCGGAACGGAGGAGTTCCTCGGGGGTGCCGCGCCTACGTAGTTCGCCGGCGGTGAGGATCGCGATGTCGTCGGCGATGGCTTCGATGTCCGACACGATGTGGGTGGACAGGATGACGATCCGGTCGGATGCCAGATCTCCCAGGAGGTTGCGGAACCGCATGCGTTCCTCAGGGTCCAGCCCGACCGTCGGTTCGTCGACGACGAGAAGTTCGGGGTCGCTCAGAAGCGCCTGCGCGATCCCGACACGCTGGCGCATGCCGCCGGAGAACTTGCCCACCGGACGCGATCCGGTGTCGGTCAGGTTGACGAGTTCGAGCAGCTCGTCGACCCGCTCCTTGGCAGACCGCGTGCTCAGTCCCTTGACTTCGGCGAGATACCGGAGAAACTCCCGGGCACTGAGATTCGGATAGACACCGAAATCCTGTGGGAGGTAGCCGAGGACACGTCGGAGCGGCTCCGGCCGAGCGACGATGTCGGTACCGTTCCACGTGACCGTGCCGGAAGTCGGCCGGGTGATCGTGGAGAGAATCCGCATCAGCGACGACTTGCCGGCTCCGTTGGGTCCGAGGAGTCCGAGAACTCCGGGCCCGATCCGCATGCTGACGTCGGTGACGGCCTGTTTACCTCGATAGGTCTTGGTGACCTTGTTCAGCTCCAGTTGCATGACTACAGCCGACCATTCCGCCGGTGGTGTGGTCACTGGGTCCACGCGGCGGATCGGAGGTGGTGCCAGCACCACCTTTTCGACTGCACCTCACCTCCTCCCGAAACAGCGGCCGCGTCGATAGGCTCACTCGAGTGTCCTCTGCTGAACCGACCTCGGTGCTCGCCGCGATCACACGACGACGCTTCCTGCTGACGGGGTGGCTGTGGCGCTCGCTCGGCTATCTGCTGACCACTGTCCCGGTGGTGTGCGCGGTGGCGCTGCCGTTCGCTGCGTTCTGTGTCCCGTGGTTGGTCCTGATCGTGTGGGCGGGCGACGGCATGTATCCGCAACCGCTCGGCAGGGTGTTGTTCCTCGGTGTTCTCGGCGTGGTGCTGGTGTTCGGGCTCGGCCCGCTGGTGGCGATACCGCTGGCGACTCTGGAACGTATGCGGCTGCGTCTGGTGAGCAGCGATCGGGCGCTCTCGGCGCACCGCGCGCCTCCCGCCGCGGGTCTGTGGCCGTGGGTGCGCACCCGCTACACCGAGGCCGCGACATGGAGGGAGCTCGGATACGCAGTCCTGCTGCTCACCTTGGTTCCCGCGTTGTTGCTCCTGGCCGCGGTGATCGTCGGCCTCATCGTCGTGATGGTGGTAAGCCCCCTGGTGGTGGGTGACGGTAACGAGGCGGTGGCGCTCGGCTTCAGCCAGATCACGTCGGTCGATCAGGCCGTCCCCTACGCGATCGCAGGTCTGCTTCTGCTGCCGACAGTCCCGTACGTGATTGCTCTGATCGCGGGACTGCACGGCGCGCTCGCTCGGTCGTTGCTGTGCGGCGACGATCCGGACGCGCTTCGCGCTCGGCTTGTCGAGGTGTCGCGGTCCCGTGCCCGACTGGTCGATGCCTTCGAGGCAGAACGTCGCAGGATCGAGCGGGACCTGCATGACGGCGCGCAGTCGTTGCTCGTCAACCTCACTCTGCAGTTGGGTATGGCCAAACTCGACCTCCCACCGGATTCCGCCGCCGCGAAAAGTGTGTCGCAGGCGCATGACCAGGCCAAGGATCTGATGGCGGAACTGCGGCAACTCATTCGGGGAATCCACCCCAGGGTGCTCACCGACCGCGGCCTACCCGACGCCCTACGTGAGCTGACCGAGGACTTCGCCGTCCCGGTCGCCGTCACCGCGGAGATCTCGCCACGCCCGGCGCCGGACGTCGAGGTCGCAGCCTATTTCGTGGTGGTCGAAGCGCTCAACAACATCGCCAAACATGCGGATGCGACGGCCGTCGACGTGACGGCCCGGCGCGCCGGGGATCTGCTCGTCGTTGAGATCGTGGACGACGGCTGCGGCGGTGCGGATCCGGAACGAGGGAGCGGTCTGACGGGCCTGGCCGACCGGGTCGCTGCGGTCGACGGCAGAATGCTGCTGTCCAGCCCGCCTGGCGGGCCCACCGTCGTCCGAGTGGAGTTGCCGTGGATCGAGAACTGACTGCCGTGCGAGTGGTCCTCGCCGAGGATGGTGCACTGCTGCGCGAAAGCCTCGCCGCGATGCTCGAACGATTCGGGTTCGAGGTCGTGGCTGCGGTCCCCGATGCCGTGAACTTGGAATCGGCTGTCGCCGAGCACCGTCCGGACCTCGTCGTGACCGATGTGCGGATGCCGCCGGGTTTCACCGACGAGGGGTTGCGCGCAGCAGTGGCACTGCGACGAACCTACCCGGAGCTTGCCGTGGTGGCGTTGAGCCAGTATGTCGAATTGAGTTACGCCGACGAACTCATGGGTGCGGAAGGTGGGCGGGTCGGCTATCTGCTGAAGGATCGCATCGTCGATGTCGAGGAGTTCGTCTCCACTCTGCGTCAAGTGGTTGCCGGTGGCACTGTGATCGATCCGATGGTCATACAGCAGTTGTTCCGTCGCCGGCGGGATCCGTTGGCGCAGTTGTCGCCGCGCGAACGCGAGGTGCTCGCCTCGATCGCAGAGGGACATTCGAATGCGGCGATCGCCGCACAATTGTTCATCACCGAATCGGCGGTCGGCAAGCATGTCGGCAACATCTTTAACAAACTGGTGCTGCCGCCGACCGACGACACGAATCGTCGGGTGCTGGCCGTCCTCGCGTATCTACGCCGGCACGAGCTCGGCTGAGACACATCCGACGCCCGAATCATCCGATGTGTTGATGCCCGGTCTACCGTCCGGGGCTCGCCTGCGTATGCGCAGACGAGCCGGCGATGACATCTGATGCCTGCAGCCAAGGGGCGCAGCTTGCGGCACAGATCCCCGTAGCACGCTTCGAGACCATCCCTGGCGCGGGCTACCTCGTCCCGGAC
This sequence comes from Rhodococcus sp. NPDC019050, assembly GCF_055664235.1. NCBI lineage: Bacteria > Bacillati > Actinomycetota > Actinomycetes > Mycobacteriales > Nocardiaceae > Rhodococcus > Rhodococcus sp. NPDC019050. The sequence continues at coordinate 506 of NZ_JBVOON010000017.1, read as the reverse complement.
GACACACCCACAGAGCTGACGGCGTCCATCATGCGATGTCCAGCGACGTTGTCTGGTGACTAGTGCCTCGTCAAGCAACCTTGGCCGTGTAATGCGGGTACTCGGTCCACGATCGGATCGGTGAGTCCGGGGCGAACCGGGTCTTCGGCTCGGCACGAGCATTGCGCCACCGCACGTATGCGGCGATCGCAGCGTTCTGCTCGGCATGACTGCGATGATCGGTGCCATTGAGCGCGAAATACCGCAACGCCGCGAACTCGGATTCGATCCAGTTGAGCCACGACCCGTAGGTCGGCAGAAACACCAACTCAACATCGTTGTCGGCGGCCCACCGACGAACACTCTGGTGCCGGTGCGGGGAGAAGTTGTCGAGCACCACATACAACTTCTCCCCAGGCCACCGGGCCCGCAGATAGTGCCCCGTGGAGTGGTGGACTTCGGATCGGCTCTGCAGTAGACGTAGTGATCAACGAGTCGTGCTGGATACTATGCTGTTTCGCTCGAGC